>NZ_JCANNB010000062.1:0-20697 GCF_059553435.1 Micromonospora sp. PRAS1
GAGTGGAGGAGATCCGATGGCCCAGCCCGACGAGTTTCTAAACAATGCGTACCCTCGGCCAACGGCAGCGGGGCATCCCTCCTGGTGTGTGGCGGACTGGGATGGGATCCACTACTCCGATGAGTTGCCGCCGTGGGGCAACGATCGGGTCGTCTACGCGACGAGCAGTCTGTTCCGGATGGACGAGCTGCCGGTGCCGCTGGTCGGGGTCAACCTGCGGCTGTACGCGGCCGACCTGGTCGAGGACTATCCGCTCGACCTCCATCAGGCCCGTATCCTCGCCTGGTCGCTCCGGCGGCTGGTGCGACGGGCGGGCGGGTAGCCGACACGTCCAGGTGATCATGTCGACGGCTGCTGGCCTGGCCGGGTACGTTCTGTCATCGGAGGAGAGTGGTCGATGGCGCAGCAAGCAGGCGGTCTGACCGAGTCGGGGTGGGAGCAGCTCGCACGGGAGTGGTTCGCCGAGTGGGGCTGGCAACCTGTCGAGGGCGTCGACCTTGCGCCCCGTACCGGTGAGCGCCTGGGCTGGGACGACCTGCTGCTGACCCGGCGTCTCCAACGAGCCGTGGCCCGAATCAATCCCGATCTGCCGGCCACGGCGGTTGAGGATGCGGTTGACGCGGTGCGCCGGCCCGAATCGCAGGATGCCCTTGCTGAGAACTTTCGGGTCCATCAGCTCGTGACCCGGGGCGTCTCGGGTGTCGGCTACAACGATGCCGCCGGCATCACTCGCGAGCCGACGGTGTGGCTGGTCGACTTCAACGACCCGTACGCCAATGAGTTTGTGGTTGCCTCTCAGGTCAAAGCGGTCAGCGGCGATCATGCCCGGCGTTTCGACCTGGTCTGTTACGTGAACGGGTTGCCTCTCGCGGTGGTAGAGCTGAAATCGGCCAGTCGGGGCGAGTCCAGCAGCGCGACGGCATACGCCCAACTCCGGTCCTACCTGCGGGATCTCGGCCCGGCCATCTTTGCTGCCCCGGCGGTGTGGGTGGCCAGCGGCGGTGCCACCGCGCGGATCGGAACACCGTTCACTCCGTGGGAGCACATGGCGCCCTGGATTGTCGACGAACACGGCCGACGGGTTGACATCAGTGACGGGTCGGCGTTGGAAGTCATGATCTCCGGAGTCTTCGAGCCAGCCCGGTTTCTCGATCTCGTCGCCAACTTCGTTTCCTTCTCCGCCGACGAACGCGGTGCGCTATCCACCAAGAAGCTGGCCAAGGCCCACCAGTTCCACGCGGTCAACAAGGCCGTCGACCGCACGTTACGGGCTGTTCAGACCGACGGGCGGGCGGGCTACGTCTGGCACACGCAGGGTTCCGGCAAGAGCATGGAGATGGTGTTCTACGCCGCGAAGGCGATGCGCCACCCCGCTCTCGACAATCCGACGATCGTCGTCGTCACCGACCGAACCGACCTCGACAGTCAACTCTTCGAGACATTCAGCGCCAGCCGGCTGCTGCCGGAGACCCAACCGAAGCGGGTCGGCACCCGGGACGAATTGCGCGACCAGCTCAGGGCTCGGCCCACCGGCGGCATCCTGTTCACGACCCTTCAAAAGTTCGGCCTTACCGATTCCGAGCGGGCCGCCGGCCGGGGCCATCCGCAGCTCTCCGACCGGCGCAACATCGTGGTGATTGTCGACGAGGCGCACCGCAGCCACTACGACTTCCTCGACGGCTACGCCCGGCACCTGCGCGACGCCCTGCCGCATGCCGCCTTCATTGCCTTCACCGGCACGCCGATCAACGACGGTCACATCAATACCGGAGCGGTGTTCGGCACTGAGATCGATAGCTACGACCTGACCCGGGCCGTCGATGACGGCGCAACCGTCCGGGTCTTCTATGAGAACCGGCATATCCCGGTGCACCTGCCGGCCAACGTCGACCCCGATGACCTGGACGACCGAGCTGAAGATGCGGTAGGCGACCTTACACCCGAGGAACGCCGCCGGGCCGAACGTGCCTTCGCCGCGATCTCGGCGGTGGTTGGCGCACCGCAGCGGTTACGACAGATAGCCGAGGACATCGTCGAGCATTGGGAACGGCGCAGCACTGAAATGTGCAAGGTCACCGGAGTCCCGGGTAAGGGCATGATCGTCTGCCTGACCCGAGATATCTGCGCCCGGCTCTACGACGAGATCATCGCGCTCCGCCCGGAATGGGGCCATGCAGCGGACGACAAGGGTCGTCTGAAGGTTGTCTACAGCGGGGGCCGCTCCGACAGCGACCATCTCGCCCCGCACATTCGGTCCGCTGCCCGAAACAAGGCGATCCAGCGCCGAGCCACCGACCCGGACGATGAGCTGGAGTTGGTGATTGTGCAGTCGATGTGGCTGACCGGCTTCGACTCGCCGCCGCTGCACACCCTCTACATAGACAAGTTTTTGCGGGGTGCGGCGCTGATGCAGGCGATTGCTCGCGTCAACCGCAGGTTCGGCGAGAAGCCGGCCGGCCTGGTCGTCGACTATCTCGGCATCGCCGACCGGCTGACCGAGGCGCTGGCCGAGTACACCGTCGATGATCAGGTGGAACGGCCGATTGGAGCCGACGTCTCCGAAGAGGGCATCCCGCTGGTCGTCGAGCGGCACGGCATCGTTTCCGCGTTGCTTGCCGGGTACGACTTCCGAGCCGTACGTGACGCCGGTGGCCCTCGTGGATACCTGGATGCCATTCTCGGCGCGGTCGAGTACCTCCGCACCCCGGCACCCGGTGACGACGGTTCGGGACCGCCAGAGCTATCTCGGCGCTTCACCACCCATGCCCGCGAACTGGCCCGCGCGTTCGCTCTCGCCCCCGCCGCTCCGGAGCTACGCCATCTGCATCGCGACATCGCCTTCTTTGAATCCGTACGGCTGTATCTGGTCCGGCTCGATGCCGAGGCCAGGGCTGCCCAGGGGCTCCCCAGCACCGCCGATATCGAATTGGCGCTGCGGCAGCTTGCCGCCTCGGCGGTCGCGGCGGAAGCTGTTGTCGATGTTTATGGGGTGGCCGGCGTCGAGAAGCCCGATCTGTCACACCTCGATGAGTCATTCATTGAGCGGATTAAAAATCATCCGCGGCCCAACCTTGCCCTTGAAGCGCTCCGTCGCGCTATCGAACAGGGAATCCGGCGTACTCACCGGCACAACCTGGTCCGTCAACGGGCCTTTACGGACCGGCTGCTGGAGACCATGCGGCGCTACACCAACGGCGCGCTCACCTCGGCCCAGGTGGTCGAGGAGTTGGTCCGGTTCGCTAAGGAGGTCGTGGCCGATCGGGAGCGGGCGGCGACACTTGGGCTGACCGATGACGAGTTGGCGTTCTACGACGCGGTGGCCGCCAACGAATCTGCCGTGCGGGAGTTGGGTAGCGACATCCTGGCGAAGATCGCCCGTGATCTGGTAGAGCGGATCAGGGCCGATGTGACCGTCGACTGGTCAGTCCGGGAGCAGGTTCAGGCGCGGATCAGAAGCAAGGTCAAGCGATTGTTGGCCCGCTACGGCTACCCACCCGACGAGGAACAACGAGCGATCGAACTCGTGCTGGCGCAAGCTAAGACCTTCGCCGAGGAGTGGAGTTGAGCATTTCTGCGCCTGGCCCGGTGGCTGGCGCGATGGTAGTCCGGCGGTCGATCGCCGGGCTGGATATGGTCGTCGGGTGAACCGACTCGCGGACGCCACCAGCCCCTACCTGCTCCAGCACGCCGACAACCCGGTGGACTGGTGGCCCTGGTGCGACGAGGCGTTCGCCGAGGCGAAACGGCGGGACGTGCCGGTGCTCATCTCGGTCGGCTACTCGGCCTGCCACTGGTGCCACGTGATGGCGCACGAGTCGTTCGAGGACGAGACCGTCGGGAAGCTGCTGAACGAGGGCTTCGTGTCGATCAAGGTGGACCGCGAGGAGCGGCCCGACGTCGACGCCGTCTACATGACCGCCACCCAGGCGATGACCGGCCAGGGCGGCTGGCCGATGACCGTCTTCGCGACCCCGGACGGCACCCCGTTCTTCTGCGGTACATACTTCCCCCGCCCGAACTTCCTCCGGCTGCTCGAATCGGTCGGCACGGCGTGGCGCGAGCAGCGCGACGCCGTACTGCGTCAGGGGGCCGCGGTGGTCGAGGCGATCGGCGGCGCCCAGGCCGTCGGTGGCCCCACCGCCCCGCTCACCGCCGAGCAGCTCGACGCCGCGGCCGACCAACTGGCCAGCGAGTACGACGAGACCAACGGCGGGTTCGGCGGGGCGCCCAAGTTCCCGCCGCACATGAATCTGCTCTTCCTGCTGCGGCACCACCAGCGCACCGGCTCGGCACGCAGCCTGGAGATCGTCCGGCACACCTGCGAGGCGATGGCGCGCGGCGGCATCCACGACCAGCTCGCCGGCGGCTTCGCCCGCTACTCGGTGGACGCGCACTGGACGGTGCCGCACTTCGAGAAGATGCTCTACGACAACGCCCTGCTGCTGCGCGTCTACACCCAGCTCTGGCGGCTGACCGGCGACACGCTGGCGCTGCGGGTGGCCCGGGACATCGCCCGGTTCCTCGCCGACGAGCTGCACCGGCCCGGCCAGGGTTTCGCCTCGGCGCTGGACGCGGACACCGCTGGTGTGGAGGGGCTCACCTACGCCTGGACCCCGGCCCAGCTGGTCGAGGCGCTCGGCGAGGAGGACGGCCGGTGGGCCGCCGACCTGTTCGGCGTCACCGAGGCCGGCACCTTCGAAGATGGCATGAGCGTGCTGCGGCTGGCCCGCGACGTCGACGACGCCGACCCGGAGGTACGCGGTCGCTGGCAGGACGTGGTCCGCCGGCTGCTCGCCGCCCGCGACACCCGGCCCCAGCCGGCCCGCGACGACAAGGTGGTGGCCGCCTGGAACGGCCTGGCTGTCACCGCGCTCGTCGAGTTCGTCCGGCTGGTCGAGACCGCCGGCCGGATCGGCGACGAAGGGGAGGCCAACCTGCTGGAAGGGGTGCTGATCGTCGCCGACGGCGCGCTGCGGGACACCGCCGAGCACCTGGCCCGGGTGCATGTCGTCGACGGGCGGTTGCGCCGTGCCTCCCGCGACGGCCGGGTCGGCGAGCCGGCCGGAGTGCTTGAGGACTACGGCTGCGTGGCCGAGGCGTTCTGCGCCATGCACCAGCTCACCGGCGAGGCGCGCTGGCTGGAGCTGGCCGGGCAACTCCTCGACGCCGCCCTGGCGCACTTCGCCGCGCCGGGTGGGGCGTTCTACGACACCG
Source organism: Micromonospora sp. PRAS1 (assembly GCF_059553435.1). Classification (NCBI taxonomy): domain Bacteria; kingdom Bacillati; phylum Actinomycetota; class Actinomycetes; order Micromonosporales; family Micromonosporaceae; genus Micromonospora; species Micromonospora sp. PRAS1. Next base: position 5,215 of record NZ_JCANNB010000062.1, read on the forward strand.
CCGACGACGCGGAGCAACTGGTGACCCGGCCGGCCGACCCGACCGACAACGCCACCCCCTCCGGCCGCTCCGCGATCTCCGCCGCCCTGGTCGCCTACGCGGCGTTGACCGGGGAGAACCGTTACCGGGAGGCCGCCGAGACGGCGCTGTCGACAGTCGCGCCGATCGTCGGGCGGCACGCCCGGTTCACCGGGTACGCGGCGACCGTCGGCGAGGCGCTGCTCTCCGGGCCGTATGAGATCGCCGTGGCCACCACCGACCCGGCCGGGGACCCGCTGGTCGCGGCGGCGTACCGGCACGCACCGCCGGGTGCGGTGATCGTGGCGGGGCACCCGGACCAGCCCGGGGTGCCGCTGCTCGCCGACCGTCCACTGCTCGACGGCGGGTCCGCCGCGTACGTCTGCCGGGGCTTCGTCTGCCAGCGGCCGGTCGGCACGGTCGAGGAGCTGGTGGCGCAGCTGGGCTGAGCCGGATCCGCCGGACGACGCCCCGGCCGACCCCGATAGGCTGGCGCCGCTATGGATTCCCGTACCGGTCTGCCGGTTGTCGGCATGGTGGGCGGCGGCCAACTGGCCCGGATGACCCACCAGGCCGCGATCTCCCTCGGCCAGTCGCTGCGCGTGCTCGCGCTCACGCCGGACGACGGGGCGGCCCTGGTCGCTGCCGACGTCCAGTACGGCGACCACACCGACCTCGCCGCCCTGCGTACCTTCGCCAAGGGCTGCGACGTCGTCACCTTCGACCATGAGCACGTCCCGACCGAGCACATCCGCACCCTGGCCGGCGAGGGGGTGAAGCTCTTCCCGCCGGCCGACGCGCTTGTGCACGCCCAGGACAAGCGGCTTATGCGGGAGCGGCTCGGCCCGCTGGGCGCGCCGAACCCCGCCTGGCGGCCGGTCGAGTCACCCAGCGACCTGGTGGCCTTCGGCGACGAGGTGGGCTGGCCGGTGATGCTCAAGGCGGCGCGCGGCGGGTACGACGGCCGGGGAGTCTGGCCGGTGATCGACGCCGTGGCCGCCGCCGAACTCGCGGAGACCCTGCTCGCGGGCGGCACGAAGCTCATCGTCGAGGAGCGGGTGGCGCTGCGCCGGGAACTGGCGGTGCAGGTGGCCCGATCCCCGTTCGGGCAGGTCGCCGTCTACCCGGTGGTGGAGACGGTGCAGCGGGACGGGATCTGCGTCGAGGTGCTGGCCCCCGCCCCCGGCCTGCCGGAAGAGCTGGCGGTCGCCGCCCAGCAGCTCGCCATCGACCTGGCTACCGCCCTCGGAGTGGTGGGGCTGCTGGCGGTGGAGCTGTTCGAGGTGGCCGACCCGACGGTGCCGGGCGGCAGCCGGATCGTGGTCAACGAGCTGGCGATGCGCCCGCACAACTCGGGGCACTGGACCATCGAAGGTGCCCGTACCTCGCAGTTCGAGCAGCACCTACGGGCGGTACTGGACTACCCGATGGGTGACACCTCGCTTGCCGCGCCGGTGGTGGTGATGGCGAACGTGCTCGGCGGTGAATCCGGTGGCATGCCGGTCGACGAGCGGCTGCACCACCTCTTCGCCGCCGAACCGACCGCCCGGGTGCACCTCTACGGCAAGCAGGTACGCCCCGGCCGCAAGATCGGGCACATCACGGTGCTCGGCACGGACCTGGACGAGGTACGCGCCCGGGCCGGGCGGGCCGCCCGTTGGCTACGCGACGGCACCGGTGACTGACCCCCGCGACTCCGCGACGGCGTCCCCGTCGGGGGTAGGGCGGGTCGTAGCCGTGGCCGGGGCCGGGGATGCGCCCGGGGCCGGGGACGTGGCCGGGGACGGCTCGACGGTGGACCTGGCGGACCTGGCAGTCGTGAACGAAGGGAAGATCGGCGTGAGCACCGTAGGCATCATCATGGGTAGCGACTCGGACTGGCCGACGATGAAGGCCGCCGCCGAGGTGCTGGCCGAGTTCGAGGTGCCGTACGAGGTTGAGGTGGTTTCGGCGCACCGCACCCCGGTCAAGATGATCGACTACGGTCGGGCCGCCGCCGGCCGGGGCCTCAAGGTGATCATCGCCGGTGCGGGCGGCGCCGCTGCCCTGCCCGGCATGGTCGCCTCGGTCACCCCGCTGCCGGTGATCGGCGTACCGGTGCCGCTGAAGCACCTCGACGGCATGGACTCGCTGCTCTCCATCGTGCAGATGCCGGCCGGCGTGCCGGTGGCCACCGTCTCGATCGGCAACGCACGCAACGCCGGGCTGCTCGCCGTCCGCATCCTGGGCGTCGCGGACCCGGCCCTGCTCGACCGGATGTCCGCGTACCAGGCCGACCTGGAACAACTGGTCGCCGAAAAGGACGCCGCCCTCCGCGCCTCGCTGTAAGGAAGGGCCCCCTATTAACGCCTCGTGCATAGGAAGGGCCCCCTTTTAACAACGCACCTCGAAGCGCCGACCCGACAAAGCACCCCGCAACGCCATCGGCTCTCTTGGGGATACGCCAAGGTCTGCGCTGATCTTGCAATTTTGGTCGCCGATACAGCCGAATAGTGGCTTATGCGGCGACCAAGAATGCAAGATCGTCGGGGCGTCGGGGCGTCGGGGCGTCGGGGCGTCGGGGCGTCGGGGCGTCGGGGCGTCGGGGCGTCGGGGCGTCGGGGCGTCGGGGCGTCGCACCCTGCCGAACACCGGTAACCGCGGCCGGGTTGCGTCGAGTCCGCAGACGTTGCTGGCCGGCACCCTTGTCGGGTGCCGGCCAGCGTGTGTTCGTTGGCTGGTGGTCAGCTGTTCCAGTGCTGGGTGACCAGGTCGGCGGCCTGCTGCTCCCACTGGGCGTACAGGAACGGGTGCGCCGACACCTGCACGGTCTGGGCGGCCTCGGTCAGCGGCATGTCCTGCCAGCCGTTGACCTGCTTCAGACCCTTGAGGAACGCGGTGGTCGAGTACTCGGGGTCGGTGATCTGCTCGACCGTGCCCCAACCCGAGGAGGGGCGCTGCTGGAACAGGCCCTGCGAGTCGTGGTCGTTGCGGTCGCCGAGGTGGCCCAGGTTCTCCAGCTTCGACTCCTGCAACGCGGTCGCGATCGACACCACGGCGGCACGCTCGTCCATGCCGGCCTTCTTCGTCGCGGCGATGATCGCCTTCACATTTGCGGTCTGCTCGCCGTCCAGCTCGATGCGGGACTGCTCACCCTGCACACCGTGCGGGATCAACTTGGCGGTGTCCGGCTTGTCGGCCTGCACCGCCGCCACCGGCTTACCGGCGGCCAGCGCGCCACCGTCGACGTGCGCGGCGACGGGGCCGGCGACCATGCCACCGGCGAAGGCCAGACCAGCGATACCCAGCATGCTCTTACGGAAGATCGTGTTCATGGCGAAGCTCCATTCGGGGGTCGGCGTACACCACCGATGGGGGTCGGCAGGCGTACGCAAGCACCGTCCGGCGCTCAAAGAAGAGGGGGAGTCTCCGGCGCGTGGGGCAACTGCCGCATCACGCCGCCGGGTCCAGGTGTAACGACCGCAGGCCCGCCAACATTCCGGACCACACCCACCCGGCTGACCCGGCGGGACGTCCTCCTCGGCCGTTAAGGGATGTCCAACGCCCCCGACCCGCCCACCATTCCACCCCCGGGCCCGCCACCGCCCACCCCGAGCCCGACAGCTACTCCGAAACCCGACATCCATTACCAGGCCACCCACACCAGGCCACCCACACCAGGCCACCCACACCAGGCCACCCACCACCGGACCCACCCACCACCGGACCCACCCACCACCAGACCCACCCACCACCAGAGCGACCGCCCCGACCCGACACCCGCCCCGACCCGACACCTACCTCGGAATCCGACACCCGCCGGGAACGCGGTGCCTGCCGGGAACGCGGTGCCGCGGTGCCTGCCGGGAACGCGGTGCCCGCCCCGGACCCGGCACCCGCCGAACCCGACACCCACTCCAGAGGCGGGTCGGGTTAGCGCATGCCTCGTAGGGCGGTTTGGAGGCGGTCCTGGGCGCGGCGGCGGCGTTCGTTGCTCGCCCCGAGGATCAGCAGCAGGAAGCCGACCGGGATCAACGCCAGCCACGGTCCGAGGCTGAACAGCGCGTGCACCGCCGCGATGGCGGTGACCACCGCACCGATGATCACCGGTGCCTGCTGCTGACTCATCGATCCGAAGACCAGCACGGCGACCGCGCCGAGCAACAGCAACACCTGGCGCAACGTGCTCGAATCGGTGGCCAGCACGATGGCCAGGGTGGGCACGAAGGCGGCCACCAGCGCCGGCCCGTACGCCACCCAGCTGCTCATGTCGGCGCGCTGGCGCAGTTCCAGGATGCCGACCAGCAGAGCCAGCGCGGCGAACGGCAGCGTGTACGCCTCGGGCAGCGCCACGTCGGCGACCCGCATCAGGATCCACCAGGCGGTGATTTCGCAGGCCACCACCGCCCAGAACAGGATCCGCCGCTCCACGGGCCGGCGACCGGGTCGGGTCGCCGCGAGTCCGAGGACGGCGCCCCAGGCGGCCAGCAGCGCGGCGATGTGCCGTGGCGAGTCGAAGGCCAGCGCCAGGGCGATCAGCGCGGCGGCATACCCGCTCCATTCCACGGTCGCCGCCTCGCGGCGCGCCTCCGGGCGGCGCAGCCAGGGCAGCGTGGCGGCGAAGACCTGGAGCGCCGCGCCGACCGCGAGCACCCCGAACGCGGACCAGACCGGGGCGAGCCCGGCCACCAGGCCAGCGGTGAGCACGAAGAGCTGTGCCTTCAGCGACGCGAAGAGCCAGCCGAGGATGCGCGCCCGGGAGGTGGTGCCGAAGAGCGCCGCGACCACACCGACGCCGACCCCACCGCCGAGGGTGAGCAGGGTCAGCTCCCGGGTGGCGAGGCTGCCGGCCAGGCCGGCGCCACCGGCGGCGAGGCCGATCACGAAGACCAGCACCCGGGCCAGCCGCAACGAGCGGGCCGGCTCCTCGATGGGGGGCGGCGGGGTCAGCGCCAGGCCCAGCATCGAGATGATGAAGACGGTCAGCGCCGCGAGACTGCTCGCCGGCCAGCCAGCGCCGAGCGCGATCGGGGCGATCAACAGGGTGATCGCGGCACCGGGCAGGACCACCGGCACCGCCCGGGTACGCCGGCCGCCGCTGAATCCGGTGGCCGCCAGCGCCGCCGTCACGGTGAGCAGCAGCGCGGTGAGCACGTGCGTCGGGTTGACCGCGGCCGGCGGCGGATCGAGCAGTTCCGGCGGAGGCCCCTGCCAGATCCGGGTCAGCGTCCGGTGCGGGTCGACCAGCGCGGCCAGCAGTGCCGGCGCGATGGAGATCAGCGCCAGTACGGTCGGTAGGGCGGCGGCGGCCAGCGCTCCCGCCGCCGGGCTCACCCGCCACCGGCGCGGGGTGCCGTCGCCGGGCAGTCGGCGTAGCGCCCCGTCCAGCAGCACGGTCCAGCGGCCGACCGGCTGCGCCGCGCCGGCCGGCGGTTCGGTCGCGCCCCGGATCAGTTCGGCGAGTACGCCGAGCAGGGCTGCGGCGGCGGCGTACACGCCGACCGGCAGGTGACTGGGTACGGCAGCCAGCGCGGTCACGGTCGCGCCGCCCACCACGCCGGCGCTCGCCCAGGGCAGGTACTGCGGGATCTGCCGGCGGAACGCGGCCACCATGGCGAGGCCGAGGCTGGCGGCGGCCAGACCTGCGGTCAGCACCACCTGAGGCGGGTGGCCGAACTCTGCGGCCACGGCGGCGGTGGCCCCCGGCAGCGCCAACAGGGCGGCACCCACGCCCGCGCCGCCGATCTGCGCCAGGTGTGGTGGCATCCCCTCCACCTGGATGTCGTCCACGAGCGGCTCGGCAGTGGTGCGAGCCAGCGCCGCCACCACCGCGCCGATCAGCACGATGCTGCCCAGTGCCAGCGCGGTTGTCCAGGGACGTACCAGGCCGGCGCCGGCCGCGTGCAACGCGAGCACCCCGGCGACCGTGACCCGGGACAGCGCGGCCCGGGGGTCGATGGAGGCGACCGCCGCCATCCCGAAGATGGTGGCGACCATCGCGCCGATCAGGACCGGTGACCACCACGACAGGTCGAAGGCGGCCGGCGCGCCGATGGTGGCCAGCAGGACCGCCGCGCCGGAGACGTCGTAGCGCCAGGGCGGTGGCAGCAGGACGCCGGCCGCCAGCCCGAGCAGGAGCAGGGCGATCGGGCCCTGCCAGGTCGTGCCGCCGGTCGGCGCGGCCGGCCAGCCGCTGAGGTCGCCGTGCCAGATCGGGCCAGGGGTGGCCAGCACGCCGACCCCACCGCGCAGCGCCATCCAACCGGCGAGCAGCCCGATCAGGACGCCGCCGATCACGAGCCCGAGCACCGGTCCGCGCCGCCACTCCTCGGGCATCGCCCGTGCCGCCACCGCGACCACCAGGACCAGCGCGGCGGCGACCGCGAGTTGGCCGCCCGGCACCAGCACCGTGCCGATCCGCAGCAGGGTGGCGACCAGGGCGGCGGTCACCGCGGCGGCGGCCAGGTCGGAGCCGTCGAAGGCCACGTCGGCGCGTCGACCGACGTCGATCGACGGAGCGAGGAAGAGGAGTACGGCGGAGACCAGCAGCAGCGCGGCGACCCAGGCGTCGGCCACGGTGGCGCCCGGTGCGCCGAATCCGGCGGCGGCGACCACCAGCGCGCCGAGGCCGGTGCCCACCGACAGCGGTATCGGGATGTGTCGCTGGGAAACCTGGACCACTGCGGCGTAGCCGAGCGTGACGCAGACGGCCAGGAAGCTCGCGGCCAGCACCGGCACGGTCGCCTCGCGCAGGCTCGCCGGGGTGGGCGTGGGGTCGACCGGCAGCGTGGCGGCGACGAACGCGGCCACGGCTCCGGGCAGCGCGAAGGCCGCGCCACCGGCGGCCCACGCCGAGACGGTGTCCGCGGCGGCCGGGGCGAGTCGGATCCGGGGAGCGGCGGCGATCAGGGCACCGGCGACGACGAGGGTGAGCAGCACGGCCGCGGTCAGCGCCGGCCGGGCCAGGGCGGCTCCGGCGCCGGCCAGGCCGATGCCGGCGGCGACCACCGCGTGCGCCAGGGCCGCTCGGAGCGTACGGGCGGAGAGGCCGGTCGCGCCGATCCCGATCGCCGTCAGCACCATCGGCCACGGCGCCATCGTCCAGGCCAGACCGAAGGAGGCGGGTACGGCGAGGGCGGTCAGCGCGGCACCGGTCACCGCGAACTCGCGGCGGATCTCGGGCGGCAGGGCCAGCACCGCGGCCACGGTCAGCAGGAAGGCGCTGGCGGCGAGTTGCCAGGCGGCCGGCCCGACCGCGGCGGCCAGTTCCGCCGGATAGCGGTCGAGGTCGGCGTTCCAGGCCGGCAGCGCCGCCTGGATCGGAGCGAGTCCGGCGCGCAGCGCGCTGCCGGCGACCACCGCCCCGCTGACCGTCAACGCCACCGCGGCGGCCAGCTGCGGCCCGCGACGGGCGGACTCCGGTACCGCCCGGACGGCCAGGCCGGTGACGGTGATGACGGCCGCGATCAGCAGCAGCGAGCGGCCGGGCAGTGCCACCGAGGCGATCCGGCCCAGGGCGCCGATGACGGCGAGGGTGAACACGCCCGCGCCGATGTCGGGCAGGGGCGGACGGCGCAGCGCCAGCGTGCCGGCGAGGCAGACTGCGGCGGCCAGCAGCAGCACCAGGCCGGTGCCGATCGAACCGGCCACGGTGCTGGTCTGCAACAGGGCGGTCACCGCGTACGCGAGGGCGAGCACCACCGCCACGCCGTGCAGCGCCCAGGTCAGCTCCCGCAGCCCCGGCACCGGGCGGGTCGGTGTGGTCGCCGGGACACCGCCGGTGGGGTCGAGCAGTTCACCGGCTTCTTCCGGCGCGCCCTCCGGCCGCCCCTCGGTCTGCCGTTGGCGGGGCGGGACCGTGTGGTCGGGCGGGACCACAGCAGGCTCCCCGCCGGGCGCGCGCTCCACGGTGACCGGGGAGCGGGCCAGCCATAGGTCGAGGACGGCCACCACGGTCAGCACCAGGGCCCAGCCCGCCGGGCCGCTGACCCGCTCGTACGCCAGCAGCGGCAGTACCGGCTGGGCGGCCAGCACGGTGGCGAACCGGGGGGCGCGCAGTCGGGTCCAGCCGGCGTACCCGACGGAGACGGCGGCGGTGACCGCGAAGATCACCCCGGCGAAGACCGCCCCGGAGGCGCCGCCGTTGCCGATCAGGTCCACGGCCCAGAGGGCGTACCCGGCGAGCGGCATCAGCAGCAGGCCCACCGCGGCGATGGTCTCGGCGGTGGAGGTCAGCCCGCGCCGGACCAGGATCGGCGGGGCGAGCAGCATGAGGACGGTCGCGAGCAGGAGGATGCCGAGGCGGGCCAGCGCGTCCATCGAACTGGTCGCGACCACGGCGAAGACCACCGCGGCCACACCGAGCAGCAGCGCGCCGAGGCCGAGGGGGATGTTCTGGACCTCGCGCGAGGAGGCCTCCGGCGGATGCTCGGGGTCGTCGGCGGCCAGCCAGACGGCGTCCACCGGTGGTGGCGGCTCCGCCCGGGCGGCGGTCTCCTGCCGGGGCACCCGTGGTGGCGCTGCGCTGCCGTCGGCCGGTTGGGTCCGCGGCGGTGGGACCGTGCCGTTGCCCGGTGCCTTGTGGGGCGGTCGGCGTCGCATCACCCGGCGGGGGCGGGTGGCCTGTTTGAGGCGTTCCTCGCCGGAGTTGCCGGCGTGCGAGAGGATGTCGCGCTGGAAGAGCGCGGCCTGCATCTTGGCGGCGAGCTGGCGTTGCTCGCTGGCGATGGCGGCCTCGCGGGCCTTCATCTCCGCGATGGACCGCTCGATGTCCGCCAGGTGCTCGGCCCACTGTGGCTGGTGCGCGCCGCAGCGCGGGCAACGGACCGCCGGCTTGATCTCCCGGCCGCACGAGGAGCACTGAAAGCTCGCCACGACACCCCTCCACCCGCAGTGTGGATTCCCACTGTCGCAGCATGCCCAATACGCGCCCGGAATTCGACAATTATCGGCGGGTCAGCCGCCGAGCCAGCAGCTGCACGCGCTCAACGGCACCCACCAGAGACGTCCCCGGGGAACCCGCCAGCACCAGGATCAGGCCTGACCGCCCGGCGGGGGCGGGCTCCCCGGAAACCTCCCGACCCGCGAGTTCAGGGCCGGCCGAGCCCTCGGTACTCCCAGCCGGCCTGGGTCCACAGTGCCGAGTCGAGGCAGTTGCGGGCGTCGACCACCCGGCGACCGGCGACGAGTTCGCCGAGGACACCCGGGTCGGCGTTGCGGAAGTCGGCCCACTCGGTGAGGACGCAGACCAGGTCGGCGTCGGCGACCGCCTCGGTGATGCCGGGCTCGTAGGTCAGCTCCGGTACCGCCCGGCGGGCGTTCTCGACGCCCTGGGGGTCGTAGACGTGCACGTCGGCGCCGGCCTTGTGGAGCAGCGCGGCGACGGCGAGGGCGGGGGCGTCGCGTACGTCGTCGGTGTTGGGTTTGAAGGTCGCGCCGAGCACCGCGATGCGGGTGCCGGAGAGGTCCGGCCCGGCCGGGCCGGAGCGGCGGCCGAGCAGTTCGGCGGCGAGGTGGAGCACCCGGGTACGGCGGCGTAGGTTGATCAGGTCGACCTCGTGCAGGAAGCGCAGCGCCTCGCCGGCACCGAGTTCCTGGGCACGGGCCTGGAAGGCGCGGATGTCCTTGGGCAGGCACGCGCCGCCGAAGCCGAGCCCGGCCTGGAGGAAGCGATTGCCGATCCGGGGGTCGTACCCGATGGCCCGGGCGAGCTGGGTGACGTCGCCGCCGGATGCCTCACAGACCTCGGCCATCGCGTTGATGAAGGAGATCTTGGTGGCCAGGAAGGCGTTCGCGGCGACCTTGACCAGTTCGGCGGTGGCGAAGTCGGTGACCACCAGGGGTACCTCGCGGTCCTCGGTGGCGGCCAGGTCGAAGACGCCCTTGTGCGCGGCGTACAGCATGCCGTTGGCCCACTCGCTCTTGACGCCGACCACGATCCGGTTGGGTCGCAGCACGTCGTCGACGGCGAAGCCCTCCTGGAGGAACTCGGGGCTCCACGCCACCTCGACGCCGAGGTCGGTCGGGGTGTGCTTGCCGACCAACTGCTCCACCCACTCGGCGGTGCCGACCGGGACGGTGGACTTGCCGACGATCAGCGACTTGCGGGTCAGGTGCTGGGCCAGGCTGGTGACCGAGGCCTCGACGTACGACAGGTCGGCGCCCATCCCGTCGGCGCGCTGTGGGGTGCCGACGCAGATGAAGTGCACGTCACCATGCTCGGCGGCCTCGGCGATGTCGGTGCTGAACCGCAGTCGCCCGGCGGCCAGGTTGCGCCGGAGCAGCTCGTCCAGGCCGGGCTCGTGGATCGGCACCTCGCCGGCGTTCAGCTTCGCGATCTTGTCGGCGTCGACGTCGTAGCCGAGTACCTCGTAACCGAGTTCGGCGTAGCAGATGGCGTAGGTCGCGCCGAGGTAGCCGGTACCGAGAAAGGTCACCCGGGGTCGGGAGGCACCCGACGGGGGTGTCACCGCGGCGATGGCGGGCATCGGCTGGGTGTTCGGGTACGGGATGGTCACGCCTTCATCTCCGCTCGCACTGGCGCCGCGTGGTCGCGTCGCGTTCCGCCCCGGCGCCCAGTGGGGCGCCGCAGTGGTGGTCTATGTGTGTTGGTTCCCATCATCGCCGAGCGGCGCCGGTGCTCCGTCAGGGCCCAGCCTACGCGCCGGTAACATCACCTGAGCTGTGGCCGTTATCCTTCAGTCTGCGCGGTGGGCGTCCAGGTGACGCTACCGACTGCGCATGATAGCCGTGAAGGGGAGGGGCCGACATGGCCGCAGAGCAGTCGTTCGACGTGTACCGGTTGCCCGAGGAGCACGAGGCGATTCGGGACGCAGTCCGTGAGGTCTGTGCGGCGAAAGTGGCTCCGCATGCCGCCGAGGCGGATGAGACCGGTGAGTTCCCGAAGGCGTCGTACGACGCGCTGCGCGCCGCCGACTTCCACGCGCCGCACATCCCGGTGGAGTACGGCGGTGCCGGGGCGGACGCGCTGGCCACCGCGATCGTGATCGAGGAGGTGGCGCGGGCCTGCGCCTCGTCCTCGCTGATCCCGGCGGTGAACAAGCTCGGCACCATGCCGCTGCTGCTGGCCGGTTCCGACGAGCTCAAGCGCCGCTACCTGGCCCCGGTCGCCGCCGGTGAGGCGATGTTCTCGTACTGCCTCTCCGAGCCGGAGGCGGGCAGCGACGCGGCGTCGATGACCACCCGGGCGGTCCGCGACGGCGACCACTGGGTGCTCAACGGCGTGAAGCGGTGGATCACCAACGCCGGGGTCTCCGAGTACTACACCGTCTTCGCGGTCACCGACCCGAGCGCCCGATCCCGGGGGATCTCCGCCTTCGTGGTCGAGAAGTCCGACCCGGGCGTCAGCTTCGGTGCGCCGGAGAAGAAGCTCGGCATCAAGGGCTCGCCGACCCGCGAGGTCTACCTCGACAGCGTCCGGATCCCGGCGGACCGGATGATCGGCGCCGAGGGCACCGGTTTCGCCACCGCGATGAAGACCCTGGACCACACCCGGGTCACCATCGCCGCGCAGGCCGTCGGCATCGCGCAGGGCGCGCTGGACTACGCCAAGGGGTACGTCGCCGAGCGCAAGCAGTTCGGCAAGGCGGTCGCCGAGTTCCAGGGCGTCCAGTTCATGCTCGCCGACATGGGCATGAAGCTGGAGGCGGCCCGGCAGTTGACGTACGCCGCGGCCGGCAAGTCCGAGCGTGGGGACGCCGACCTGACCTACTTCGGCGCGGCGGCCAAGTGCTTCGCCTCGGACGCCGCGATGGAGATCACCACCGACGCGGTGCAGTTGCTCGGCGGCTACGGCTACACCCGGGACTACCCGGTCGAGCGGATGATGCGCGATGCCAAGATCACGCAGATCTACGAGGGCACCAACCAGGTGCAGCGCATCGTGATGGCCCGCCAGTTGCTCAAGGACTGACCGGGCTCCACCCGCCCGGTCCGCGGGGCGGGCCGGGTTCGGGGGAGTCGCCACCACCCGCCGCCCGCCCGGCGGTCTGCGGCCGGGCGGGGTTGGCGAGGTGGTGGGTCAGTTGACGGCGTCGTCGCGCCGGGGCAGGTTGCCCGGCGGGGCCGACCAGGGCGAAGCGCCGCCGGTACGACGCGGCAGCGGCTCCGTCGGCGTCGGGTCCGGGTCCGGGTCCGGGTAGCCCAGGCTCAGCGGGGCGGTGTCCCGTTCCGCAGACGAAGCGGGCGGCCAGTCGGTCAGGGTCGGCTCCTCGGCCGGGGCCGCCTCGGCGGGCACCGGTGCGGCGACCGGTGCGGGCCAACGCCGCCAGCGCTGCCCACTGAACGTCGCCATCAGCAGCAGCATGCCGATCAGGAAGAGGGTGCCGTTCTCCACCGGCAGCCGCAGCGGCAGCGGGTCGCCGAGGAACTCCCAGCCGTCCGGAATGCGCTCCCGGACCCGGAACGGCGCGACGAACAGCCCGACGTACGGGGTGATCAGCAGTAGCCCGGCCACCAGCGGGCCGAGCGGTGAGATGCGCAGCGTGCCGAGCAGGCCCAGCACGATGCCGCCGACGGCGAGATAGACGGCCGGCTCGATGAGGTTGGCCGTATTGGATGTGCCGATCTCCACCCACCGGTTGACGGTGCCGGCCGACCCGTCCTGACCGAGGGTGACCAGCACCCAGGTGACCGGCGCCACCACCAGCCCGGCGAGGAAGCTCCACAGATGTCGCATTGGCGCACCGTACCGTTTCCGGCATGACCGAGCACCCCGCCGCCATGCCAGGCAAACCGACGTCGTACTCCAGGGTCACGCTCAGTCGGATCATGACCGCAATCGACGTGAACCTCTACGGAACCGTGCACGGCGGCGTGCTGATGAAGTTCGTCGACGACGTCGCCGGAGCGGCGGCGGCCCGGCACAGCGGAGGTACGGCGGTCACCGCCGCGATCGACGAGATCGTCTTCTCGGAGGCGGTCCGGGTGGGTGACCTGGTGCACGCGTACGCCCAGGTGAACTGGACCGGGCAGACCTCGATGGAGGTCGGCGTACGGGTGATGGCCGAGCGCTGGGACTCGGCCGAGGAGGCGCCGGTGCGGGTGGCCACCGCGTACCTCGTCTTCGTCGGCGTGGAGGCGGGCGGCGCGCCGCGGACGGTTCGGCCCGTGTTGCCGGAGACGCCGGAGGACGAACGCCGCTGGCGGGAGGCGGAGATCCGCCGGGAGCACCGGCTGGCCCGCCGCCGCGCCATCCAGGCCCACCGCGCCGGGTGAGCCTTTTCGCCGATCATCGGTTCCGCCGCACCGCCGCACCGCCGCACCGCCGCACCGCCGCACCGCCGCACCGCCGCACCGCCGCACCGCCGCACCGCCGCACCGCCGCCGTTGTGCCCGACGAACAGCCGGCGGGCCGTTAAGCGGCGCCCTTCTACTACTCCAGGAGTTAACAACGGGCCCTTCCTTGCATTTCATGTGGGGCGGGCACATGCGCCGGCCGGGGCTGGCTGCGGAGAATGGCGCTTCGAGGTAGGGCAAGATGGCGCCACGGCCCACCGCACAGCGCCGTGCCGGGCCAGGGGAGGAGTGGACCAGTGACTGACGTGCTGTGGACGCCACCGGCGGACGTGCTCCAGCGGTCGCGGATCGGGGCGTACCTGGGCTGGCTGGCCGAGCACCGAGGGCTGGAGTTCGCCGACTACGACGCGCTGTGGCAGTGGTCGGTCACCGACCTGGAGGCCTTCTGGCGCTCGATCTGGGACCACTTCGAGGTCGTCGCGCACACCCCGCCGGCCGCCACCCTGACCGAGCGGGGCATGCCGGGTGCCCGGTGGTTCCCCGGCGCCACGCTCAACTACGCCGAGAACGTGCTGCGGATGCCGGGCCGGGCCGACGACGACCCGGTGGTCATCGCGTACGGGCAGACCCGCGACCCGATCACGCTGACCGCCGCGCAGTTGCGGGAGCAGGTCCGTCGGGTGGCTGCCGGGCTGCGCCGGCTCGGGGTCACCTCCGGTGACCGGGTGGCCGCGTACGCGCCGAACATCCCCGAGACGTACGTGTTGCTGCTCGCCACCGCCAGCCTCGGCGCGATCTTCTCCTCCTGCGCGCCCGAGTTCGGCACCCGCAGCGTCACCGACAGGTGGCAGCAGATCGAGCCGACGGTGCTGGTCGCCGTGGACGGCTACCGCTACGGCGACAAGCCGGTGGACCGGCGGGCCGAGGTGGCCGCGATCCGGGCCGCGCTGCCCTCGCTGCGGCACACCGTAGGCATCGGCTACCTCGACCCGACGGGTCCGGCCCTGGACGGGGCGCTGACCTGGGCGGAACTGGCGGCGGAGACCGACGAGCCGCTGACCTTCACGCCGGTGCCCTTCGACCACCCGCTCTACGTGCTCTACTCCTCGGGCACCACCGGGCTGCCCAAGCCGATCGTGCACGGTCACGGCGGCATCCTGCTGGAGCATCTGAAGATGCTCGCCCTGCACCACGACCTCGGGCCGGCCGACCGGTTCTTCTGGTTCACCACCACCGGCTGGATGATGTGGAACTTCCTGGTCTCCGGGCCGGCGGTGGGTGCGGCGATCGTGCTCTTCGACGGCAACCCGGGCCACCCCGACCTGGGCGGGCTGTGGCGACTGGCGGAGCAGACCGGCACCACGTACTTCGGTACCTCGGCGCCGTACCTGCTGGCCTGCCGCAAGGCGGGTCTGGTGCCGAGGGAGATCGCCGACCTGTCCGCGCTGCGCGGGCTCGGTTCCACCGGTGCGCCGCTCCCCGCCGAGGGCTTCACCTGGGTGTACGACGCGGTCGGCACCGACCTGCAACTCCAGTCCCTCTCCGGCGGCACCGACGTGTGCACCGGCTTCGTCGGCGGGGTGCCGCTGCTGCCGGTGCACGCGGGCGAGATCACCTGCCGGGCGCTGGGTGCCAAGGTGGAGGCGCGCTCGGCCGACGGCACTCCGGTCGTCGGCGAGCTGGGCGAGCTGGTGATCACCGAACCGATGCCGAGCATGCCGGTCGGCTTCTGGAACGACCCGGAGGGCGTCCGCTACCGGGAGGCGTACTTCGACGTCTACCCCGGGGTGTGGCGGCACGGCGACTGGATCACCATCAACTCCCGGGGCGGTTGCGTGATCACCGGCCGCTCCGACGCCACCCTCAACCGGGGCGGCGTACGGCTGGGCACCGCCGAGTTCTACTCGGTGGTGGAAGGGTTGGACGAGGTCGTCGACTCGGTGGTGGTGCACCTGGAGGACGACGAGGGCGGCGCCGGTGAGCTGCTGCTCTTCGTGGTGCTCGCCGAGGGGCTGACCCTCGACGACGAGCTGCGCAGGAAGATCTGCCGTGAGCTGCGTACCGCCCTGTCGCCCCGGCACGTGCCCGACGAGATCCACCAGGTCCGCGCCGTCCCCCGCACCCTGAGCGCGAAGAAGCTGGAGGTCCCGGTCAAGAAGATCCTCACCGGCACCCCTGTCGACCAGGCCGCCGCCAAGGGCGCCCTGGCCAACCCCGACTCCCTAACGG
>NZ_JCANNB010000063.1:0-18898 GCF_059553435.1 Micromonospora sp. PRAS1
GGGCGGTATGCCCCGTATGCCGCGACCGAAAGTGCAAGATCGGCGAATGCTGGGGCGGGGCGGGGTGGGATCAGGGGTTTTTGGGGAGGGTGCCGCGGAAGCGTTCGTGTGCCGACTGCTTGCTGACGCCGAGCGCCGCGCCGATCTCGGCCCACGACCGGCCCGCCGTCCTCGCCTCGGCGACCGCCTGCCCGAGGAGCGCCTGCTGCCAGCGTTCGACGTGGGCGAGGAGGCTCAGCGCCTGCAACGGCCAGGTGGTGGCGAGTTCCGCGACGCTGTCGCGCAGCCCGTCGGAGCGCTGCACCAGCCAGGCCGGCGGCGCGGCGGCCCAGTACGGCTTCATGTGGGCGACCCAGTCCGAGGTCGCCGACATCCGGCCGGTCTCGCCTGGCGGATGTTCACCGGACCCGCTCCAGCCACACGAGCACCGCGCCCGTACGGCGACCGCCGCAGCGGTGTCTTCGTCCGCCGGCATCAGCGAACCGTCCGGTAGCCGGACGACCACCGAGCCGGCGTGCCCCGGCAGATCGGCTAACTGGATCTCCATGCGGAGCAGGATAGCGCCGTCAGGTTCCCCTGACGGGACCGGTACGGCTTGCCTGTCGAAGTTTGTATGGATAGCCTGCCGATCGTCCGCTGACGACAAAGGAGTGGCAGTGACGAATATCCACGGCACGGTGGCGCCCGGATTCGCAGCCGTACGCGAGGCGTTCGAGCAGAACTTCGTCGAGCACGGAGAGGTCGGCGCGGCAGTCTGCGTGTACCGCCACGGACGGCCGGTGGTCGACCTCTGGGGCGGACTGGCGGATCCCCGGACCGGCCGCCCGTGGCGCAGGGACACCCTCCAGATCGTCTACTCGACGACGAAGGGTGCCACCGCCGCCTGCGCCCACCTGCTGGCGCAGCGCGGAGAACTCGATCTGGACGCGCCGGTCGCCACCTACTGGCCGGAGTTCGCCACCGCGGGGAAGGAGCGGATTCCGGTGCGGTGGCTGCTGTCGCACCAGGCGGGCCTGCCCGCCCTCGACGTACCCGTGACGCTCGCCGACATCCGGTCCTGGGACCCGGTGGTGGCCGCGCTGGCCCGGCAGGCTCCGATCTGGACGCCCGGCAGCGCCCACGGGTACCACGCGTTCACCTACGGCTGGCTGGTGGGCGAGGTCGTCCGTCGGGTGTCCGGGCGCAGCCTCGGCGACTACTTCGCCGAGGAGATCGCCGCACCGCTGGGCCTGGACTTCTGGATCGGATTGCCGGAATCCGAACTGCACCGGGTGAGCCGGATCGTCGAACCGCCTCCGGCCGCTCCCCCGACCGCCGCCGAACTCGACGCACTGCCCCAGGAACTGCGGGACACGCTGGCCCGGTACCACGATCCGACGTCGCTGCCCGTGCGGGCGCTCTCCCCCGCCACCGAACCGGTCGACCTCAACCGCGTCGACCTACAGACCGCCCAGATTCCGGCGGTCAACGGCAGTTGCACGGCGTACGCGCTCGCCCGCTTCTACGCCGCGCTCATCGGCACCGTTGACGGCCACCGGATCCTCGACCCGGCGACGCTCGCCGTCGCCACCACCGAGCAGGCCGACGGCCTCGACCGCGTGCTGCACCTGCCGACCCGGCCCGCGCTCGGTTTCGGCCTCCCGCCGGCCGGCGTGCCCTGGTGGAGCCCGACCGCCTTCGGTCACGGCGGACACGGCGGATCGCTCGGTTACGCCGATCCGGAAAGCGGCATCGCCTTCGGCTACGTGCTGAACCGGCTGCACGTCAGCCCGGAACCGGACCGACGGACCACCAACCTCATCGAGGCGCTGCGAACCTCCCTCGCAGCCGTCTCCCCGACGACGGCTGCTGCCGTGGCATCCGGCAGGATTGCGCTGACCGGGTAACGACGTACAGGAGAATCCACATGAACCAGGCGAGCAAGCCCGAGGTCGGTCCGATCGAGGGCGCCCCGCCGGCCGACCTCGTGATCGAGGACATCACCGTCGGTGCGGGGGCCGAGGCCCAGCCCGGCCAGGTGGCCCGGGTGCACTACGTCGGTGTCTCGCACTCCACCGGTGCGGAGTTCGACGCCTCCTGGAACCGTGGCCAGGCGTTCGAGTTCCCGCTCGGGGGCGGGCGGGTCATCGCCGGCTGGGACCAGGGCGTGGTGGGGATGCGGATCGGCGGCCGGCGCAAGCTGACCATCCCACCGCACCTCGGCTACGGCAGCCAGGGTGCCGGCGGTCGGATCAAGCCGAACGAGACCCTGGTCTTCGTGGTCGACCTGCTCGACCTGCGCTGATTCCGGGCGGTCCGGCGCCGGCCCCCGTGCCCGGCGCCGGACTGGTCGTCCACGGCTCACACCGCGACGAGCAGACGGTCCGGTGCTGCCCCGGAGACGACCGGGATGACCCGACGCAGGCCGGTGGCCCGCAGCACCCGCTCCACCATCGGCGACGGGTTCACCAGCACCAACTCGCCACCCCGGGCCCGCACTCGCAGCCGCGCGGCGACCAGCGCGCGCACCCCGGCAGCGGAGAGCATCAGCAAATCGGAGAGATCCACCCGAAGCTCCGGCCGCGCCGGCGCCGCCCAGAGCGCGCCACGGAAGGCGGCGACGGTGGCGACGTCGACCACGCCGACCGCTCGTACGCACACCGCCTCGTCAAGGACTGTCGTCTCGACGTGGAACCGCTCCTCGCGCTCTCGCATGAACCGAACCTATCGTCCGGCACCGACACTTCCACCCTGCGCAGCGATGGTTCCGGGGTAATCCCAGGGCATGACCCGGGCGACCTCGGCATCCACCCTAGGGTGGATCCCCAGGGTGCTGTGCGCCGTATCAGGGCGGCAACTGCCGTGCCCCGCGGCCGGGCGGTGTACGGCCGGGCGGTGTACGGCCGGGCGGTGTACGGCCGGGCGGTGTACGGCCGGGCGGTGTACGGCCGGGCGGTGTACGGCCGGGCGGTGTACGGCCGGGCGGGTCCAGGGCGGACCGGCCCGGCCTGCGTACGCTCCGGTCAGCCGCCGCTCGCGGAGGGCGTCGGCTCCGGCGAACCACCGGCCACCGCCCCCGGGTCGGGTGCCTGGGTCGGCGTGGGCCGCAGTCCGGGTGGCACCGGCAGGGCGCTGCCCTTGGCGAACTCGTCCCAGCCGACGTTCCAGGCCGTCCAGCCGTTGCCCTCGTCGAGGGTCACCTCGGTGCCCCTGACGGTGACCAGGTCGCCGACCTGGGTGATCCCCATCAACCAGTCGGCGTTGGCCGCGGAGAGGTTGGTGCAGCCGTGCGAGACGTTTGTGTAGCCCTGGTCCCCCTCCGACCAGGGAGCACCGTGGATGAACTCGCCACCCCAGGTCAGCCGCTGGGCGTCCTCGACGTCGACCACGTAGGGATCGGCCGAGCCCGTGGTGTCGAAGGTGGTGAACTCGTGCTTCTCCATGATCACCATCTTGCCGCTGGAGGTCGGCGTGCTCGGTTTGCCGAGGCTTACCGGCAGCTTGCGCAGCAGCTTGCCGTCCCGGAGCACCGACATCTGCTTGGTCGCGTTGTCGATCTCCAGCTCGACCTGCCGGCCGATCTTCGAGGTGGCCCGCCGGTCGGCGTCACCGACGTTCTCCTTGCCGATCGGCAGGCCCTCCAGCGCCGCCCGGACGTTGATCGTCGTGCCCGGCCGCCAGAAATCGGGTGCCCGGTAATAGGCCTGGCTCCCGTCGGACACCCAGGACCAGGTGCCCGGCTGGGGCGGATCCGTCTTCACAAACAAACGGCGTTGCACATCCGCCCTGGCCTCTTTCGGAATTGGCGGGTCAAAGGCGACCGTTACCGGCATCGCCGTACCGTACGTCCGGTTGCCGGCGAAATAGAGCGTGCTGGTGATGGCCGGTTTTGACGATTTCGGCTGGGTCGTGAAGCTTGTCTTTCGGGTGACCGTCTTTCCGGAGTCACCGGTCGCGGTCACCTCTGCGGTGTAGGTCCGCTTCGGCTGCAGGATCTTGCTCGGCACCCAGCCCGAGCCGTCCTCGCGCGGCTCCGCCGCAACCGTGCCGCCCTTGTCGTCGGTGATCCGCACGGCGGTGACCCGACCATGCTTGACCAGGGTGCCGATCTCACCGCTGATCGGCACGTCCCGCGTGCCCTCGGCCGGCGTCACGGTCAACTCCGGCGCGGCGGCCCGCCCCTCGTTGCCCTGCCTTCGATCGCTTGTGCACGCGCCCAGCGCCAGCGGTGCCGCCGCGACGGTCACCGCCAGCAGCGTCAATCGCCCCCTCAACCTCATGACTGTTTCCCCCCGTTTGTTGCTCCGTCCTGTGCACATTCTCACCGCCAGCACGGTGCCGGTTTTGCATTTCCCCAAACCGCGTGGATATTACCCGGGGATGTTTTTCCGAAATCGCACCAGAATCGGCGACGAATACCTCGACGCGCCGGCTAGGACGTTTCTCGGCGGACTGGAGGCCGCTGTGCCGACCCGCGCCGTTCACGGCGGTTGTCCCGCCCGTACGCCAGCGTGCCCGGCGTCCGTTGCGGGACGCCGGGCAGGCATGAACAGCTGACGCCGAGCCCGCGGGGCCAGCCTCGGCCCGAGCCCAGGCAGGCGGGAGCGGTCAGACGGTGGCGATCAGCAGGGCCGGCTGCTCCACGCAGTCGGCGACGTGCCGCAGGAAGCCGCCGGCCACCCCGCCGTCGCAGACCCGGTGGTCGAAGGTGAGGCTGAGCTGCGTCACCTTGCGCACCGCGAGCTGGCCGTCGACCACCCACGGCTTGTCCACGATGCGTCCCACCCCGAGCAACGCCGCCTCCGGGTGGTTGATGATCGGCGTGGAGCCGTCGACCCCGAAGACGCCGTAGTTGTTGAGCGTGAAGCTGCCCCCGGTCAACCGGGCCGGCGGCAACTCACCGGCGCGCGCCGCTGCGGTGGTGGCGGCGAGTTCGGCGGCCAGTTCCTCGGTGGTGAGCCGGTCGGCGTCCCGCAGCACCGGGACGACCAGGCCACGTTCGGTCTGCGCGGCGATGCCCAGGTGCACCCCGGCCGACTGGATGATCCGCTGCCCTTCGGTGTCGACCCGCGAGTTGAGCTGCGGGTAGCGGCGCAGCCCGGACAGGCAGATCCGGGCGAGCAGAGCCAGGATGCTCACCGGGCGGTCGGGGCGGGCGGCGTTGATCGCGGCCCGGGTCGCGATCAACCCGGTGGCGTCGGCGTCGACCCAGATCGTCACCTCGGGGATCTCCCGCCGGCTGCGGGAGAGCTTGTCGGCGATCGCCCGCCGGATGCCGGTCAGCGGGATGACCACGTCGGACGCGCCGGGCGCGGCGAGCCCGACGTGCGCCGGCGGCGCTTCCGCCGGCAGGTCGGGCACGGCGGTGAGCCGACCCGCGCCGGCCGCCGGCACCCCGTCGGTCCCGGCACCCGACGGCACCCCGTCGGTCCCGGCACCCGACGGCACCCGGTCGGTCCCGGCACCTGGCGGCACCACGGCGCCGGCACCCGTGGTGGGCCCGGCCACGATCGCCGCGCCGGCCGCCGCTTCGACGTCGGCGCGGCGCACCACCCCGCCGGGACCGCTGCCGCGCAGGGTGGTCAGGTCCACCCCACGCTCGCGGGCCAGCCGCCGCACGATCGGCGAGATGACAAGTGCCGGCGACCGTTGCGGCCCGGCGGACCCGTCGGCCAGCGACGCCGCCGGGGTGTCGGCGGACGCTTCCGGTGCGGGACCGGGCTGCGGCTGGGCGGACGCCGCCGGACCGGCCGGCCCGACCGGGTGCGCCACCCGGGGGCGGCGACGCCGCCGCGCGCTGCCGTGACCGGTGCCGTACCCGATCAGCACGTTGCCGGAGCCGGCCCGCTCCTCCTCGCGGTAGACGGCGTGCCCGACCGGCTCGGCCGGCGCTGACCGGACCGCGACCGGCGCGGCGCCGTCGGCCACTGTGATCAGTGGCTGGCCGACCGGCCGCACCTCACCCTCCGCGCCGTGCAGGGCGACGACCCGGCCGGCGTACGGGCAGGGCACGTCCACGACCGCCTTCGCGGTCTCCACCTCGACCACGCTCTGGTCGACGGTGACGATGTCGCCGACCGCGACCCGCCACCGCACGATCTCCGCCTCGGTGAGCCCCTCCCCGAGGTCGGGCAGAAGGAAGACCTGCTCGCTCATGCCGCACTGCCTTCGGTCAGCCAACGCGGATCGGGCTGGTCGTCCCACTGCAACCGGGCCACGGTGTCGAGCACCCGGTCGACCGAGGGCAGGTGAGTGTGCTCCAGCATCGGCGCCGGATAGGGAATGTCCAGCCCGGACACCCGCAGCACCGGGGCGTGCAGGGCGTGGAAGCAGCGTTCCTGCACCCGGGCGGCGATCTCCGCGCCGACGCCCGCGAAGCCCTGGGCCTCCTGCACCACCACGCAGCGACCGGTCCGGCGCACCGATTCGGTCACCGTGGCGTCGTCGAACGGCACGATGGTGCGTACGTCGACCACCTCCAGGTCCCAGCCCTCCTCGCGGGCGGCTTCGGCGGCCTCCAGCGCGACCGGCACCGCCGGCCCGTACGCGACCAGGGTGGCGTCGCGTCCCGGCCGACGGACGACCGCCCGGCCGAACGGCTCGGTACGCGCCGGCAGCTCCGCCTCGGCGCTGGCGAAGTAGAGCTTCTTCGGCTCCATGAAGACCACCGGGTCCGGGTCGTCGATCGCCTCGCGCAGCAGCGAGTACGCGTCGGCGACGGTCGCCGGGGTGACCACCTTCAGGCCCGGGGTGTGCGCGTAGTACGCCTCGGACGAGTCGCAGTGATGCTCGACGCCGCCGATGCCGCCGGCGTACGGCACCCGGATCACCATCGGCACGCTCAGCGCGCCCCGGGTGCGGTTGCGCAGCTTCGCCACGTGCGAGGCGATCTGTTCGAACGCCGGGTACGCGAACGCGTCGAACTGCATCTCGACCACCGGCCGCAGCCCGGACATGGCCAGCCCGACGGCGAAGCCGACGATGCCGGCCTCGGCGAGCGGGGTGTCGAAGCAGCGCTTGTCGCCGAAGCGGGCCTGCAACCCGTCGGTGATCCGGAAGACCCCGCCGAGCTGCCCGACGTCCTCGCCGAAGACGACGACCCGCTCGTCGTCGAGCATCGCGTCGGCAAGCGCGGCGTTGAGGGCCTTCGCCATGGTCATGGTGGTCATCAGGCCTCCCCCTCCTGCGCCGCCGCCAGCTCGGCGCGGACGAGTTCCCGCTGCTCCACCAGTTGCGGGGTGGGCTGGGCGTAGACGTGGTCGAAGAGGCTTAGCGGGTCGACCGTGGGCTGGGCGTTCATCCGTTCGCGCAGCTGCGCGGCGTACGCCTCGGCCTGTTCGGCGATCTCGGCGACGGCCGCGTCGTCGAGCGCGTCGCGGGCACGCAGGTAGCTCTCCAGCCGGGCGACCGGGTCGCGGTCGCGCCACGCCTCGACCTCGTCGGCGTCCCGGTAGCGGGTGGCGTCGTCGGCGTTGGTGTGCGGTTCCATCCGGTAGGTGTGCGCCTCCACCAGGTACGGACCCTTGCCGGCGCGGGCGTGCGCGACGGCCCGGTTCAGCACGGCCAGCACGGCGACCGGGTCGTTGCCGTCGACCTGCTCGCTGGGTACGCCGTAGCCGACGCCCTTGTAGGCGAGCGTGGGGGCGGCGGTCTGCCGGGACAGCGGCACACTGATCGCGTACCTGTTGTTCTGCACGAAGTAGACCACCGGTGCCTTGAACACCGCGGCGAAGTTGACGCCCTCGTGGAAGTCGCCCTCGCTTGTGGCGCCGTCACCGATGTAGACGAGTGCCACGGTGTCGCGCCCCTGGTACGACTCGCCGTACGCCAGGCCGGCGGCGTGCACGCACTGGGTGGCGAGCGGGGTGCACTGGGGTGCGGTGTGCCGGGCGGCCGGGTCGTACCCGCAGTGCCAGTCGCCGCGCAGCAGGGTGAGCACCTCGACCGGGTCGATGCCGCGGGCGGTGAGCGCCATCGACTCGCGGTAGGTGGGGAAGACCCAGTCGTCGTCGCGCAGCGCCAGGACGCCGCCGACCTGGCACGCCTCCTGGCCCCGGGAGGACGGGTAGACGGCCAGCCGCCCCTGCTTGGTCAGTGCGGTGGCCTGCGCGTCGAAGCGCCGACCGACGACCATCCGCCGGTACATCTCGCGCAGCGCCTCGACGGGCGGCTCGGGGTAGTCGGCACGGGCCGGTAGCGGGCTGCCGTCCGGGTTCAGCAGCCGGACCGGTTCGGCCTGGGGCAGCAGAGCGGCGGACGGGTCGGGCACGGCCGGGGTGGCCGGCCGGCGCTTCCGCGGGGATGCCCTGCGGACCGCCTGGGGGGTGCTCGTCACGGCGGAACCTCCTGGACGTGTGGTGGCCCTATGCTCTAGCTGTCGGATGATTGACTCAAGGTCACCGGCAAACGCGGGACGAATGGCATCCAGGGGAGGCTTTGGTGAGTCAGGAGGACGTCGACACGCCGCACCGGACGGGCGGCACGGGACGATCGGCTCCGCCCCTGGACGAGGTGGACCGCCGCATTCTCGACGAGCTGACCCGGGACGCCCGGATCTCCATCCGCACGCTCGCCGAACGGGTCCACGTGTCGCGCACCAACGCGTACGCCCGGATGGAGCGGCTGTTGCGCGACGGAGTGGTCACCGGCTTCGCCGCGCGGGTCGACCCGGCGGCGGCCGGCCTGGGCACCTCGGCGTACATCGCGTTGACGATCCGGCAGGACACCTGGCGGGAGGTGTCGGCGGAGCTGGCCCGGGTGCGCTACGTCGAGCATGTCGCCCTGCTCAGCGGCGAACACGACGTGCTCGCGCTGGTCCGGGCACCGGACAACGCCACGCTGCGCGACGTGGTACTGGACCGGGTGCAGCGCATCGCCGGAGTGCTCGCCACCCGCAGTTGGCTGGTCTTCGACGAGTACGACGGCACGCAGAGCCCGTGGCGCTAGAAGACGAGCGGCACGTCATATCGGACAAAAGGCCACATTGAGGAGGCAATCACCCCTACGATATCGGCCGTGACCATATCGACAGACATGTGGACGCGGGCCCCGAACACCAGGCCGCCGTCGGCGTCGGCGCGGACCTCGACCCGCACACCGGTGACCAAGGTCGACCGCTCGTTCCGTGGCGACATCGAGGGCCTGCGGGCGGTCGCCGTGCTGCTGGTGCTGCTCGGCCACGCCGGCGTGCCGTACCTGCCCGGCGGTTTCGTCGGCGTGGACGTGTTCTTCGTGATCTCCGGCTTCCTGATCACCGGTCTGCTGGTGGAGCAACTCGACCGGCACGGTCGGCTCTCGCTCACCGAGTTCTACGCCCGGCGGGCGAAGCGACTGCTCCCCGCCGCCACCACGGTCCTCGTCGCGACCCTGCTGCTTACCTATTTCTTCCTGCCCCGTGGTCGCTGGTCCTCGACCGCCTGGGATGCCGTGGCCAGCGCGGTCTACGCGATGAACTGGCGCATGGCCGCGCAGTCGGTCGACTACGTCGCCGCCAACTCGGCGCCGAGCATCTTCCAGCACTTCTGGTCGCTCGCCGTGGAGGAGCAGTTCTACCTGGTCTGGCCGCTGCTGCTGATCGTGCTCGGGCTGCTCGCCCGGCGTCGGGGACGCGGCTCCCGGGGCCTATACCTGGCCGGACTGGCGTTGATCGCGGTCCCGTCGTTCGCTTGGGCGCTGCACACCTCGCCGGCCACCCCGGCGGCGTACTACGTCACCACCACCCGGATGTGGGAGTTGGCTCTCGGCGGGGCGCTCGCCGTCGCGGCGGTCTGGCTGAACCGGACCCCTGGCCCGGTCGCCGCCATCCTGGCCTGGGCGGGGCTGGTCACCATCGGTGGATCGGCCGTACTGATCACCACGGTGGGCGGTTTTCCCGGATACGCCGCGCTCGGTCCCACCCTGGGTACCGCCGCAGTGATCGCCTTCGGCCCCGCGGCCGGTCGTGGCGGCCCCGCTCTCCTGCTCGCCCGGCAACCCATGCGGGGCATCGGCGCGATCTCGTACTCGCTCTACCTGTGGCACTGGCCGCTGCTGATCGCCGCCCAGGCCTACTTCGGTGACCTCGGGCTCGGCGCATCCCTCGGGGTCGTCGCCGCCTCGGCGATCCCCGCAACGCTCACCTACCACTTCATCGAGAACCCGATCCGGCGCTCACCCAACCTCGCCGCCTGGC
The DNA here is from genome assembly GCF_059553435.1 of Micromonospora sp. PRAS1. Classification (NCBI taxonomy): domain Bacteria; kingdom Bacillati; phylum Actinomycetota; class Actinomycetes; order Micromonosporales; family Micromonosporaceae; genus Micromonospora; species Micromonospora sp. PRAS1. The sequence continues at coordinate 10,151 of NZ_JCANNB010000063.1, forward strand.
CGGGCAACGCCCTGCGCGTCGGCGCCCTCTGCACCGGCGTCGCCGTCCTGGCCGGTCTGGCGTTCCAACTTGTGGTTCCGGTGAAGACGAACCCGGTCACGCCCTCGGCCCTCGTGGGTCAGGCACCCGGAGCCAGCGCGGCACCGACGCCGGCAGGTCCGCCCGGTGCCGCGGCACTCGGCACCAAGCCCCGCAGCAGTCGGGCCGGCGTGCCCGTCGACCGGGTCGACTCGATCACCCCCGACCCGGTGGAGGCGACGGACGACGCACCACTGGTACGGAGGGAACGCTGGAACAGCTGCCACGTCTTCGAGGGGCCGTCGACCCCGCGGGCCTGCTTCTTCGGGGAGCCTTCCGCGAAGTTCCGGGTGGCACTCGTCGGCGACTCGCACGCCGACCACTGGCTTCCCGCCATGCAGGGGGTGGCGCAACAGAATGGCTGGCAGCTCATCTCGCACACGAAGTCCGCCTGCCCCTTCATCATCGCGGAGATCACGCTCAAACGCCGCTACCAGGACTGCACCGAGTGGAACAAGGCCGTCCGGGCGGATCTGCTCGGACCGAACCGGCCCGACCTGTTGATCACTACTCATTCCGAGTATCTGGTGGCGGGCGAGTCGCCGGAGAACAAGCGGTCCGCGATGGTCCGCGAGTTGCGGAGGATCTGGGGGGAGATGACGTCTGCGGGCATACCCGTGGTGGTACTGCGGGACACCCCGTACCAAAGCGTGGACGTCGCTGAGTGCGTGTCCAAGAACCCGAAACGTCTGACGAAGTGCACCACACCTCGGGACGTGGGCCTCAGCTTCGCTGGCGGGCCAGCACAGGAGCTGGCGGTCGACGGGCTGGACGGGGTGCGACTGATCGACCTGAACGACTGGATCTGCCCAGCGGAGCAGTGCGCGCCGGTCATCGGGGGCGTACTGGTCTGGCGCGACTTCCACCACCTCACAGCCACGTACTCCGCGACTCTCGCCAAGCCGTTGAGCGCCGCGCTCAAGCCGGTGGTCGCCGAGCTTCGGCGAGCCGGGTAGCGGCGTAGCCCTCGGGCGTGCTCAGCGCTCGGGCGGGGGCTCCAGTCCCTCCCGGTCGGCCAGTTCCAACAACGGTTCGAGGGAGAAACGGCGCTCGTCGAGGCCGGCGTGCGGGTCGCCACGCTTGGCGAAACGGTCGGGCATGGTGGTGACGTCGAAGTCCGCCGGCCGGGCGTCGTCCAGCTCGGCCCAGTCCAGCGGCGCGGAGACCAGCGCCGCCGGACTGGGCCGGATGGAGTACGCCGAGGTCATCGTGTGGTCCCGGGCCATCTGGTTGTAGTCGACGAAGACCGGCCGGTCCCGCTGCTCGCGCCACCAGGTGGTGGTGACCAGGTCGGGGCGGCGGCGCTGCATCTCGCGCCCCAGCGCCAGCACCGCCCGCCGGCAGTCGCCGAAGCTCCACCGGGGCTCGATCGACACGTAGACGTGCAGGCCGCGCCCGCCGGTGGTCTTGGGGTAGCCGGTCAGGCCCAGCTCGTCGAGGAAGGCGCGCACCTCGTGGGCCACCGGCACCACCTGGTCGAAACCGACCCCGGGCAGCGGGTCCAGGTCGATGCGCAGTTGGTCCGGCCGCTCGACATCCGCCCTGGTCACCGGCCACGGATGGAAGCGCAGCGTGCCGAGGTTGACCGCCCAGATCACCACCGCCAACTCACCGGGCGCGACCTCGTCGGCCGTCCGGCCGCTCGGGAAGGTGATGTGCGCGGTGCCAACCCAGTCGGGTGCGCCCGACGGCACCCGCTTCTGATAGAACGCGTCGCCCCGGTTGTCCTGCCGGGTGGCGATGGTCGCCCCCTCGAAGACGCCCCGGGGCCACCGCTCCAGCATGGTCGGCCGGTCCCGCAGCGCGCGCAGGATGCCCTCGCCGACGGCGAGGAAGTAGCGCACCACGTCGAGCTTGGTCAGCCCGCGCTCGGGAAAGTACGGCTTGTCCGGGCTGGAGACGCGGACGGTCCGCCGCCCCACCCGGATCTCCTCCGCTGCCGTCGCCACACCGTCACCGTACGTCCCCGGTCGCCGGAGCACCCGACGACCGGGGCGGCGCGCCGCCGGGGCGGGCCGGATGAGGCAACTGGCCGGTCAGCCGGCCGCCCGCGCGCCGGTCAGCCGTTCTCCCGCTCCAGGCGCGAAGCGAGCAGTTGCTTGCCCTGCTCGCCCGCCTTGCGGTTGTTCTCCTGAATCTTGCGGAACCAGGTGGCGAGTTCCTTGTCTCCCCGCGCGTCGGCGTCGGCGATGTACGTCTCCAACTGCCAGATGTGTTGCAGCGACATCTGCACCGCGTGCAGCAGGTCGTAGTTCTTGTCCTTTACCGGGCTGGCCGGCTCCTTCACCATCGTGGCCACGGTTCACCTCCAGATGACTGGCGTCAGGTCCCGGCCGGGTACCCCTGGCCCGCGCCGCCACACCCACCTGGGAAAAGTCGAGCCGGTACGGCCGGCCGCTACCCGTCGGCGGCCGACGGTGGGCCGAAGAGGCCGTGCCGCAGCAGCCGCTGGTTCGCGGCGCTGCGCCGGGCCAGTGTCTCCGGGTCGAACATCGGCTGGTCCAGATTGGGTTGCATGACCGGTTCCAGCAGCAGGGGCCCGAGGATCAGGCACAGCAGCTGGAACGGCGCCCACTCGGCGTCGCCGCCGGCCCGACCTGCCTCGGTGGCGGCCAGCCGGTCCAGTTCGACGCGCGCGCCGGCAAGCAGCCGGGCGAACAGGGCGGCGCTGGACGGGCTCTCCTCCAGCAGGACCCGGCGCAGGTAGCCGCGGAGCAGCGGGTCGGCACCGAACATCCGGGCCGATACGGCACCGAGCGAGGCCATCAGTTCCCCGGTGCCGTCGAGTTCGCGCAGCGCGGCGCCGATGCGGCCGAGGACCTCCTCGTCCACCGCCGCGCGCAGGCCCTCCTTGGAACCGAAATGGTGGATCACCAGTGCGGGAGACAGGCCGGCCGCGGCGGCCACCGCCCGGGTCGAGGTGGCCTCGAACCCGCGTTCGGCGAAGAGCCGCAGCGCCGCCTCCCGCAGCCGCGCCCGCCCGGTCAGGTCCGATGCCGGCTTTGCTCGCATGCCAGGCACGGTATGCCACCTGCCGGCCGGCAGCGGGGACGGCCCGGGTGGGATCGGGGTGATCCCCGAGGCCGATTCCCGGGTCTCACCCGATCCAGCACTAAACATCTGTTCAGTACGTTGAACGCATGAACAGTTCTTCCGCCGGCAGCCCCGCGACGCCGCTGGCCGACCCGCCCGAGCCTCGACCCCGCCGCGCCCACCTGCACTACCTGGACAACCTTCGGGTGGCGATGATCCTGCTGGTGGTGATCCACCACGCGGCCCAGCCGTACGGGCCGGCCGACTGGTGGTACTTCCGGGGCGACCAGCGGACCGAGTCCCTGGCCACGCTCTCGGCCATCGGCGGGGCGTTCCGGATGAGCCTGTTGTTCTTCGTCGCCGCCTACCTGGTGCCCCGCGCGGTGGAGCGCCGGGGCGGCTGGGCGTTCGCCCGCGGCCGACTCACCCGGCTCGGCGTTCCGTTCCTGGTCGGCGCCGCCACCATCATCCCCGCGCTCATGTACACCTACTACGTCAAGTACCGCGGCTATCCACCGATCTCGTTCGGCCGCTACTACCTGGACGTGTTCCTCGGCTTCGGCCCCGAGCCGGCCGGCTGGACCGGTCCGATCTGGCCGGACCTCCAGTTCGGCCACCTCTGGTTCATCCAGAACCTGCTCGCCTTCAGCCTGCTCTACCTCGCCGGCCGGGCGGTGGTGCGGCTGGCCCGCCGGCACCGGCACCGCCCCGCGCCCGCCTGGCTGACCCGGGCACCCGACCACCGGGCGCTGCTCGGCTTCACGCTCACCCTGGCCGCGGTCGCGTTCGGGGTCCGGATCCGCTACCCGCTCGACGAATGGGTTCCCGTCTTCGAGTTCATCCAGGCCGAACCGGCCCGGCTGGCCCAGTACAGCGCCTTCTTCGTCGCCGGAGTGCTCGCTTACCGGTACGACTGGCTCGGCCAACTCCCCCGCCGTACCGGATACACCTGGTTGGCCGTCGGCCTGACCCTCGTCGCCGGACTCTTCGTCACCGGCACCGACACCGCCTACTTCGCCAGCGGTGGCGCGTCCTGGGCGTCGGCCTGCTGGACGCTCGTGGAGACGGCCATCTGTGTCGGGCTGAGCGTCGGCCTGCTCACCCTGTTCCGGGACGCGTTCGCCGGCCACAACCGGCTCAGCCGCGCGCTGGCCGACAGCTCGTACACCGTCTACCTGATCCACCTGCCGATCGTGGTGGCGCTCCAGTTCACCGTCGCCCGGGCCGACCTGCCCGTGCCGGTCGCCTTCACCGTCGTCGCCGCGCTCGCCATGGTGGCCAGCGTCGCGGTCGCCGTACCGATCCGGCGGCTGCCCGGCCTGCGCGCCGTCCTGTAGCAGCAAGGGGTACGGCGGCGCGGCGCGGTCGCCACGGCGCGGCGCCGGCGTACCCGGTAGGATTCCCTTCGGGCCGTGACTGGCGCATTGGAGATGGAGCACCATCGGGGAGCGGCCCCGTCACGAGGACGCGTGCCGAGCGCCTGGGCCTTCCGTACGTCATCAGGAGGTCGCATGTCGCGCAACGTCGAGTCCACCGCCTTTCGCAGCGCGCTAGAGGTGATCGGCGGTGTCGAGCCGCGCGTCGCCGAGGCCATCCGCGCCGAGCTGGCCGACCAGCGTGAGTCGCTCAAGCTGATCGCCAGCGAGAACTACGCCTCGCCGGCCACCCTGCTGGCGATGGGCAACTGGTTCAGCGACAAGTACGCCGAGGGCACGATCGGCCGCCGCTTCTACGCCGGCTGCCAGAACGTGGACACCGTCGAGGCACTCGCCGCCGAGCACGCCCGGGAGTTGTTCGGCGCCACGCACGCGTACGTGCAGCCGCACTCGGGCATCGACGCCAACCTGGTGGCGTTCTGGGCGATCCTGGCCGACCGGGTCGAGGCCCCGGCGCTGAAGCGGGCACAGGCCCGGCACGTAAACGACCTGACGGAGGCGGACTGGTTCGCGCTCCGCCGGGAACTGGGCGACCAGCGGATGCTCGGCATGTCGCTTGACGCCGGTGGGCACCTGACCCACGGCTTCCGGCCGAACATCTCCGGCAAGATGTTCGACCAGCGCAGCTACGGCACCGACCCGGCCACCGGCCTGGTCGACTACGACAAGGTCGCCGAGGCGGCCCGCGAGTTCCGGCCGCTGGTGCTGGTCGCCGGCTACTCGGCGTACCCGCGGAAGGTGAACTTCCGGATCATGCGGGAGATCGCCGACTCCGTCGGCGCCACCTTCATGGTGGACATGGCCCACTTCGCCGGACTGGTCGCCGGCAAGGTCTTCACCGGCGACTTCGACCCGGTGCCGCACGCGCACATCGTCACCACCACCACCCACAAGTCGTTGCGCGGCCCGCGCGGCGGCATGGTGCTCTGCGGCCCGGAGCTGGCCGACCAGGTGGACCGGGGTTGCCCGATGGTGCTCGGCGGCCCGCTGCCGCACGTGATGGCCGCCAAGGCGGTCGCGCTGGCCGAAGCCCGCCGCCCCGACTTCGCCGACTACGCCCAGCGCATCGTCGACAACGCCCAGGCGCTGGCCGAGGGATTGCTGCGCCGGGGCACCAAGCTGGTCACCGGCGGCACCGACAACCACCTGGTGCTGATCGACGTCACCGGTTACGGGCTGACCGGCCGGCAGGCCGAGCAGGCGCTGCTGGACTCGGGCATCGTCACCAACCGCAACGCGGTGCCGCAGGACCCGAACGGCGCCTGGTACACCTCCGGCATCCGGATCGGCACGCCCGCGCTGACCACCCGCGGGCTGGGCCCGGCGGAGATGGACGGCACCGCCGAGCTGATCCACACCGTGCTCAGCCAGACCACCGCCGGCACCGGTCCGGACGGCGCCGCCAGCAAGGCGAAGTACGTGCTCGACCCGGCGCTCGCCGACAAGGTCAGCCGCCAGGCCAGCGAACTGCTCGCCGGCTTCCCGCTCTACCCGAACGTCGACCTGGCCTGACCGGCACGCGACCCCGCCGGGCCAGCGCACCGGCCTGGCGGGGCCGCGAGGTCGGGCAGCCGGCTCACGCGCAGTCGAAGGTCCACAGGAACCACTGGGTGCTCAACGGTTGGGCACTCTGCTCGCAGTACCACCAGTCCCAACGTCCCTCCGCCACGCCGGAGGCGCCGTACGACCGGCAGAACTGGTAGTCGTAGCGATCCCGAAGGATGGCGGTTTCAGTTCAGCGGACGCTTGAGGTGATAGCGGTGCACCTCGGTGCTGCCCTGGACGTTGTTCACGTCCTCGGCCGCCGTGACGAGCTCCCAACCCTCCCGGCCAACCCGGTTGAGATGCGCGACGGCGGTGTCGCCGTACGCCGTGACATCCTTCCGGGACCCGTCCGGCCCGTACCAGACGAAGGTGACGTGAAAATTCCGGCCCTGTCCCTGGTAACGGCGGACCAGCAGGGCGTACTCCCAGGCAATCATGCCGCCCATTATGACCGTCCACCCAGGACGACGGCAGGGTGGCCGTCACAGGTTGCCAGGCGGTGAACACGGCGAGTCGATCTGTCCCTCAGCCGACCGGCACGGTACGCAGCTGGCGGGCGGCGGCCGGATCGGCGCAGCCGGCGAGAGCCAGCGCGTCGCGCAACTCGTCGGCGAGCAGGCGCAACCCGGCACTCGCCCCGGCCGCTCCCCCGGCGGCCAGCGCCCAGAGCATCGGCCGACCGACAAGTACCCCGTGCGCTCCCAGCGCCAGCGCCCGCAGCACGTCGAGGCCGCCCCGGACCCCGCTGTCCAGCAGCACCTCGCACCGGTCGTCCACGGCGGCGACCACCTCGGGCAGCATTGTGGCGCTGGCCGGCACCCCGTCGAGTTGCCGTCCGCCGTGATTGGAGACCACCACCGCCCGCGCACCCGCGTCGACCGCGCGTACCGCGTCGGCCGGGTCGAGGACGCCCTTCACCACCAGCGGCAGCTCGCAGTGCTCGCCCAGCCACCGCAGGTCCGCCCAGCCCAGTGCCGGCGCGAAGGCCGCGCCGCTGGTCACCGGGACCGGCGTGACGCCGGGCGTACCGCCGTGGGCTAGGTCGTCCCGCCCGCCGGGCAGGTTCGCCGCCACCAGCTCCGCCGGCAACCGGAACGCGTTGCGCAGGTCCCGGTATCGCCGTCCGAGCACCGGCACGTCGACGGTGACCACCAGCGCCCGGCAGCCGGCCTCCCGTACCCGGGCCAGCAGGTCCGTCACCATCCCCCGGTCGCGCAGCCAGTAGAGCTGGAACCACACCTCGGCACCGGTCGCGGTGACCTGCTCGATCGGGGTGCTGCCCAGGATGCTGGCGAGGTAGGGCACCTCGGCGGCCCGGGCCGCGCCGGCCAACCCGATCTCGCCCTCGGGATGCACCAGCCGCTGGTAGGCCATCGGCGCCACCCCGACCGGCATCGCGTACTCCCGCCCGAGCAGTCGGGTCCGCAGGTTGGCGGTGGCCACCCCGGTCAGCACCCGGGGCAGCACCCCGACCCGGTCCAGCGCGCTCCGGTTCGCATTCAGCGTCAGCTCGGTGCCGCTGCCACCGTCCAGGTAGTCCCACACCTCCGGCGGCAGCACCGACCGGGCCCGCTCCGCAAAGTCAGCCAGACAAACCGGCAGCATGCTCTCCACGCCACCAGCTTAGGAAGCAAGGAAGGGCCCCCTATTAACGCCTCGTGTATAGGAGGGGCCCCCTATTAACAACTCGGCACCGAACCCGCCGCTCAGCCGAGGGCGCCGGGTGGGTCTTTGGACGAGATGCCGCAACTAGTGCACCTGGTCGGCTGGGATGCCGCGACATACCGCAACTCAGGTGACCGGCCAGCGGCAGGACGGCCGGCTCGTTACCGGGGGCGTATGGTCGGGCGATGGCCAGTTGGGAAGACGTACGCCGGGTCGCGCTGAGCCTGCCGGAGAGCACGGAGCGGCCCTCGTACGACGGGTTGCCCGCGTGGAAGGTCCGAGACAAGTCCTTCGTCTGGGAGCGTCCGTTGCGCCGCTCCGACCTCGACGCCCTCGGGCCGGCGGCCCCGGACGGGCCGATCCTCGGCGTACGCGTGGCCGACCTCGGCGTCAAGGAGGCGCTGCTCGCCGACGACCCTGCCCTCTTCTTCGCCACGCCGCACCTCGACGGCTATCCCATCGTGCTGGTCCGGCTGAACCGGATCGAGGTCGACGAGCTGACCGAGCTGATCGTGGAGGCGTGGTACGCCCGCGCCCCGAAACGGCTCGCCGCCGCCCACCGAGCCGAGTCGGCAGCACCCCCGGCCTGAACCCGCGTCCTCACTCGCATCCTTGGCGGGAGCACGCCCCGCGATCGCCGAGCGCGCTCCCGACGAGGGGCACGGGGCTCGAAGGTCAGTGCCGGGTCGCGCGGACGAAGGCGGTCCAGGCCGCCGGAGAGAAGGTCAGCGCCGGTCCCGCCGGATCTTTGCTGTCCCGTACGGCGACAAGGCCAGGCAGATTGTCCGCGACCTCGACACAGTTGCCGCCGTTGTCCCCGCTACGGCTGCTCTTCCGCCAGCGCACTCCAGTCAAATCAGCCACGATGAACCTCCCCAATGATCTTGTCGATCAGTCGCCTTGATTCTTCCTCATCAAGCGCCAGCGACGTGAGGCTTGTCCAGACTTCTTCATAGCTGGCTATTTCTTCCTTGCGGTCCAGGTAGAGGGC
>NZ_JCANNB010000064.1:0-18336 GCF_059553435.1 Micromonospora sp. PRAS1
CGCTTTCCTGGGGCAATAACTTCATGATCAACCCCTGATTCCCGGCCCGGTGGGGGTGGGGGAGGGGAGGGGGTGGGGTAACGGGGAGGGGGTGGGGGTCAGGTGCGTAGGCGTAGGCCGCGGGGGGTGGGGCGGAAACCGGCGGCGGTGAGGGCGTCGTGCAGGGCAGACGAGCGGACCGGCTCGCCGTCGGCGCGTTCGACGGAGATCGGGCCCAACGCTCCGGTGTGGACCGTGTCGGCCAACGCCTTTCCGGCCAGGGTGAGCGCGTCGGTGTCGGCGCTGAAGGAGAGGATCGTCCGCCCGCCGCGCTCCACGTAGAGCACCAGCTCACCGGCGACCAGCACGACCAGCGCGCCCGCCTTGCGGCCGGCCCGGTGGCCGGTGCCCGGCGCTGTCGCCGTCGCGTCGCCGGAGTCGACCACCCGCTCCGGCCAGGGCAGCGCGGCGCCGTACGGGTTCGCCGGGTCGGTGGCCGCCAGCACCACCGCCGGGCCGCCGTGCGTCGCGCCGCCGCGGACCCGTCCGCCGTCCAGCGGCTCGGCCAGCGCCCGGATCCGGTCCACCGCGCCGGGCACCGCAAACTGCGCCGCGCCCAACCCGTCGACGAAGTAGCCACGCCGGGCCGCGCCGCGTTCCTCGAGCGCGGAGAGCACCGGGTAGACCGCGGCGAAGCCGCCGGACACCTGTTCGGCCATGACCGCGCCCCGGGTGAGCACCCCGTGCCGCTCCAGCAGCACGTCGGCCAGGGCCGCAGCCCGCCGGGTCGGGTCGAGGTCCCGCTCCGGCAGGCGGGACCAGCGGCCCGCCACCGTCGGCGGACCACCCCGGCTCGGCAGCGCCACCCGACCGGGGCGCCGGTAGCGGCTCCGCCCGGCGGCCGGCCGGGAGCGGTGTGCCCCGGCACCACCGAGCACCACCCGAAGCGGCGCGAGGGTGTCGTTGGTGAGGTAACCGGCCCAGACCAGGTCCCAGACGACCGTGGTCAGTTCCGCGTCGTCGGTGGCGCCGACCCGGTCGGCCAGCGGCCGGAAGAACAACGCCTGCCCCTCGCCGAGCGCGGCCAGCACCGCGTCGTGCAGCGGCGTACGGGCGAGCGCCTCGTCCGGCGGTGGGAGCAGCAGCGGTGCCGTGTCGGCGTACGCCAGCGTGACCCAGCCGTCCCCACCGGAGATCGCGCCGGCACCGGCCCACAACACCTCGCCGCTGGCACACAACTCGTCGAGCAGCGCGGGGGAGTAGTCGGCGACCCGGGCCGGGAGCACCAGCCGTTCCAGCGCCGACGCGGGCACGGCGGCGCCCTGCAACTGCTCCACCGTCGCGGCCACCGCCTCCACCCCCCGGGCCGAGGAGCCGACCTGCTGCCACCGGGGCAGAAAGGTGGCCAGCGCCCGGGGTGGCACCGGTTCGATCTCCCGGCGTAGCGCGGCCAGGGACCGCCGGCGCAGCAGCCGCAGCACCTCCGCGTCGCACCACTGGGTGCCGACCGTCTCCGGGGTGAACTCGCCGGAGACCACCCGGCCGGTGGCGGCCAGCCGGCGCAGCGCCTGCTCCACGACGAAGACGCCCAACCCGAACCGGGCGGCGCAGCCGGCCGCGCTGAACGGGGCGTGGGTGCGGGCGTACCGGGCGACGAGATCACCGAGCGGGTCGGTGACCGGTTCGAGGTACGCCTCGGCGATCCCCACCGGCAGGGCCACGCCGAGGGCGTCGCGCAGCCGGCCGGCGTCCTCCACCACCACCCAGCGTTCCTGCCCGGCGATGCGTACCCGCACCAGCCGGCGGGCCGCGGCCAGGTCGGTCAGCCAGTCGACCGGCACCCCGCGCTCGGCCAGCTCGTCGCCGCTCAGGTCGCCGAGCTGGCGCAGCAGCTCGACCACGTCCTCCGCGTCCCGGGGCCGCCGCTGCGGGGTCAACCAGCGCAGCTGCCGCTCGGTCTCGGCGAGCACCGCCGGATCGAGCAGCTCGCGCAGGTCGACCCGGCCGAGCAGCTCACCGAGCAGGGCCGAATCCAGCGCCAACGCCGCGGCCCGGCGCTCCGCGAGCGGGGCGTCGCCCTCGTAGAGGAAGGCGCCGACGTAACCGAAGAGCAGCGACCGGGCGAACGGCGACGGCCGGGGCGTCTCCACCTCGACCAGCCGCACCCGGCGGCCCGCCAGGTCCCGCATCACCTGGGTCAGGGCGGGCAGGTCGAAGACGTCCTGGAGGCATTCCCGGGCGGCCTCCAGGGTGACCGGGAAATCGGCGTACTCGCGGGCGACGTCGAGCAGTTGGGCGGCGCGCTGCCGCTGCTGCCAGAGCGGCTGGCGGCGGCGGGGGTCGCGGCGGGGCAGCAGCAGCGACCGCGCGGCGCACTCCCGGAACCGGGCGGCGAAGAGCGCCGAGGTGCCGACCGACTCCTCCACCAGCTGGGCGATCTCCTCCGGATCGAAGGCCACCACGTCGGCACCGGGTGGGCTGTCGGCGGTGTCCGGCAGGCGTACGACGATCCCGTCGTCAGCGGGCATCACCTGGGCGTCCACGCCGTGGCGCTCGGCGAGTCGCCGGCCGATCGCCAGTGCCCAGGGTGCGTTCACCCGGGCGCCGAGCACGCTGTGCACGGCCAGCCGCCAGTCGCCCAGCTCGTCCCGGAACCGCTCGACCACCACCGTCCGGTCGTCCGGCAACGCACGGGTCGCGGCCTGCTGCTCGCGCAGGTACGCCAGCAGGTTGCCGGCGGCCCAGTCGTCCAACCCGGCGGTACGCAGTGCGGCAAGCGCCGCGTCGTCGGCCTGCCGCAGCAGGCCCCGGATCCGGGCCCCGATCGCCCGGCCCAACTCCACCGGCCGGCCGGGCTGGTCGCCCTTCCAGAACGGCATCTTGGCCGCCTGGCCCGGGGCGGGGGAGACCAGCACCCGGTCGGGGGTGATCTCCTCGATCCGCCAGGAGGAGGAGCCGAGCAGGAAGACGTCGCCGACCCGGGACTCGTAGACCATCTCCTCGTCCAGCTCGCCGACCCGGGCGGCGCGTTCCGCGCCGGCCAGGAAGACGCCGAACAGGCCCCGGTCCGGGATGGTGCCGCCACTTGTGACCGCGAGCCGCTGCGCTCCCGGCCGCCCGGTCAGTACGTCGGCGGCGCGATCCCAGACCAGCCGGGGGCGCAGTTCGGCGAAGGCGGTCGACGGGTAGCGCCCGGAGAGCATGTCCAGCACGGCGTGCAGGGCCGAGTCGGGCAGCTCGGCGAAGGGCGCCGCGCGGCGGACCACGGTGGCCAGGTCGCCGACCCGCCACTGGTCCAGGGCGACCATCGCGACGATCTGCTGGGCGAGCACGTCCAGCGGGTTGCGGGGGTGGTGCAGCTCCTCGATCGCGGCGTCGCCCATCCGCTCGGCGACCACGGTGCAGGAGAGCAGGTCGCCGCGATGCTTGGGCAGCACCACCCCCCGGGAGACGGCACCGACCTGGTGCCCGGCCCGACCCACCCGTTGCAGGCCGGCGGCCACGCTCGGCGGCGCCTCGATCTGCACCACCAGGTCTACCGCGCCCATGTCGATGCCGAGTTCGAGGCTGGAGGTGGCTACCACGGCGGGCAGTTGCCCCGCTTTGAGCGACTCCTCGATGTGCCGCCGCTCCTCGCGGGAGACGCTGCCGTGGTGCGCCCGGGCGAGCACCGGCGGGGCGCCGGAGACCGCGCCGGCCTGGGCCATCATCTCCGCCGGCGGCCGGGCGGGGCGGTCGGTCGCGGTCGGCGTGGCCCCGGCGGTCTCCTCGGCGGCGAGCTCGTTGAGCCGGGCACAGAGCCGCTCGGCGCTGCGCCGGGAGTTGGTGAAGACGATTGTCGAACGGTGGGCCCGGATCAGGGCGTAGACCCGTTCCTCCACCGCCGGCCAGATCGAGGCGGTGCGTGGGCCGCCGAGGTCCTCCGCCGCCTCCTGCTCGTCGAGCCGGGTCATGTCCTCCACCGGCACCTGGACGCTTACCTCGATGGTCTTGGCGCTCACCGGCGCGACCACGTCCACCGGCCGGGCACCGGCGAGGAACCGGGCGCACTCGTCGAGCGGCCGGACCGTCGCGGAGAGCCCGATCCGCTGGGCCGGGGCGGGCAGCAACTCGTCCAGCCGTTCCAGGGAGAGCGCCAGGTGGGCGCCGCGTTTGGTGCCGGCCACCGCGTGCACCTCGTCGATGATCACCGTCTCGATCCCGCGCAGCGAGTCCCGCGCGGCCGAGGTGAGCAGCAGGAACAGCGACTCCGGCGTGGTGATCAGGATGTCCGGTGGGGTGCGGGCGAAGGCCCGCCGCTCGTCGGCGGGGGTGTCGCCGGTGCGCATGCCGACGGTGATCTCGGGCGGGGGAAGCACGAGCCGGGTGGCGGCCTGTCGGATGCCGGCGAGCGGGGCGCGCAGGTTGCGCTCGACGTCGACCGCGAGGGCCTTGAGCGGGCTGACGTAGAGCACCCGGCAGCGGCGCCGGGCGTCGACCGGTGCCGGCTCGCGGGCCAGCCGGTCGAGGGACCAGAGGAAGGCGGCGAGGGTCTTGCCGGAGCCGGTCGGTGCCACGACGAGGGCGTGGCGCCCGGCGGCGACCGCCGTCCAGGCGCCAACCTGTGCCGCCGTCGGCGCGGCGAAGGCCGCGTCGAACCACTCCCGGGTCGCCGGGCCGAACCGGGAGAGCACCGCCTGGGCCGGCGAGGCTGCGAGGGAATCCGCCACCACCCCATCCTGCCCCCGCCCACCGACATCCGGCCCGAACGGCGGGACGGGTATGCCTGGTTAAGTCTTTACAGGTGAGTTGACCGTAGATTCCGTTAAGTCTTACTTAACTGCTTGCTTGTGACCTACAACATAAAGTAACTTCACTCGCGATGCGGTAAGTGGTGGAGGGAAGCGAATGGTCGTCGAGGAGCGGAGCCCCGGGCCCGGCACCGACGTCCTGATTCGCAAGGTCGACAGTCGTCTCGTCGCCCTCCGCGCCGGGCTGCACGGCCCCGACCTCGAACTGGCCGAACGGCTCGCCGGCTGCCTGCGCGAGCTGGTCCACTCCACCGCACAGGCCAGCGCGGCCGACCGCGCGCAGGTGCGCGTCGCCGTGCACTACTTCGTGCTGCGCCGGGAGAGTCGTGGCCGGATGCTGCCGGTGCGCTCCCTGACCGCCACCCAGCGACTGGTCGACCGGGCGGCGCTCCGGCTCGGCCGGCCCGACCTGACGGTCGAGGGGCGAGGAGGGTGCGCCGACGGGGGCTTCGCGGTGGAGGGCGGGGCCAGGAACGCCGCACGACCGTGACCGGTCGACCGGCTCCCGTACGGTCCGCCCGATCGCTGCAGAAGTGTGGCTATTTCGGGAAAACGCCCCAGAGCGTACGCGAACTATCGTCTGATCGCTCCTAGGCGCCGTGCACCCGGGAGGGGCGCCCCTGTCCACCTCGACCGGGAGCGCGCGTGCTCGTACTACTGATCCTGCACCTCGTGGCGGCCCTCGTGGCGCCGCTACTGGTGCGTTGGTGGGGACCGCGCGCCTGCTACCTCCTGGCGCTGGTGCCGGCCACGGCGTTCGGCTGGGCGCTGCTCCGCGCACCCGCCGTGGCCGACGGCGGCGCGGTGGCGCAGACGTACGAGTGGATCCCCCGGCTGGGCCTGAACCTGGACCTGCGGATGACCACCCTGTCCTGGCTGATGGTGCTGCTGATCGGCGGAGTCGGCGCGCTGGTGCTGCTCTACAGCGGACGGTACTTCCCGCCCGGCGCGATCGGCACCGCCCGGTACGCCGGGGTGATGGTGGCCTTCGCCGGTGCGATGCTCGGCCTCGTCCTCGCCGACGACCTGCTACTGCTCTACGTCTGCTGGGAACTCACCACGGTCTTCTCGTACCTGCTGATCGGGCACAGCACCGAGCGGCGATCCAGCCGCTGGGCGGCGGCCCAGGCGTTGACCGTGACCACGCTCGGCGGCCTGGCCATGCTTGTCGGGTTCATCATGCTCGGCCACCACGCCGGCACCTACCGCCTGTCGGAGCTGGCCGGTCGCCCGCTGCCCGGCGGGGCGTACCTGGTCACCGCAGTGCTGCTGATCCTGCTCGGCGCGTTGTCCAAGTCCGCGGTACTGCCGTTCACCTCCTGGCTGCCGGTGGCGATGGCGGCACCGACTCCGGTGAGCGCGTACCTGCACGCGGCGGCGATGGTGAAGGCCGGCGTCTACCTGCTCGGCCTGCTCGCCCCGCTGCTCGCCCCGGCCGGCCCGTGGCGGCCGGTCGTCCTGGTCGCCGGGCTGGCCACCATGGTGCTGGGCGGCTGGGCCGCGCTGCGGCAGACCGACCTGAAGCTGCTGCTGGCGTACGGCACGGTGAGCCAGCTGGGCCTGTTGACGGCGGTCGTCGGGCTGGGCACCGCCGACGCCGCTCTGGCCGGGGTCGCCATGCTGCTCGCCCACGCGCTGTTCAAGGCGGCGCTCTTCCTCGTCGTCGGCGTGATCGACCACGGCGCCGGCACCCGGGACCTGCGTGAGCTCTCCGGGCTGTGGCGCAGCGCGCCGGTCCTGGCCGGGGTGGCGCTGCTCGCCGCCGCGTCGATGGCCGGCGTGCCACCGCTTGTCGGCTTCGTCGCCAAGGAAGCCATCTTCGCCGCCTTCACCGACCGCCCGCTGGTGCTTGCGGTGCTGGTCGCCGGCACCGCACTCACCGTCGCGTACAGCATCAGGTTCCTCTGGGGCGGCTTCGCCACCCGCCGTACCCTCGCCCCCACCGAGCTGGGTCGGGTCGCCGCGCCGATGCTGGTGCCACCGACGCTGCTGGCGGTGGCCGGGCTGGTCGCCGGGCCGGCGGCAGGTGGGCTGGATCAGCTGCTGCGCCCGTACGCCGAACTCCTCGGCCCGCCCCACGCGCACCTGGCGGTCTGGCCCGGCCTGAACCTGGCGCTGGGGCTGTCCGCGCTGACCCTGGCGGGCGGCGCGGTGCTGTTCGCGCTGCGTGGCCCGCTGGCCCCGGCGCTGTCCCGGCTGCGTTCGCCGGTCACCGGTCAACAGGGCTACGAGTGGATCATCCATCGCTTCGACCGGGCGGCGGTGGACGTCACAAGCGTCACCCAGCGCGGCTCCCTGCCGCAGTACCTCGGCCTCATCCTGATCGTGCTGGCCGCCGTGCCGGGCGGCACGTTGCTGCTGCTGCAACCCTGGAAGCAACCACTCACGCCGTGGGCCAACCCGGCACAGCCGGTGGTGCTGCTGGTGATCAGCATCGCCGCCCTGCTCGCCGTTGGGGCCACCCGCCGGCTGACCGCGATGCTGCTGGTCGGCATGACCGGCTACGGCACCGCGATGCTCTTCGTGCTGTACGGCGCCCCCGATCTGGCGCTTACCCAGTTCCTGGTGGAGACCGTGACCATCGCGGTCTTCGTGCTGGTGCTGCGGCGGCTGCCGGCGCGGTTCTCGGTACGACCGCTGCGCCGTAGTCGCTGGGTGCGCCGGGCGATCGGCCTGACGGTCGGTGCGACGGTCGCCGGGCTCGCGGTGGCCGCCACCGGCGCCCGCCAGGCACCCTCCATCTCCGAGCGCTTTCCCGACCTGGCCGTCGAGCAGGGCTACGGCCGCAACGTGGTGAACGTGACGCTTGTCGACATCCGGGCCTGGGACACCCTGGGCGAGCTGACGGTGCTGGTGGCGGCGGCCACCGGAGTCGCCAGCCTGGTCTTCCTGCGGTCCCGGACCGGGCCTCGCCCCCGCCGGCTGGCCGCGGAAGGCCAGGAGAGCTTCGCCGGCCGGCCGGTCTGGCTGCGCGGCGGCAGCACCCTGCACGAGCGGCACCGTTCGATCGTGCTGGAGGTGATCACCCGGCTGATCTTCCACACCGCCGTGCTCTTCTCCTTCTACCTGGTCTTCTCCGGGCACAACGCGCCCGGCGGCGGCTTCGCCGGCGGTCTGGTGGCCAGCCTGGCGCTGACCATGCGCTACCTCGCCGGCGGCCGCCAGGAACTGGCCGAGGCCGCGCCGATCGGTGCCGGCACCGTGCTCGGCATCGGGCTGGCGGTCGCGGCCGGTGGCGGCGTGCTCTCGCTGCTGACCGGTGGGGCGGTGCTGGGCAGCGCGAAGATCGATCTTTCGCTGCCGCTGATCGGGGACTTCTACCTGGTCACTTCGCTCTTCTTCGACATCGGCGTGTACCTGGTGGTGATCGGGCTGGCGCTGGACGTGCTGCGCAGCCTCGGCGCCGAGGTGGACCGGCACATCGAGGCAGGTGACCAGGTCGGCGGCAACTTCGCTGCCGACCCGCGAGGGGAGGCTCCGTGATGGCCTCCGGGGCCAATCTGGTGTCCTTCGTCGCGATCGGCGTGCTCGTCGGCTGCGGGGTGGCCCTGCTGTTGGAGCGCAGCCTGACCCGCGTGCTGCTCGGCATCATCCTGGTCGGCAACGGCGTCAACCTGCTGATCATCTTTGGTGGTCGAGCCGGTCGGGCACCGGTGGTCGGGGTCTCCGAGACCGAGCGGATGAGCGACGCCCTGCCGCAGGCCATGGTGCTCACCGCCATCGTGATCACCTTCGGGTTCACCGCCTTCCTGCTGGCGATCAGCTATCGCAGCTGGTATCTGACCGGCGACGACGAGGTGCCCGACGACATCGAGGACCGGCAGATCGTCCGCCGCGCCGCGCACAAGGAGGTCTCCACCGCCGACCTGAGCGACGACAGCGCCGCGACCGACCCGGAACAGGTCGACGCCCCGGCGCCCCGCCGGCCCGGTGGCGAGAACCGGCCCGGTGGCGAGGACCGGCCCGGTGGCGAGGACCGGCCCGGTGGCGAGGACCGGCCCGGTGACGGGGGTGGGGCGGCATGAACGCCCTCGTGTCGCTGCCGGTGCTGCTGCCGATTCTGGGGGCGGCACTGACCCTGCTGCTGGCGACGCGGGCCCGGCCGCAGCGGGTGGTAAGCGTGACCTGCCTGACCGCCACCCTGGCCGTGTCCGCGGTGCTGCTTGTGCAGACCTACCGGCACGGGCCGCTGGTGGTCGAGATCGGCGGCTGGCCCGCGCCGGTCGGCATCGTCCTGGTCGCCGACCAACTGGCGGCGCTGATGCTTGTGGTCTCCTCGGCGGTGACCCTCTGCGTGCTGCTGTACTCGATCGGCCAGGGGCAGGCGGAGATCGGCGAGACCTCCTCGGTGGCCATCTTCCACCCGACCTACCTGGTGCTGACCGCCGGCGTGACGAACGCCTTCCTCGCCGGGGACCTGTTCAACCTCTTCGTCGGGTTCGAGATGCTGCTCGCCGCGAGCTTCGTCCTGATCACCCTGAACGGCACCGCGCTGCGCATCCGCACCGGCTCGACGTACGTGGTGGTCAACATCCTGGCCTCGATGATCTTCCTGATCGCGGTGGGGCTGGTCTACGCGGCCGCCGGCACGCTCAACCTGGCCCACCTCGCCGGCCGGCTCGACGCGCTACCCGACGGGGTGCGGCTGAGCCTGCAACTGATGCTGCTGCTGGCCTTCGGCATCAAGGCGGCGGTCTTCCCGCTGTCGGCCTGGCTGCCCGACAGTTATCCGACCGCGCCCGCCCCGGTCACCGCCGTCTTCGCCGGCCTGCTGACCAAGGTCGGCGTGTACGCGATCATCCGTACCCAGACCCTGCTCTTCCCCGGACCACGGGCCGCCCAACTGCTGATGGTGGTGGCCGGGCTGACCATGGTGGTCGGCATCCTCGGCGCGGTGGCCCAGTCGGACATGAAGCGGCTGCTCTCGTTCACCCTGGTCAGCCACATCGGCTACATGATCTTCGGGATCGGGCTGAGCACGGTCGCCGGTCTGGTCGGGGCGATCTTCTACGTGGTCCACCACATCACCATCCAGACGACCCTGTTCCTGATCGCCGGCCTGGTCGAACAGCGGGCCGGCAGCACCGACCTGCGCCGGCTGGGCGGCCTCGCCCGGATCGCGCCGCTGCTCGGTGTGCTCTTCTTCGTCTCGGCCATGAACCTCGCCGGTATCCCGCCCTTCTCCGGGTTCCTCGGCAAGCTCGGTCTGCTCCAGGCCGGCGTGGCGGCCGGCGGTGCGCTGCCCTGGACCCTGGTCACCGTCGGCACGGTGACCAGCCTGCTCACCCTCTACGTGGCCAGCCGGGTGTGGAACATCGCGTTCTGGCGTACGCCCTGCCAGACCGTCACGTCGACCGCTCCGCTGCCCACGTTGATGGTCGGTGCCACCGTGGCCCTGGTGGCGCTCGGGGTGGCGCTGACCGTGGTGGCGGGTCCGCTCTTCGAGGTGACCACCGGCGCAGCGGTCGATCTGCGGGAGCGCACCCCGTACATCCACGCCGTACTGCCCGGCGGCCCGCCATGACCGGACCGGAGCCGGCGGCGGCCGGACCCGAGCGGGCCGGTGCGGGGCGGGGCCAGCCGAACCGGGCCCGCCGCTGGCGCGACCAGGCCCTCGCGGTCGGCGGGCTGGCGCTGGTCTGGATCCTGCTCTGGGGCGACCTCAGCTGGGGAAACCTGCTGGGCGGGCTGCTGGTGGGCACGGCTGTGCTGGTGTTCTTCCCGCTTCCCGCGGTGAGCTTCGGCGGCCGGCTGCGGCTATCCGGGCTGCTGGTGTTCGCCGGACGCTTCGTGGTCGAACTGGTCCTGGCGAGCCTGCACGTGGCCCGGATCGCGGTGCAACCCGGCTACACGCCACGCTCGGCCATCCTCGCGGTGCGGCTGCTGATACCCACCGACTTCAACCTGGCGCTCACCGCCGAGGCGATCTCGTTGGTGCCGGGCACGTTGATCGTCGAGGTGGACCGGGACGCGGCCGTGCTCTACGTGCACGTGCTCGACGTACACACCCCGGCGGACCTGGCAGCCGCGCGGAAGCAGATCCGCACCGTGGAACGGCGGATCGTCGCGGCGGTCGGCTCGGCGGCCGAGCTACGCCAGGTTCGCTCCGTACCCGTCGACAAGGAGTTCTCGTGAACACACTGCTCGCCGTGATCATCGCCGGGCTGCTGTCGGTGACCGCCCTGCTCGCCCTCGTCCGGCTCTACCGGGGCCCGTCGCTGATGGACCGGGTGGTCGCCGCGGACATGCTGCTGGCCACCATGGTCGGCGCGGTCGGTGCCGAGGCGGCGATCAACCGGCACGCCACGACCCTGCCGGTGCTGCTGGTGCTCGCCCTGCTCGGTTTCGTCGGTTCGGTGTCGTTGGTCCGCTTCGCCGCCGGGGAGAAGAGGTGACGCCGGCGCGCGCCCCGGTCGCTGCCGACGGGATGCTGTCCCTGGCCGTGGTCGCCGACTGGCTGGGTGCCGTCAGCCTGGTTGCCGGTGCGTTGCTGAGCCTGGCGGCCGCGATCGGCGTACTGCGCTTCCCGGATACGCTGAGCCGGATGCACGCGGCCACCAAACCGCAGGTGCTTGGCGTACTGCTCCTGCTGCTGGGGGTGTCCCTGCGGCTGCGTACGGTCGCCGATCTCGGCATGGTGATCCTGGTCGGGGCGTTCCAACTGGCCACCGCCCCGGTCGCCGCGCAGATGATCGGCCGGGCCGCCTACCGGGGCGGCCGGGTGGACCGACGGCTGCTCGACGCCGACGAGTTGGCCGAGCACTGAACCCTCGTTGCGGACGTTCTCGCCCCACACCGTCCCACTTCCCGCTGGCCCCGCCGGTAGAATAACGGGATGATCGACTCTTCTGCCCAGGAGGGCAGCAGTAGCCAGCCGGGTAGGCCCCGGCATTCATCCGACCCGACGGCCCCGGGAGCCCTGAGCCTCCCGTGTTGATCCTCGTCGGTCTTCTCCTGATCATCGTTCTGACCGTCGCGACGGGGTACTTCGTCGCGCAAGAGTTCGGCTATGTCGCGGTGGACCGGGGCAAGCTGCGGCAGCGCGCCGCCGAGGGCGACCAGGCGTCGGCCCGGGCCCTGGAGGTCAGCGCGCGGCTGTCGTTCATGCTCTCCGGCGCCCAGCTCGGCATCACCGTCACCGCCCTGCTTGTCGGTTACGTCGCCGAGCCGTATCTCGGTGCCGGCCTGGCCGAACTGCTCGGCGTGGCCGGCGTATCGACCACGGTGAGCCTGCCGCTCTCCTTGGTGCTGGCCCTGGTCATCGCCACCGTGGTGCAGATGGTGGTGGGTGAGCTGGCGCCCAAGAACCTGGCAATCGCCCGGCCCGAGCCGGTCGCCCGGGCACTGGCCCGATCCACCCTGATCTACCTGGCGGTGGCCGGCCCGCTGATCAAGCTGTTCGACCGGGCCGCGGTGCGGCTGCTCCGTCGCGTCGGCATCGAGCCGATCGAGGAACTTCCCAGCGGGGCCACCCCGGAGGACCTGGAGCAGATCATCGCCGAGTCCCGGCTGGAAGGGCACCTCGACGCCGAGATGTCGGAGCTGCTGGACCGCGGGCTGGACTTCCGCCAGCTGACCGCCGGCGAGGCCATGGTGCCGCGGGTCGACGTGCACACCGTACGGGCGGACGAGCCGATCAGCCGGGTGGTCGAGTTGCTCGACACCGGCCGCTCCCGCTTCCCGGTCCGGGGCACCGAGGGCGTCGACGACCTGGTCGGCGTGGTCGGCATTTCCGACGTACTCCGCGTGCCCCCGGCCGAGCGGGCGACCACCCCGGTCGGCGCGGTGGCCGTACCGCCGCTGCTGGTGCCCGAGACGCTGCCGCTGCCCACGGTGCTGGACCGGCTCCGTTCCGGGCACCGGCAGCTCGCCTGCGTGGTCGACGAGTACGGCGGTTTCGCCGGCGTGATCACGCTTGAGGACATCGCCGAGGAGCTGGTCGGCCCGATCCTCGACGAGGACGACCCACCGGAACGGGCCCCCGCGCGGCAGGAGGACGGCTCCTGGGTGGTGCCGGCCCGCTGGCGGATCGACGAGGTCGCCGACAGCACCGGCATCGCACTGCCCGAACATCCCGAGTACGACACCCTCTCCGGGTTGGTGATGCGCGAGCTGGGCCGGGTTCCCGAGGTCGGCGATCGGCTGGAGATCGGCCTACCGGCCGACGGGGACAACGGTGAGACCCCGCCGCTGGCGCTGGTCGAGGTGCTCGCGGTCGATCGGCACGTCGCCGACTCGGTGCGCCTTCAGCTCGTCGGTGGGCGCGAGGGGGTGACCGCATGAGCACCGGATTCGCGCTGATCACGTCCATGGTCCTGCTGGCGCTCAACGGGTTCTTCGTCGCCGCCGAGTTCGCGCTGGTGGCGAGCAAGCGGTACCGCCTGGAGCAGGCTGCGGCCAGCGGCGGGCGGGCGGCCAAGGCCGCGCTCGACGGCGTACGCGAGCTGTCGCTGATGCTGGCCGGCGCGCAGCTCGGCATCACACTCTGCACCCTGGGCCTCGGTGCGCTGGCCGAGCCGGCGATCGAGCGCCTGCTCAGCCCGCTGCTGCACGCCGTCGGGCTGCCGTACGGCGCCAGCCACGTGATCGCGCTGATCTTCGCGCTGAGCCTGGTCACCTTCCTGCACCTGGTGGTCGGCGAGATGGCGCCGAAGTCCTGGGCGATCACCCACCCGGAGCGCTCCGCGCTGCTGCTGGCCGTGCCGTTCCGGGCGTTCGCCTGGGTGGCCCGGCCGGTGCTGTCGGTGCTCAACGCGGTGGCCAACGCGATGTTGCGACTGGCGAAGGTGAATCCGCAGGACCAGCTCGCCCAGGTGCACGGCCCGGACGAGCTGCGGATGCTGCTGGAGCAGTCCCGCGAGCACGGGCTGCTCGGTGCCGCCCAGCACGAGATGCTGACCAGCATGCTCGCGTTGCAGGGGACCACGGTCGCCCAGGTGATGGAGCCGTTCGACCGGATGGTGACGGTCCGCCGGGACGAGCCGGTCGAGCGGATCGAGCAGGTCAGCCGGGACAGTGGCCGGTCCCGGCTGGCGGTGCTCGACGCCAGCGGTGACGTCTGCGGCCTGGTGCACGTACGGGAGGCGGTGCGGGCCACCGCCAGCCGTCCCGAGGCCACGGCGGCGGACCTGATGAACGACGCCATCACCCTGCCCGACACCGCCACGGTGACCGAGGCGGTGGCCGCGATGCGGGCCCGCCAGTCCCAGCTCGCGCTGGTGCGCAACGGCGGCGGCCCGACCCGCCCGGTCGGCTTCGTGGCGCTTGAGGATCTGCTGGAAGAGGTCATCGGGGAGTTCGACGACGAGACCGACCCCATTCCGCGTGCGGTGCGCCGCCTGAGGTAGGAGCGACGCGGGTGCGGCTGACGGGGGTGTCACCGGAGTCGGGCGGTACGGGCCTGACGGTGCAGACCGTACTGGCCAACCCCAGCACCCGCCCCGGCCTGCTGCTGCCGGGGCGGGTGAACCTCGTCGCCGGCGCCGTCGACGTGCCGGTCTACCACGTCCGGCTCGGCCTGGTCAGCCAGGTCGAGCCGGATGATCCGGAGGCACCTCGCCGGCTGGTGCAGTTCCACCAGGCGCAGGTCGCCGATGCCCTGGTGCTGCGGGCGGGCCGGGCCCGGTCGATTCCGTTCGAGTTCCCGCTGCCCTGGGAGACGCCGCTCACCACGTTCGGTGGCGTACCGCTGCTCAGCCTGCGGATGGGGCTGCGGACGGAGGTGGCCATCGAGCCCGCCGTGGATCAGGGCGCGATGGTACCGATCTTCGTGCACCCGCTGCCCACCCAGCAGCACGTGCTGGCAGCCCTCGACACCCTCGGCTTCAGCGTGCGCCAGGCCGGGCTGGTCGACGGTTGGCTGCCCGGCGTGGAGCAGGCCCTGCCCCTGCACCAGCGCTGGGGCTTCTGGGTCGGGCCACTCTACGCCGGGCCGATCACCGAACTGGAGGTGATCTTCGTGACCAACTCCGCGGGCCTGGAGGTGATCCTCTGGTGCGACCGCCGGCTGGCGCTGGCCGGGATCACCCACACCAGCATCAGCCGGTTCCGGGTCTGGCACGCCGGTGCCGAGCAACGGGACTGGGTGTCGACCGTGGACGGCTGGCTACGCCAGACGATCAACCGGCATGCCGCGGCGGCGGCCCCCGGCGACTGGTCGGCCGCCATCACCGAGTCGGCCCACGTCAGCCGCCCGCCCGACGAGCCGATCGAGCCGGGCTTCGGCCTGGGCGGCACGGGGGGCGGCGCCGGCATCGGCGGTGGCGGCGACGGCAGTTGAGCGGGGTCAGGCAGGGCCGCCCTCACCCACCCCCGGGCGTTGCTGGCGGACGCCTTCACCCACACCGGGCGTTGCTGGCGGGTCCTTCCTCAGCCCTGGGCGAGCTTGAGACCGAAGCCGAGGAAGAGCGCGCCGACGGCGGTGGTGGCACCGGCGGCGAGCCGGCGGCGCCGGCCGAACTGGGTGGCCAGATAGGTGCCCGCGAAGATCAGCGCGGTCAGGTAGAGCACGCTGGTCACCTGGGCGATCAGGCCGAGCAGCAGGAAGGAGAGCGCCGGCCAGGGGTAGGTCGGGTCGACGAACTGGATGAAGAACGAGACGAAGAAGAGGATCGCCTTCGGGTTGAGCAGGCTGATCACGAAGGCCTTGCGGAACGGGCTACGCATCGCCGCCGGCTCCGCGGCGTCGATCAGCCGCGGCGTGGTCGGGTCGTTGCGGTCGCGCCAGCGGCGCCAGGCCCCGCGCAACATGGTCAACCCCACATAGCCCAGGTACGCGGCACCCGCGTACTTGATCACGAGGAAGACCGGTGGGTACGCCCGGAGCAGCGACGCCACCCCGGCCGCGGAGAGGAACATGAGCACCCCGTCGCCGACGAACACCCCCGCCGCGGCCCGGTAACCGGTGCGGATGCCCCGGCGGGCGGCGGTGGAGAGGACGAATAGCGAGTTCGGGCCGGGCAGCAGCACGATGGCCACGGTGCCCAGCACGTACGTCCAGATGTCGGTGACTCCCAGCACGCTGGACATCATCGGGCCGCCGGGCCCGGTAAGCGAAGACTTTCTCGCAGCCTGACCTGTGCGTTCGGCCACTCTTCGACGGTCATTGAATACTGCACGGTGTCCCGCCACGACCCATCGGGACGCCGCCGGTGCATCCGCAGCACCCCCTCCCGGGTGGCACCGAGCCGCTCGACGGCCTGCTGCGAGCGCTCGTTGCGGATGTCGGTGTGCCAGACCACCCGCACCGCCCCGAGTTCGTCGAAGGCGCGGCCGAGCAGCAGCAGCTTGGCCTCGGTGTTGATCCCGGTACGCCACCACGACCGGCCGAGGAAGGTGTGCCCGATGGCCACCGACCGCCGCTCGGGCTCCACCTCGTAGTAGGAGGTGGAGCCGACCACCGCGCCGGTGACCGCGCAGCGCTGCACCCAGGCCACCCGCTCGCCCCGGTGCTGCTCGGCCAGCGCGGTGGTGAGGATGCTCCGCAGCTCGGCGGCGTCGGCTGGCGGCGGCGCGGACAGGTGCCGCCAGACCTCCGGATCGGCGGTGGCGGCGAAGAGTTCCTCGGCGTGCGCCGGGTCCAGCGGTTCCAGCAGCACGTGCGCGCCGCGCAGCGGCACCGGCTCGTGCCACGGCGTGCGGGCCGGTCGCAGGTACGCCGGCACCGGTGCGGTGACCCCGTGGTCCGGCTCGGCCGGGCCGGCGGTCAGCCGCAGCGGCACCACCCCGGCCCAGTGCGGCAGCGCGTAGTCGGCCGGCTCGTCAACGACGCCGCCGGTGCGGGCGCGGACCGACACCTCGTGCAGTGGCAGGGCCAGCACGGCGGTCTCGGCCAGTTCCCGTCGGCTCGGTGGGCGGCTCTCCGCCGCGCGGCCGGTGCCGACCTTCTCCACCAGGGCGGTGAGCACCTGAGCCTTCTCGGCCGCGTCGGTGACCAGGTGGGCGGTGCCGTGTGCGACCACCGAGCGGTAGTTGGCGCTGTGGTGGAACTGCGAGCGGCCGTAGATGAGCCCGTCGAGCAGGGTGACCGCCACGCAGACCGGCAACCCGCCGGCCCGGGCGGCCAGCAACGGCCGGCTGCCCGTGGAGCCGTGCAGGTAGAGCGTGTCGCCCACGCGCACGTGCAGGGTGGGCAGCAGGCGTGGTTCGCCGTCCACGGTGAACCCGAGCACGCAGTGGTACGCCTCGTCGAGCACGGCGTGTGCGGCGTCCCGGTCGTAGCTCATCCGGTCCCGGGAACGGCTGGCGGTGGTGCGGGCGGTCTGCGCGTACATGCTCCCACCTTTGTTCTAGTACAATCTCGTGTTTGTGTCAGGACGCTATCAGATCACCGGTACGACGGCCGCCGAGATTTCGGCAAGCATCGAGTCGGGCATCCGCCGCGCCGGCCTCGCTCCGGGTGACCCGCTGCCCCCGGTGCGGACGCTCGCCGCCGACCTGGCCGTCAGCCCGGCCACCGTCTCCCGCGCGTACGCCGAGCTACGCCAACGCGGGCTCGTCGTCACCGCCGGCCGGCACGGCACCCGGGTACGGCCCCGACCGCCGGTCGCCGCCCACCGCGCGGCCCTGCGCCCCCCACCCGCCGCCGGGTTGCGCGACCTGTCCCGGGGCGAACCCGACCCGCGGCTGCTGCCCAGGCTCGGCCCGCACCTGGCCGCGCTGGCCGACACCGTCGGCGAGGCGATCAGCTACTCCGACGCCGGAGTGCTGCCCGAGTTCGCCGAGGCGGCCCGTGCACGGCTCGTCGCCGACGGGGTGCCGGCCGCCGAACTGACACTCACCGGCGGTGCGCTGGACGGCATCGAGCGGCTGCTCGGCGCCCACCTGCGCCCCGGGGACGCGGTAGCGGTCGAGGACCCGGGCTGGGCCAACCAACTCGACCTCATCGCCGCGCTGGGCCTGCGCCCGATCGGCGTACCTGTCGACGACGAGGGCCCACTGGTCGCCGGGGTGGCCGCCGCGCTCGCCGCCGGGGCGCGAGCGCTCATCGTGACCAGCCGCGCCCAGAACCCCACCGGTGCCGCGCTCTCGGCCGACCGGGCCGCCGCCCTGCGGGACCTGCTCACCGACCGGGCGGACCTGCTGCTGATCGAGGACGACCACGCCGCCGAACTGGCCCGCGTACCGCTGCACCCGCTCGCCGGCGCGACCACCCACTGGGCCCTGCTCCGCTCGGTGAGCAAGCCGTACGGTCCCGACCTGCGCCTGGCCGTGCTGGCCGGGGACGAGACCACGGTGGCCCGGGTGGCCGGGCGGACCCGGGTCGGTGCCGGCTGGGTCTCCACCGTGCTGCAACGACTGGTGCTCTCCCTCTGGCGCGACCCGGCGGTGACCGCCCTGATCGACCGGGCTGCGGAAAGCTACGAACGCCGCCGCAACGCTCTGGTCGCCGCCCTCGCCGAACGCGGCCTCTCCGCGCACGGTCGCAGCGGCATCAACGTCTGGCTGCCGGTCACCGACGAGACCGTCGCCTCGATGGTGCTGCGCGACGCCGGCTGGCTGGTCGCCCCCGGCGCGCTGTACCGCATCGCCGGTGGCCCGGGCCTACGAATCACCGTCAGCCCCCTCG
>NZ_JCANNB010000065.1:0-17835 GCF_059553435.1 Micromonospora sp. PRAS1
CGGGGTGGTGGGTGGGTCAGCGGCGGTCGATGTCGCTGGAGTTGTCCTCCTGGTAGCTGGCACCGCCGTCGGACTCGCTGGTCAGCGGCTTGGAACCGCCCTCGGGCGGGCCAGCCAGGCTCTGCCGCCCGGCGGCCAGCTCCGGGAACTTCGCGTCGAAGGCCGGCCGCTCGGAGCGGATCCGGGGCATCCGGTCGAAGTTGCGCAGCGGCGGCGGCGAGCTGGTCGCCCACTCGAGCGAGTTGCCGTGACCCCACGGGTCGTCGACCTCGACCACCGGGCCGGCCTTGTACGACTTCCAGCAGTTGTAGATGAACGGCAGCGTCGAGATACCGGTGATGAACGCGCCGATCGTGGAGATCATGTTCAGCGTGGTGAAGCCGTCTTCGGGCAGGTAGTCGGCGTACCGCCGGGGCATGCCCTCGTTGCCCAGCCAGTGCTGCACCAGGAAGGTGGTGTGGAAGCCGATCATGGTCAGCCAGAAGTGGATCTTCCCGAGTCGCTCGTCGAGCATCCGGCCGAACATCTTCGGGAACCAGAAGTAGATGCCGGCGAAGACCGCGAAGACGATGGTGCCGAAGAGCACGTAGTGGAAGTGCGCCACCACGAAGTACGAGTCGTGCAGGTGGAAGTCGATCGGCGGGGCGGCCAGCAGCACGCCGGTCAGACCGCCGAGCAGGAAGGTGACCAGGAAGCCGATGGAGAACAGCATCGGCGTCTCGAAGCTGATCTGCCCCCGCCACATGGTGCCGATCCAGTTGAAGAACTTCATCCCGGTGGGCACGGCGATCAGGTAACTCAGGAAGCTGAAGAACGGCAGCAGCACCTGACCGGTGGCGAACATGTGGTGCGCCCAGACGCTCATCGACAGGCCGGCGATGGCGATGGTGGCGGCGACCAGGCCCTTGTAGCCGAAGATCGGCTTGCGGGAGAAGACCGGGATGATCTCGCTGATGATGCCGAAGAACGGCAGCGCGATGATGTACACCTCGGGGTGGCCGAAGAACCAGAACAGGTGCTGCCAGAGCATCGGCCCACCGGTCTCCGGGCTGTACACGTGCGCGCCGAGCATCCGGTCCGCCGCGAGGGCGAAGAGCGCGGCGGCCAGCAGCGGGAAGACCAGGATCGCCAGGAGGCTGGTGACCAGCATGTTCCAGGTGAAGATCGGCATCCGGAACATGGTCATGCCGGGGGCGCGCAGGGTCAGGATCGTGGTGATCAGGTTGACCGCGCCGAGGATCGTACCCAGACCGGAGATGGCCAGGCCGACCACCCACATGTTCGCGCCGACGCCCGGCGCGTGCTCGGTGGTGCTCAGCGGGGTGTACGCGGTCCAGCCGAAGTCCGCCGCGCCGCCGGGGGTGAGGAAGCCGGCGGTGGCCATGGTGCCACCGAACAGGTAGAGCCAGTACGCGAAGCTGTTCAGCCGCGGGAACGAGACGTCGGGCGCGCCGATCTGGATCGGCACGACGTAGTTGCCGAACGCGAACACGATGGGCGTCGCGAAGAACAGCAGCATGATCGTGCCGTGCATGGTGAACAGCTGGTTGTACTGCTCAGCCGACAGGAACTGCAGCCCGGGCCGGGCCAGTTCGGCCCGCATGATCAGGGCCATCACGCCACCGATCATGAAGAACACGAACGCGGTGACCATGTACATGATCCCGATTTGCTTCGCGTCCGTGGTTCGCAACAGCCGTGCGATGGCCGACCCCTTGACCGGCTCGTGGACCGGCCAGGGCCGGGTCACGACCGGCTTGGGTGCGACGGTGGTCACGAGTGGCCTCCGGTTCTGGGTTGTCCCGCTCGGCACGCGTTGTCTCTGCGGGCCGTCATCCGCAAGGAGGATAGTCCCCGGCAGGTGGGAGCGCCGCGTGGGGTCACCAGGCGTGGATCACAGCGGACCGAGGAGCAGCCGGTAGTGCTCGCCGAAGATCCGCCCGCCCCGTCCGCGCAACAGCGGATCGCGTAGCGCCGGCGGTACGTCTCGGGTCCGGTCGCGGTCCCGGGTCCGGTCCCGCACCCATCGGGTACGCGGCCGGCGGCGACTCTCGTACGCGGTAAGCGCCGCCTCCACGCTGCTCGCGGCGCTCAGCGACTCGGCGAGCACCACCGCGTCCTCCAGGGCCATCGCGGCGCCCTGGGCCAGGGTCGGCGCGGTGGCGTGCGCGGCGTCGCCGACCAGCAGCACCCGGCCCCGGTACCAGCGGCCCAGTTCGACCTCGTCGGTCGTGGTGACGTGCACCGCGTCGAGCGCGTCGAGCACCTCCGGCACCGGCCCGCCGTAGCCGCCGAAGAGTTCGCGCAGCCGGGCCCGCGGATCGGTCGGCGGCTCGGTGCCCGCCTCGTCCGCGTAGTAGTGCAGCCGACCGCCGCCGATCGGCACCACGAGGAAGCCGCTGCGCAACCCGAGCAGCGCGGTCCACTCGTCGACCGCCGGGCCGTGGCGCACCACACCGCGGTAGACCACCTGACCGGCGGGGCGGGGTGGACCACCGAGCGCGGCCAGCGCCCGGATCGACGACCGGGGCCCGTCGGCGCCGATCACCAGGTCGTACTCGGTCTGGGTGCCGTCGACGAAGGTGACACCGACGGTGGCCGGCAGCAGGTCGATGGTGCGTACCTCGGCACCGTGCCGGACCGCCCCGCCGGCCCCGCTGAGCAGCACCCGGTGCAGGTCGGAGCGGGCCAGCGCGCGGCATTCACCGACCCCGGCCCAGAGCACGTCGAGGTCGACCTCGCAGAGCGGCACACCGGCCGCGTCCAGGAAGCGCTGCGCGTGGATGACCTGCCCGTACGGGCGTACCGGACCGTCGAGGTCCAGCCGGCGCAGCGCTCGGGCCGCGTTGCCCGGCAGGTAGAGGCCGGCATCGGCGACCTCGCCGGGCGGTGCCTTGTCGGTGACGTCCGGGCGGAAGCCCGCGAGACGCAGGGCCCGGGCCACGGCCAGACCGGCGATGCCCGCGCCGACGACGAGAATGCGCAGGGGGGAGCCACGCATGGGGGTGTACGCCTCCGGGAGGGGATTCGGCACGCGTTGAAGGCAAGACACTACTCGGCGCAATCGACGCACGCCAGAGGCGGCCGGAGCGCGGCATCTGTCACATTTCCCCGCATTTCCCCGCGTCGGTTGCGATCGTTGTTTCACACATGTAAATGTGACGATGAGCATGGGAGCGCTCCCGGACCCCACCGCAGCCGACGGGCGTTTCCGACCGCTCCGTCCGCAACCCGTCCCGGCGTCCAGGTGACGCCGCAGCGTAAGGAGCATCATGAGACGTACCCTGCGGGCCATCGCGGCCGCCGGCCTGCTCGCCGCCGGCTCGATCGTCGCCGTGGCCTTCGGCGGCACCGCCTCCGCCGACACCCAGATCTGCGAGCAGTACGGCAGCACCGTGATCCAGAACCGGTACGTGGTGCAGAACAACCGTTGGGGCACCACCGCCCAGCAGTGCATCAACGTCACCAGCAGCGGCTTCGAGATCACCACCCAGAACGGCAGCAGCCCGACCAACGGCGCGCCGACCGCGTACCCGTCGGTCTTCCTCGGCTGCCACTACACGAACTGCTCCCCCGGCACCAACCTGCCGATCCAGGTGAGCCAGATCAGCAGCGCTACCAGCAGCATCAACTACCGGTACGTCAGCGGGGCCACCTACAACGCCTCGTACGACATCTGGCTCGACCCGTCACCGAAGCGGGACGGGGTGAACCAGATGGAAATCATGATCTGGCTCAACCGGCAGGGCCCGATCCAGCCCATCGGCTCACCGGTCGGCAACGCCAACATCGACGGGCGCAACTGGGAGGTCTGGCGGGGCAGCAACGGCTCCAACAACGTCATCTCGTACCTGGCCCCGTCGGCGATCAGCAGCGCCAACCTCAACCTGCTGGCCTTCATCAACGACACCCGCAACCGGGGCGCGATCACCAACTCCTGGTACCTGACCAGCATCCAGGCCGGATTCGAGCCCTGGCAGGGTGGCGTCGGCCTGGCGGTGACGAACTTCTCCGCCTCGGTCAACGGCGGCGGCAACAACCCGCCGCCGACCGGCAACCCGACCACGCCGCCGCCGTCGGGCAACAGCGCGTGCGCGGTGCGGTACACCGCCAACTCCTGGAACAACGGCTTCACCGCCGACGTACAGATCACCAACACCGGGTCGAACACGATCAACGGCTGGACGCTGGCGTACTCGCTGCCGTCCGGGCAGCAGGTGACCAATTCGTGGAACGCCACGGTGAGCCAGAGCGGCTCGTCGGTGACCGCCCGCAACGCCGGCCACAACGGCACGATCGCCCCCGGCGGCACCGCCACCTTCGGCTACCAGGGCACCCTGAACGGCAGCTACTCCTCCCCCACCAGCTTCACCCTCAACGGCACCGCCTGCAGGTGAAAGGAAGGGCCCCTTTCTAACGCCTCGTGTATAGGAAGGGGCCCCTCCTAACATCGACGCGCGCCGAACCGGAGGGCGCGCCGAACCCGGAGGGCGCGCCGAACCCGGAGGGCGCGCCGAACCGGAGGGGCGCGCGGCGGGAGGGGTGCGCTCGGTGGCGGGCATACTGAGGCGATGCTGCCTGCGGACGTACGCCTCGAAGGTGACGGGGTGACGCTGCGCCGGTGGGCGGAGAGCGACGTGCCGCAACTGGTGGCGGTCTTCAACCACCCGGAGATGGCCTACCGCCTGCCGGTCGCCGCCCCCTTCGACCTGGTCGCGGCGCAGACGTACCTGGACCGGGCACGACGGGCGGAGCAGACCGGCGACCGGCTCTACCTCGCCATCACCGGCGACGACGACCTGGCCCGTGGCGAGGTGATGCTCAACCTCGCCGCCGGCACCATCGGCTACGCGGTCGGGCCGGCGTACCGGGGCCGGGGGCTGGCCAGCCGGGCGCTGCGACTGCTCACCGCGTACGCCCACGAGGTGGTCGGCCTGCCCACCGTGTACCTGGAGATCGAGGAGGACAACGCCGGCAGCGTGGCCGTGGCCCGCGCGGCCGGCTACCGGGAGACCGGAGACGAGTCGGTGTTCGTCGAGGACAAGGGACGTCGGTACGCCCTGCACCGCTGGGCGCATCACGAACCGCCGCCCGCCGGGTGACCGACAACCGCACCTGGGCCGCCACCTGACGACTGCTGCTCAGCCCTTGCCGAGGGCGTCGATGTCGCGGATCTCCTCGGCGGTCAGCGAGAAGCCGAAGACGTCGGCGTTGGCCCGGATCCGCTCGGGCGTGACCGACTTGGGAATGACCACGATCTCGTGGTCGATGTGCCAACGCAGCACCACCTGCGCGGGCGAGACGTTGTGCGCGCCGGCGATCCGGGTCAGCACCGGGTCGGACAGGTCGGCGGCCTTGAACGGGCTGTAACCCTCCAGCACGACCCCACGGTCCCGGTGCTCGGCGTGCCGCTGCCGGTCGTACAGCTGCGGGCTCCACTTGATCTGGTTGACTGCCGGGTTCTCCTCGGTCGACTGGATCAGTTCGTCGATCTGCCCGGTGCTGAAGTTGCTCACCCCGACCGCTCGGGCCAGCCCCGCCTCGCGTACGGCGAGCATCTCCCGCCAGGCCGGGATCAGGTCACCCGGGTCGGCCGGCGGCCAGTGCATCAGCCACAGGTCGACGTGGTCGACGCCGAGGGCGCGCAGGCTCTCCTCGATCGTCTCCCGTTCCCGGCCGACCCGCTCCGGCGGCAGCTTGGTGGTGATGAAGACGTCCTTCCGGCGCACCCCGCTCTCCCGTACCGCCCGACCCACCTCCTCCTCGTTGCCGTACATGGTGGCGGTGTCGATGTGCCGGTAGCCCGCGTCCAGCGCGGCCAGCACGGCCTTGAAACCGGCCTCGCCGGTGGCCTGCCAGGTGCCGAAGCCGAGCAGCGGAATCCGGACGTCGCCGGGGAGAACGGCGACGGGGTGGTCAGCGTGGTCCATACGGACCGTTCTACCCCCGATCACCGTCGCCATGCCCGCACCGAGGGGACGACCTGCCGCCGCACGGTGCCCGGGGGCGGGGCCGCGCCGGGCCGCGCGCCGCCCCGTCCTGCCGGACCATGCGGGTGTGTACCTGACCATCTCGAGTGCCCGCGCTGCGGACGGGAGCACGACGCCGGCGTACCGCAGAACCTCTGTGGGTGCGGTTCCCCGCTGCTGGCCCGCTCCGACCTCGGGGCGGTGGCCGGCAGGGTCGAGCCGGAGCGGTTCGGGCTGCGCCCGGCCGACCCGTGGCGCTACCGGGAACTGCTGCCGGTGACCGACCCGGCCTGCGTGACCACTCTCGGCGAGGGCTGGACCTCGATGTTGCGGGCACCGAGGTACGACGCCCAGATCGGCGTCGACGACCACGCGCGACGCCCCGGGGCCTGGGGCACCCGGGGTGTCGGCGGTTTCGTTCTCGACACCGTTGGAGCGCTACGTTCGGGCGGCCAGGCGGTGTTCCCGCGGGCTGACGCCGCGGATGCGTTTGAAGGCCGCGCTCAGGGCGAAGGAGCTGCTGTAGCCGACTTGCCGGGCGACGGCGCCGACTGTGGCGTCCGGCTCGCGGAGCAGGTCGGCTGCCAGGGCCAGCCGCCACTCGGTGAGATACGACATGGGCGGTTCGCCGACCAGCGCGGTGAAGCGGCGGGCCAGCGCCGCCCGGGAGACCCCGGTCTTGGCGGCCAGCGACGCGACGGTCCAGGGCTGGGCCGGATCGTTGTGGAGCATCTGGAGGGCCCGGCCGACGACGGGATCGCTGTGCGCCCTGTACCAGGCGGGGGCTTTGGCCTCCGGTCGGGCGAACCACTCGCGTAGCGCGGCGATGAGCAGCAGGTCGAGCAGCCGGTCGAGGACCGCTTCCTGGCCGGGGGCGTCCTTGACGATCTCGGTGGCCAGCAGCGGAACCAAGGGGGAGTTCCAGGAGTCGCCCGGGACGACCAGTAGCGGCGGCAATGCGCTCAGGAGCCGCTTGCTGACCTCGCCCTGCATCGTGTAGGTGCCGGTGAGCAGCATTGTCGGGCCGTCTGGGCGGTGGCCCCAAGTGCGTACGCCCAGCTCCGTCATCCCGGGCAGTTCCTGCCCGTCCGGGGTGGTGCAGAGCTGGCCTGGATGAATGATGACCTGCGATGCCGTGCCCGGCTCGTCGGCGACGGTGTACGGGTCGGGGCCGCGAACGATCGCCAGATCGCCTGGCCTGAGGCGTACGGCCGCACTGTCGTCTGGCACGACCCAGGCGTCACCCCGAACCAGCGCCACCAGGGTGAGCGGCGCCTGGTCCTCGATCCGCAGCGACCAGGGCGGGGTCAGGACCGAACGGAGCAGGAACGCTCGCTGGGCTCGAGGGCGGTCCAGGAGGCTGACTACCGCGTCCATGTAGACGATTACACACAAAGGTGAGGGCTTTGGCTATGTGCAGTCTCACGTTGCCGCACTTCAATGATCGGTATGACGAACGAACGAGAGCAGAAGACGATCCTGGTCCTCGGCGGAACCGGCAAGACCGGCCGCCGCATCATGAAGCGGCTGAGCGGGAGCGGAGTGCCCGTTCGGGCCGGTTCCCGCTCTGCCGGGCCGCCCTTCGACTGGACGGACCGGGCGACCTGGGCGCCGGTGCTTGAGGGCATCGGAACGGTCTACGTGTCCTACTACCCGGACCTGGCCGTGCCGGGTGCACCCGAGGCGGTCGGCACCTTCGCCGAGCTTGCGGTGGCCTCCGGGGTCTCCCGGCTGGTGCTGCTCTCCGGCCGGGGCGAGGAGGAGGCCCGGGCCAGCGAGAAGCTCATCCAGTCCGCTGGGGTCGAGTGGACGATCCTGCGGTCCAGCTGGTTCAGCCAGAACTTCAGCGAGGACTATCTGCTGGAGCCGGTGCGCGACGGCGAGGTCGTTCTCCCGGTTGGCAACGTGCCCGAGCCGTTCGTGGACGCCGACGACATCGCCGAGGTGGCGGTGACGGCCTTGACCGAGGACGGGCACGCGGGGCAGGTCTACGAGCTGACCGGGCCCCGGCTGCTCACCTTCGTCGAGGCGATCGGCGAAATCTCCGCGGCAACGGGCCGGAGGATCGGGTTCGTCCAGGTGTCGCCTGAGGACTACGCGGATGCGCTCACCGCCAGCGGCGTCCCGCAGGAGGTCGTCGACTTGCTGATGTACCTGTTCACGACCGTGCTCGACGGGCGCAACGCCCAGCTTGCCGACGGGGTTCAGCGCGCCCTGGGCCGGCGACCCCGGGACTTCGCCGACTATGCCAAGGAAACCGCTGCCACCGGCGTCTGGGCAGCGGAGTGAACCTGAGACCCGCGCCGAAACCCGGGTAGCTAGTCACCTGTGGGGTCGGTGAGCCGCCAGGCGGCGTTGATCAGGCCGATGTGCGACAACGCCTGCGGGGTGTTGCCCAGGTGCGCCCCGGTGCTCGGGTCGATCTGCTCGCTGAGCAGCCCGACATCGTTGGCGTGCCCGGCCACCTCTGCGAACAGCCGCTCGGCCCGCTCCCGCTCACCCGCCAGCACCAGGCACTCCACCAGCCAGAACGAGCAGAGTAGGAAGCCGGCCGGGTCGTCGGCCCAGCGGCGGATCAGCCCAGTGCCCGCGCCCAGCTCCCGCTCGACCGCCTCGATCGTCGCCCGCATCCGCGGGTCGTCCGCCGGCAGGAAACCCACCACCGGCAGGTACAGCGCCGCGGCGTCCAACTCGCCCGAGCCGAAGGCACCGGTGTACGCGCCGCGGCGCTCGTCGTACCCCTCGCGAAGCACGGTGGCCCGGATCTCGTCCCGGATGCCCGCCCAGCGCCGGGCATCCGCCCGTTCGCCCAGGCGCGGGGCCAGCCGCACCGCCCGGTCCATCGCCACCCAGCAGAGCACCTTGGAGGAGAGGTAGTGCCGTTCACGGTCCCGGGGCTCCCAGATGCCCCGGTCCGGCAGCTGCCAGGTGGCGGCCACCTGCTCGGTGAGCCCGAGCACCAGCTCACCCAGCTCCGCGCCGAACTGGTCACCGAGATAGTCGCGCAGCCGCCAGATCGCCGAGACGACCTCGCCGGGCACGTCCAGCTGCCGCTGCTGCCAGGCGTCGTTGCCGATGCGTACCGGCTGGCTGTCGGCGTAGCCGGCCAGGTTGGCGCAGACGTGCTCGGAGACGTCCCGCTCCCCTTCCAGCCCGAACAGCACCGGCACCGGCTCGTCGCCGATCCGGCCCGTGGAGTAGGACGCCCAGGCGAAGAGCCGGGACGCCTCGTCCGGGCAGGCCGCCACCCAGAGCGCCCGCATGGTCATGGCGAAGTCGCGTAGCCAGGAGAAGCGGTAGTCGTAGTTGCGGTCACCGCCGGGCACCTCCGGCAGGGACGTGGTGGGTGCCGCGGCGACCGCGCCGCTGCGGGCGTACGTCAAGCCGGTGAGTACTGTCGCGCTCTGCCGGACCACCTCGGCGTGCCGGCCGTCGTAGTGGTGACTCTCGCGGAACGCCTGCCAGGCCCGCACGGTGTCGGCGACGCTCGCCACCGGGTCCAGCCGGACCGGCGAAGCACCATAGGCGGCACCGTACGCGAGGTCGAAGCCGATCACCTGTCCCGCGGCGACCTCGAAGCTCTGCCGCACCCGGTCCTCGTCGACGCGCAACCGCAGCCCGTCGCAGCGCAGCACCAGCGCGACCGGGCCGCCGCTGGCCAGCACGGAACCGTCATCCCGTTCCCGCAGGTACGGGGTGAGCAGGCCGTACTCCGGTCGGGGGCGGAAATCCACGGCCATCCGTACCCGGCCGGAGAGTCCCTCCACCACCCGCAGCAGTACGGCCGGCGAGTGCATGCCGAGCTGGTGTGCCCGGGCACCATGTTCCGCGGCGAGCGCGTCGGTGACCGCGACGCTGCCCTCCGGGGTGTGGTGCACCGTACGCAGCACCAGCGTGTCCGGCTGGTACGACCGCTGCACCCGGTGCCCGGTGGCGACCGGTGCGAGCTGCCAGTGGCCGCCGTCCGGGTCGAGCAGCCGGGCGAAGACCGACGGCGAGTCGAAGCGGCTCGGGCACCACCAGTCGATCGAGCCGTTCCGGCCGACAAGCGCGGCGGAGCGGCAGTCGGACAGAAATCCGTAATCGGAGATTGCCCCCTGCTCCATCCGCCCCGGATACCCCGATCCCCACCCCCCACCTCCGTCGATCTTGCACTTTGTGTCGTCACATACGGCACAAAAGCGACGTAACGGCGACCAAAGGTGCATGATCGACGGGGCGGGCGGGGCGGGGCGGGTGGGGACGGGTGGTGGGTTAGGGGGTGGGGGGTTCGTCTTGGCCGGCGGCTTCGGCCTTGTCGGCCTCCTCCTTGGTGCGGTGCACCGCCTGGTCGGCGTGCTCCGGCGGGCCGTAGACCGTGTAGAGCACAAGCGGATTCGGTCCGGTGTTTACGAAGTTGTGCTTGGTGCCGGCGGGTACCACCACCAGGTCCCCCTGCACCACCTCACGCTTCTCGCCTGCGACCCGGGCCTCCCCGGTGCCGCTGACGAAGGTGAGGATCTGGTCGATGCCCTCGTGCACCTCCTCGCCGATCTCACCTCCCGGCGGAATCGTCATGATCACGAGTTGGGTGTTCTTCCCGGTCCACAGCACGCGGCGGAAATCCGGGCTCTTCTCGGCGACAGTCGCGATAGTGAAGTGCTCCATGCCCCGCACATACCCCGTTGCGGGGCGGCACACGCCGGGACTCGCAAATGGTGGAATCAGCCACGGTTCGAGGGTTTGCCAGCACGCCGAACGGGGATCGACAGGACCGACCGGCAGCGCCGGTCATGCCAGGTCCCCGCTGACGTACCGCCGTACGGCTGCGGCGGTGGGAGACGGCCGAGCGCGGCGACGTTCCTACCCTCGGGTGGAACGGCGCCGCGCGCTCAGTCGTCGTCCGGCTCCAGCACCGGCACCCCGCCCGCGCACCGCACCGACAGCTCGTAGGTGCCGCTCGGTCCGACGAACTTCACCTCGGCGTCGTCGTCGGGACCACGGTCGACGTCGTCGACCCGGTAGCCCTGCCCTGGCGACCAGACCTCCAGCCACACTCCGCCCGGCACGCACACCGCGATGGCGCTGCCACCCGGGGTGCTGAAGCTGCGCCGGTTCGCCGCCTCGGGGCTCGGGCTCGCCGGCACCGTCGGGCTCTGCCCGCCCGGCTCCGTCGGCGGCGGGGAGCCGGCCGTCGGACTGGCCGGCACGGTCGCCGGTGGCTCGGCCAGTGCACGGGCGACCTCCTCCTGGGTGCGTACGCCGCCAGGGGTCCCGGTCAGGCTCTCCCCCACCACCTGGATGGCGGCGAGCCCGATCAGCGTGGCGACGAGCGCGGTGGCCAGCCACCCGGCGACGGCGAGGAAGGTACGGCGACCCATCACCCGACTATGCCCGATCCATGGTTAAGGCGACCTTCGGGCAACGCTAAAGCAGCGTAGGAGGGCCGTCGTGGGTCGAGGTCGGCACCGGCCGGAGCTACCCTGCCTGCTGTGGCCCGCCTGCTGCTGATCGAGGACGACCTCACCATCCGTACGCCGCTGGTGCGGGCGCTGCGCGAACGCGGGCACGCGGTGGCGGCGGCGTCCACCGCGATGACCGGCCTGCGCGACGCGCTCGACGACCGGCCCGACCTGGTCGTGCTCGACCTCGGGCTGCCCGACCTCGACGGCCGCGAACTGCTGCGGATGCTGCGGGCGGTCAGCGCGGTGCCGGTAATCGTCGCCACCGCCCGGGACGACGAGACGGAGATCGTCCGGGTGCTCGACGCCGGAGCCGACGACTACGTGGTCAAACCGTTCACCGCCGCCCAACTGGACGCCCGGATCCGGGCGGTGCTGCGGCGCGGGCCGGGCGGAGCTGCCGACGAGGATCCCACCCTGGTCATCGGCGGGCTGCGGATCGACCCCCGGTCGCGCCAGGTCAGCCTCGACGGTGAACCGGTCGAGCTGACCCCCCGCGAGTTCGACCTGCTCCGGCACCTGGCCACCCGCGCCGGTGAGGTGGTGACGAAGCGGGAACTGCTGACCGAGGTGTGGCAGATCCCGTACGGCGGCGCGGACAAGACCGTCGACGTGCACCTGTCCTGGCTGCGCCGCAAGCTCGGCGAGAGCGCACAGCAGCCGCGTTACCTGCACACCGTACGCGGGGTCGGGGTGCGCCTGGTCGCCCCGGAGGCCACCGGATGAGGGCCCGCCTGACGCTGCTGGTCGCCGCGGTCAGCGTGCTCATCGTGATCGCCTTCCTGGTCCCGCTGGCTCTGCTGCTGCGTACCACGGCCGAGGACCGGGCGACCGTACGGGCCACCGCGGACGCGCAGAGCCTCGCCCCGGTAGTCGGTACCGCCGACGCGGACACCATCCGGCTCGCCGTCGAGCAGCGCGCCGCCGAGTCCGGCAGGCCGGTAAGCGTCTTCCTGCCCGACGGCACCGTACTCGGCTCACCCAGTCCCCGTACGGCGACTGTGGAACTGGCCGCGCGCGGGGAAAGCCTCACCGCAGAGTCGGCCGAGGGCCGGGAGGTGGTGATCGCGGTACAGGGCCACCCCGAGGGCACGGCGGTGATCCGCACCGTCGTGCCGTACGCCGAGATGACCGCCGGGGTGGGCCGGACCTGGCTGGTGCTGGCCCTGCTCGGGGTGTTGCTGGTGCTGATCGGCCTGGTCGTGGCCGACCGGCTGGCCCGCACCCTGGTCCGCCCGATCAGCGAGCTGTCGGCGGTGTCGCACCGGCTGGCCAACGCCGAGCTGGACGCCCGGGTGCGCCCGACGGGTCCGGCGGAGCTACGCGAGGTGGGCGGCGCGCTCAACCATCTGGCGGGTCGGATCCAGGAACTGCTGGTGCAGGAACGGGAGCAGGTGGCCGACCTGTCGCACCGGCTGCGGACCCCGCTTACCGCGCTGCGCCTGGAGGCGGAGTCGCTACGTGATCCGCAGGACGCCACCCGGGTCACCGACGCCGTGGACCGGCTGGAGCGGGCCGTCACCGGCCTGATCCAGCAGGCCCGCTGGCGCACCCCCACCGACGGCGCGGTGGCCACCGACGCGGCGGCGACGGTGGCCGAGCGGGTGGCGTTCTGGTCGGTGCTGGCCGAGGAGACCGGCCGCTCGGTCGAGCTGGAGCTGGCACCGGGGCCACTGCCGGTGGCGGTACCGGCCGACGAGTTGGCGGCGGCGGTGGACGCCCTGCTGGGCAACGTCTTCGCGCACACCCCGGACGGCACCGCCTTCGCCGTACGACTCGCGCCCACCGGCGACCACGTCACGCTCACCGTCGCCGACGAGGGCCCCGGCATCGCGGCCGAATCGGTGCGTCGGGGTGCCAGCCAGGCCGGCTCCACCGGTCTCGGGCTGGACATCGCCCGCCGGGCGGCCCAGGCCAGCGGCGGCCGGCTTGAGCTGGGCGAGCGGGCGGGCGGAGGGGCCGAGGTGCTCCTCCGGCTCGGCCGGGCGACTCAGCAAGACCGGCCTGTTGCCGGTCACCCTTAACCGGGCATTAGTGTTCGGACAGCGCGCCGCTATCGCGCCGGAACCGATCCTCGATGCAACAACCGAGGAAAGGTGGAAGACGATGAGGCGCAACCCTCTGCTCCTGGCGTCGGTCGGCGGTGCGGCAGCGGTGCTGGCGGCGGCCGGGGTATTCCTGGGCGTGACGGCGGCCGACAACGACCGGGCGCAGCAGGCGACGCTGACCGCCGCGACCAGCGCGCCGACGACCGAGGGCGTCCCGGTCACCCCGGCCACGCCGGACGACAGCAGCACCACGGCCACGCCGGCCGACCCGACCGGCACGACCACCCCGAGCGACCCGGCGAGCCCGACCGGCACCGGCGCGCCGGCCACCGGGTCGGAC
The DNA here is from genome assembly GCF_059553435.1 of Micromonospora sp. PRAS1. NCBI lineage: Bacteria > Bacillati > Actinomycetota > Actinomycetes > Micromonosporales > Micromonosporaceae > Micromonospora > Micromonospora sp. PRAS1. Next base: position 13,799 of record NZ_JCANNB010000065.1, read on the forward strand.
GCGGTGAGCCTGGAACGGGCCGGTGAGATCGCGCTGGCGCACGTCGGTGGCGGTCAGGTCACCGAGGTCGACCGCGACCAGGAGAACGGCCGGCCGGTGTGGGAGGTCGAGATCGTCCGGGGCGACACCGAGCACGAGGTCGACATCGACCGGGAGAACGGCTCGGTGGTCAAGGCCGAGCAGGAGCCGGTCGACGACGACGATGACGATGACGATGACGACCGGGACGACGACTGACCGAGTCAGTGGTCGCGGTGCAGCCAGGCGAGCAGGTCCGGTTGCGCCAGCGCGGCGACCCGGGTCCGGTAACGGGCCCGGGTCGCTTCGTCGAGCAGGGCGTTGCCCGCACCGGACCGGCCGGTACGGAAGAAGGCCCGCCGGTCCTTGAGGACACCCACCGGATCCGGCGCGAGCTGGTCCGCGCGGGCCCGCATCCGGTCGAAGGTGGCGGACTCGACCAGTTCGGGACCGGGTGGGTCGAGTTCCAGCAACCCGGCCAGCCGGTGCATCTGCCCGGCCAGGTCGGCACAGAGGTCGTCGTAGTGGACGAGGTGGACGTTCGGCTCGTGCCGTCGGGACCAGGCGTCGCGCAGGTGCCACAGGACACCGGGCAGCGAATCCAGTGCCGCGTGCGGATCCGGGTCCGCGTCGATCCAGCGTACGAGCGCCTCCCGCGCCGAGGGCCGGGGCCGGTTCGGCTCCGGTGCCGCAGGTTGGCCGGTAAGCGCGGCGATGCGGGCCCGGTCCAGGTTCGCGCTCTGCTGGTGCAGCGATACCGCGAGGTCCAACGGATGCCGGGCCACCACGATGTAGTGCACCCGAGGATCGAGCGGTACGCCGTCCAGCGGGGTGTGGGTCTTGATGAAGCGGCGGTGCCGCTGGGCGGCCAGCCTGGCGTACACCGTCTCCGCCGGCTCGGTCAGCCAGTCCAGCCAGGGCGACAGCTCGGCCAGTGGCGCCGGCAGATCGGGCGTACGCAGCACCAGCAGGGCGCAGATCATCTGCATCCAGGTGGTCCCGCTCTTGGATCGAGTGCTGATCACGATGTCGCCGGGACGACGGGTGAAGCCCTGCCAGCGGGCGCTGTCCTCGTCCGGGGACCGGTAACGGGTCGGGACATCAGGCATCCGCTGACGGTAGTCGACCGCGCGGGCGCTCGTCCGGGTTGTTTCGGTGGCCCGCCCTGTGAGCTGCGTGATGAGCTGGCTACTCTGAATTATGATGCCTGGCTGCGAGGGCCGGGCGGCGGAGGTGCTCTACCGCCCCGTCCTCGCCGCGCGACGGGGCGAGCTGGAGGCGCTCGGCCACCTCGACGCCGCCCTCGCCCCGACGATCGCCCCGATCCTTCAACTCTCCGTAGTGGATCGTTCCATCGTGGACGCCATCGGACGGTTGCCGTCCGGGCTGGTACCGGCCGTCGACATCGACGGTCGCCCCGACCTGGCGGAGATCGAGCCGGCCCGGTGGGGCGTACCGATGCTGCCGGTGATCGGGTTGGCGGACGGTGACCGGCGGTTGGTGGCGCATGGTGCCGCCGCCCGGGCCTGTACCGGCCGGGCTGTCGTGCGGCTGCGGATCGCCCAGGACCGGGCCGGTCCCGACGCGACCACCACGGCCGTGGAGCGGATCTGGCGGTACGCCCGGCTGGCACCCGAACAGTGCGACCTGCTCGTCGACTGTGGTGACGTGTGCTGCCCGGCGGACGTACGGGCGACCGAACCCCGGGCCCGGCGGGTGCTGGACTGGGCCCGCCGGCACGCGTGGCGCTCGGTGAGCGTGGTGGCCGGCGGCATGCCGCCGACGCTGTACCGGCTGCCCACCGACGAGCCGGTCCGGCTGGACCGCTGGGACTGGTTGCTCTGGCTGCGGCTGGCCGACCTGGGCGTGGGCTTCGGCGACTACGGCGTAACCCCGGCGACGCCCGGCGTGGAACCGGGTGGTGACCGGCTGCCCACCGTCCCGTACACGGCCGACGGTGCCTGGTGGGTCTACCGCTGGTCCCGCCGGGGCGGGCGGGGCGACGAGCGGGTGACCGACCTGTGTCGCACCCTGGTGTCGGCACCGCACTGGCCGCCGGCCGGGGCGAGTCTCTCCTGGGGCGACCACGAGATCCTGCGCCGGGCCCGGCGGGTGGCCGGAGCCGGTTCGACGACCAACTGGATCGCCTGGAGCACCTCGCACCATCTGGCGCACGTGCTCGACGCGCTGCGCCGGCCGGCCCGCGATCCGGCCCGGCCACCCGTCCCGGCGCCGTCGCGACGCGGCCGTGCGCCGCGGCGAAGGGTCACCGGCTGAACGGCGGCAGGCTCATCCCGGCACCGCCGGTCACCGCCCGCCGGTAGCGGTCACCGCCTCCCGGTGGCGGTCACCGCCTCCCGGTGGCGGTCACCGCCTCCCGGTGGCGGTCACCGCCCGCCGGTAGCGGTCACCGCCCGCCGGTGGCGTCCCTGCCTCCCGGTCGCGGTCGGTTCACTGCTTCTCGGTGAAGCCGAACTGCACGATGCCCTCGTCGTCCACGGTCGCGTCGACCGCGGCGTCGCCGAGCAGGTCGGCGGCGTCGGAATCGAGGAAGATCCGGGCACCCTGGTTGTCGACCACCTGGTCGCCCTCGGTCGGCGCGGCGACCAACTCGACGGTGAGCGACCCGGCCACCGTGTCCGCGGCGATGCGTACGCCGCCGCCCTCGGCGACGTCCTGCTGTGCGGCGAGGTCACGGATCACCAGAACGGCGTTGTCGGTCATCGTGAGCATGGTGGGGACTCCTCGTGGATTAGGTCGGCTCCGGGTACGCACGCCCGGGTCGCGGTCTCCTGGGACCGGAATCGGCCCACCCAAGCGGCGGTGGACCACCGTCAGATCGGGGCGGCTCCGCGCCCCTGCACTGCCCACGGTGCCCCCTACCAGGGCATTCGTCAAATAGACCGCCGCCAATCAAATTGACCGGAATATCGGCGCCGAAACCGGGTAGAGCAGCGGGCTTTCGGTGCCTCGGCCGCCCCCCGCGATCGGAGACGCCCGCCCCGCGCGATCGGTGGCTCCCGGTCGCTGGCGGTGACTCCCGGTCGCTGGCGGTGACTCAATCGGCCGGCTGGGCCCGCAACGCCGCCACCTTCTGGCTCGGGTCGTAGCCCGGCGGAACCCCGTCGAAGATGATCGCGGAGCCGCTGATGTGCCGGGTACGCAACGGCAGGATCTCCTGGTAGGCGGGTGACTCGTACCAGGCCAGCGCCTGCTCTCGGTCGGGGAACTCGAGGATGACCAGGCTGCCGGGCCAGTCACCCTCCAGCACCGTCACCTCCGGCCCGTGCGTCAGGAACCGCCCTCCGAACGGTTCGAGGGTGGCCTGGATCCGCTCCAGATAGTTGACGATGTCCTCGTTGACCTGCGGATTGTGCAGATGGGCCAGTGCGAAGGCGGGCATTTGTCCTCCCCGTGTCACTTCCCCGCCCGGCGGCGAGCGCGGACGGTCCTGGCAGTCTGCCGCAGTCTTCCGACGCCGGCCACCCCGTTACCGCCGCCAGGAAGACGCTCACGGACGTCGAGCAGCAGGTCAGACCCGATCCAACAGCACCACGGGAATCTCCCGGTCCGTCTTGGCCTGGTAGTCGTCGTACGCCGGCCAGATGCTGGCCATGGTGGGCCACAGCCGGGCGCGCTCCTGCGCCGTGGCGGTCCGCGCCCGCGCGGTGAACCGGTCGGCGCCGACCTGCACCTGCACCTCGGGCTCGGCCAGCAGGTTGAGGTACCAGGCCGGGTGCCGGGGGTCCCCGCCCTGGGAGGCGACCACCAGGTACGCGTCGCCGTCCCGGCCGTAGATCAGCGCGGTACGCCGTAGTTGGCCGCTGCGCCGGCCACTGGTGGTCAACAGCAGCTTGAACGCGCCCGGTTGCCATTCGTGCCCATCGGCACCGTCGTCTCCACGTACCGGTTGATGTGTTCGGCGACCCAGCCCGCAGGGCTGTCCACCACCTGTTCGCACGTGCTCATCGACCCTCCTGAATCATGGTTGTCCCCACCACGCCACCGGCCGGCCGAGT
>NZ_JCANNB010000066.1:0-17613 GCF_059553435.1 Micromonospora sp. PRAS1
TCTGCGTCCGGATGTCACGGACGCAGCGCCCCCCAAACCATCCAGGAACCACCCCTGAACCACCCAGGAACCATCCCTGGGGGCACGCTGCCCCCAGACCCCTGGCGCCCCGGCGACCCTTCGGGCCGCCGGACTGAATCCCGAAACTCACTCACTAACGACGGCGAGCTACAACCACGACCTGACACCGCAACTCACGACCGCGTGCGCGCGGAAAATGCTGCCGAAAATCGACGCCGAACCGCGCCATCCAGCGATCCGCCAAACGGACTCGCACGCGTCATCCCGCTCCACCCACGCACCGCCTGAACCGGGAGGCGACCATGCACCCGCACCACCTCCACGCCACCCGCGCCGCCACCACCCTCACGGCCAGCCGCCGTACCCTCGACCAGGCCGTGGCCGAGGAAATCGCCGAACGGCGCGCCGAAGCCCGCACCATCGCCGCCGCCGCCAGCCTCCAAGCCTGGCGACCCATCCCCGGCCCCACCGGCCGCGGCGGCCACGGTGACCCATCCGGCCGCTCCGCCGTCGACCAGCTGGAACCCGAGGTCCGCGCCGGCCGGCTTGCCCGCCTCGCCGCCTCCACCACCGCCACCCTCGCCTGGCTCGCCGCCGCCATCGGGCTGACCGTCGCCGGCGACCCGCTACCCGCCCTCGCGGCCGCCATCCCTGCGCTCCGCCCCCGCACCTGCCGCGAGCTCACCCTGTGGCTCGACGAAGCCGACGAGCGGATCCGCGACGTCCTCAGCCTCGACCCCGCCGGCGACGACCTACCCGGCGTCCGCTGCCCACGCTGCGCCCGCCGCCAACTGACCGCGCACACCCTCGGCGGCCGCCACACCTGGACCGTCGTCTGCACCGCCAGCTGCGTGTGCATCGGCCCCGACTGCACGTGCACCATGCCCCGCCGGGCCGTCGGCGTACGACACGTCTGGGGCCCAGAGCACCCGCTCACCACCGGCCTCACCGCCGCCGCTTGAGGGAGAATCGAACCGTGGACGACCTGGTGACCTGGCTCCGGCAGCAACTCGACGACGACGAACGGGTGGCACACGCCGCAGCCGACTACGGCAGCGAGTGGCGGTACAGCAACGGCAGCATCTGGCCAAGCGACGAGAGCCGTCACCCCGGCGCGATCGCCACCGGAACCTACGGCGGGCTGGAAGACCAGCACGGCGAACACATGGCCCGCCACGACCCGGCCCGTGCCCTGGTGGAGCTGAATGCCAAGCGGCGCATTCTCGACGAACACCAACCCGATACCGCAGGCACGCGCACCGTCTGCGCCGTCTGCGCCGACCCGCCGGCGTACGAGGCGACATGGCGCAGCTGGCCATGCCAGACCGTCCGGCTGCTCGCCCTGCCGTACGCCACATGGCCCGGCTACCAGCCCGAATGGCGACCCGAATGATCCGAATCCGCGGCCGCCGCTACGGCACCGCCGCCCAACTCGCCGCACACCTCGGACCCGACATCACACCCGCCATGATCCGACGCTGGCGCGAACGCGACGGCCTCACCACCATCCGCGCAGGCCACAACGTCTACAGCCCTCTCGACGAAGCCACCGACATCGAAGCCCGAAAGCACCTCAGCGGCCGCGGCCGACCCCGCCGACTTGACCTTGACGCCCCCGCAGCCTGATCATTTGTTCACCCGACCGAGTTAGGTGAACTCTGCCCGAAACCCGGAACGGCAGGTCACAGCCATGGAGCAGACCCCCACTGAGCAGCAGATCACCGACTGGCTCACCACCACCGGACGCCCCACCACCTGGGCCGCCAGCCTCACCGGCCTGCCCTGGACCTACATCCGGCCCGTCGTCGAGATCGCCGCCAACACCAACGTCCACCCCACCGTCGCCCTCACCGTGGCCAGAGCCCACAGCAGCGACCCCGACTTCGTGGCCACCGCCACCGCCCACCTCACCACGACGGGCGCCATCCCCTGACCACCGGAGGTGACCATGCCCCTCTGGGTACCCGAATGGATCGTCGGCCTCGCCGGCCGCGCCACCTGCCGACTGCTGCGCTGGCACAACGTCACCTGCCGAGGCCGACGCGACCACCTCGTCCCCGGCATCGGCATCATCGACCCAGCACGCTGGGACCGCTGGCCACGCCACTGACGCTCGGAGGTGCCGTGACCCGCACCGTCGTACTCGTCACCGGCCCACCCTGCGCCGGCAAAACCACCTACGTGGCCCAACGCGCCCAGCCTGGTGACCTCGTCCTCGACCAGGACCAGATCGGCCCCCGCACCATGGGCCGCCGCCTCCAGACCGTGGCCACCATGACCACCGGCACCGCCTGGGTCATCCGATGCCAGCCCGACCCTCGGCAGCGTGCCCGCCTCATCCGCCGGATCCGGGCCACGCACCACGTCCACCTCAACCCGGGGCCCGAGGTACTCCTGGCCCGGGCCCGGGCACGTACCCACCCCGACCGGCACCTCGCCGCCGTACGCGACTGGCTGGCACGCGAGACCCAGGCACAGCAGGCCATCAACCGCGCCGCCCGCACCACCACCGAGCAGGGCCTCGGGTGGGAACACCAGCAGGCACGGGCAGCCGCCCTGCCCAGGGCATGGGGTACCCCCTGCCCCTACTGCGGCAAGCTGATGCTCAAAGGTCAAGACCTCGACCTTGACCACGCTGTCGCCCGAGCACTCGGCGGCCACCACGGCCCCCGCCGCATGGCACACGCACACTGCAACCGATCAGCAGGCAGCAGGCTGGGTTCCCAGCTACGCAAAGCACGAACCTCACACACAGTCACATCGACTGATCGCCATTCGCGACGCTGGTAACAGAGGGTCACCCAGGGGGAGGGGGTCCCCACGGGCAACGCCCCCACCCTGACCCGCCCCCGCCTCAGGCAGATCTCCCCCCGTAACGATGATCTTGGGGAGGTGGCCCCTTGGCTGACCCGACGGTAGCGGAGCGTGTTCGCCGGCACCGGGCGCACAAATCCGGTGACCACAGCCTGTGTTTGCCCGGCCGTGAGGACTGCGTACCGCCGCCGGTGGAGGTGCCGGTGAGCACCCCGGCCGTTACCGGCGAGGCCGTACCGGCGGCGCCGACCGGGCTGCGGGAACGCGGTGCGCGGCTGTGGGCGGCGACGGTGGCGGAGATGCCCGGCATGACCGTCCGGGAGCAGGTGCTGCTGGAGGAGGCGTGCCGCACGGCAGACCGCCTGGACCGCCTGGACGCGATTCTCGACGGCCGCGACGCGGTGTGGATACGGCTGCGGCAGGCCCGCGGCGAGGGGCCGGTGACGCTCGTCGTCGACCAGGTGCTGACGGAGTCGCGGCAGCAGCAGGCGGCGCTGACCCGGATGCTCCAGCAGCTCGGCCGAGGACGCCGCCCGGCACCGCCGGCTGGCCAACAACAGCCCGCCGACAGCTCGACGAAGGGCGGTGATGGTCGTGCCCGTGGCGTCACCGACCTCACCGCTCGGATTGCCGCTGCGAGGAGCGCGCAGGCCACGGGTTGAGACCCACCCCGAGTACGTCGACAGCTTCGGAGCCGAAGCCGCTGAGCTGATGGCGCGGGCGGGCCGGCCGCTGGACGACTGGCAGCAGGACTCGGTGTCGCTGATCCTGGCCACCAGGGCCGACGGCAAGTGGGCCTGCTTCGAGTACTGCGAGTGGGTGACCCGCCAGAACGGCAAGGGCGGCATCCTGGAGGCCCGGGCGCTGGCCGGGTTCTTCCTCCTCGGCGAGCAGCTGATCATGTGGTCGGCGCACGAGCTCAAGACCGCCATGGAGGCGTTCCGGCGGGTCAAGGCGCTCATCAAGGCGCTCGGCCGGCAGGTCGGGGACGACGAGAACCTGTGGGACGTCGACGGGATCCTCGTCAAGATCACCAACAGTCACAACGAGGAGGGCTTCGAGCGCCTCGATACCGGCGCGCGGATCCGCTTCATCGCCCGCTCGAAAGGCTCGGGCCGAGGCTTCTCGGGCGACTGCAACATCATCGACGAGGCGTACGCCCTGACCGTCGACCAGCACTCGGCGCTGCTCTACACGGTGTCGGCCCTGCCGAACTCGCAGATCGTCTACGCCAGCTCGCCGCCGCTCACCGGCAGCAGCGCGGCGGTGATGTACGCGCTGCGGCACCGTGGGGACCCGGCTGCCCCGCGCACCCGGGAGGACGGTCCGTGGAAGCAGGACCCGTCGCTCGGGTATCGCGACTACGGGCTGGCCGGCGACCTCGACAACCTCAACGGCATCGACCTGGCCGATCCCGCGAATTGGGCTGCGACGAACCCGTCGCTGGAGGTTCGGCGGTCGAACGGCACCGGGCAGACGGTCGAGGGCATCGAACGTGAGCTACGGGCGGCGGCCGCCGACCTGGCGGGCTGGGCGCGGGAGCGGCTGGGCATCTGGCCACGGCGGATCGACGACAGCAACCCGCGCTGGCAGCTGATCACCGAGGCGGTCTGGCTGGGCCAGCTCGACACCACCGCCGTGATGGGCGAACCGCTCGCCCTGGCCGTCGACGTCACGCCGGACCGGACGTGGGCGGCGATCGCTGCCGCTGGACCGCGGCTCGCCGGCGGCCGGGTCGTCGACGTCATCGACCACGAGCCGGGTACGGCGTGGATCGTTGAGCGGCTCAAGGTGCTGGCCGAGCGGCACAAGCCGCTGGTCATCGTGGTCAGCGACAAGGCGATCGCCGACGCCGCGGACGGCGCCGAGCTGGGTGACGGCACCAAGTTGAAGGTGCTCCGTGCCGGTGTCGGTGACCTGGTGGCTGGGGCCGCGAGCGTCTACGACGGGCTGCTCGGGACCCGGGACAGCCCACCGGACCTGTGGCATCTGGCGCAGACGTCGCTGACGAACGCGGCGGCCAACGCGACGAAACGTGTGATCGGCGATGCGTGGGCGTTCAACCGCCGCGACGTGACCACGGACATCTGCCCGCTGGTGGCGGCGAGCTTGGCGGTGTGGGCGCTGGGCACGGTGCGGATCCACACGGCGGCACCGAAGCCGTTTGCGCTGACCTGACGGAGGGAGGGCCGGCTGAGTGACCTCCTACGAGCAGCAGCGTGGTCTGTGGTTGCCGGAGTCGGCCCGGTCGAGCCTGAGCATGCAGGACTTCGCCGACATGTTCTCGTTCGGCGGGTCGGCGTATCCGTTCTTGCAGACCACGATGGGCACCCTCAACGAGGAGGCCATCGGGGCGACGCTGAGCCAGGTCGCGAAGAACAACGGGCCGGTGTTCGCGTTGACGCTGGCCAGGTTGCAGCTGTTCTGCCAGGGCCGCTTCCAATGGACGAGATTCGAGCGCGGGGCGCCCGGGGATCTGTTCGGCTCGCAGGACCTAGCGGTGCTGGAGCGGCCGTGGCCGGGTGCGAAGACGGCGCATCTGCTGACCCGGATGGAGCTGGACTGCACCACCGCCGGCAACTCGTACTACCGGCGGCTGCGGCGGGATCGCCGGTCGCGGCTGGTGCGACTGCGTCCGGAGTGGACGTACATCATCATGGGCTCCGAGGAGGACGCCGACCGGCCGGAAGAGGCCGCCGACGTCGAACTGCTCGGGTACGCCTACAAACCGCCGAACGGCGAGATGCGGGTGTTCGGGCCGGAGGAGGTGGCGCACTACGCGCCGCTGCCCGACCCGGACGGCGTGTACCTCGGCATGAGCTGGCTGACGCCGGTGATCCGGGACATCAGCGGCGACAACCTGATGACCGACCACAAGCGCGCGTTCTTGAAGCACGCGGCCACACCGAACATGATCATCCGGTTTGACCCGGGCGTATCCGTCCAGGCCGTCAAGGACTTCAAAGAGGTCTTCGAGGCCGAACACCAGGGCGCGTGGAACGCGTACAAGACGGTCTACCTGGGTGGTGGGGCGGACGCGAAGGCCGTCGGCTCCGACATGAAGCAGTTGGACTTCGCGGTCGTCCAGGGCAAGGCGGAGAGCCGACTCGCTTCGGGTGCCGGTGTTCCGCCGAGCTGGGTCGGATTCAGCGAGGGCCTCCAAGGCTCGGCACTCAACGCCGGGAACTTCAGCGCCGCCCGCCGCCGGCTGAGCGACGCCACCCTCCAGCACCTCTGGATGACCGCCGCGGCGTCGCTGGAGGTGCTGCTCGACCGCCCAGACGACGGGGCGCACCTGACCGTGGCCACCAAGGGCATTCCATTCCTTCGGATGGATGCGTCGGATGCGGCCAAGGTCCAGTCGACCGAGGCGCTGACCATCACCGCGCTGGTTCGGGATGGCTTCACTGCCGAGTCAGCAATCGCCGCGGTGCAGACCTCCGACTGGTCGCGGCTTCGGCACACGGGCCGCCTTTCGGTCCAGCTTCAGGAGCCCGGCGCAGCGGACGGCTCATCCGGCAGTGACGGCGACGCCGGGGAGGCGCCGCAGGAAGGTAGCGCGACATGACCACGGTGACCGAGCTGGACCCGCGTCAGGTCCTGCGCCAGGAGGTGCGGGCCCACTTCTTCGAGTTCCGGGCGACCGAGCCGGGCGACGACGAGCCGAACGACGGACGCACGCTGCGCGGATACGGGGCGGTGTTCGACCAGCCGACGGTCATCGAGTCGTGGGCCGGCAGCTTCGAGGAGGTCGTGAAGCGCGGCGCGTTCCGCAAGACGCTGCGGGAACGCCAGCCCGTGATGCAGTTCGATCACGGCAACGACAAGCGTGTCGGGTCCGTGCCGATCGCCTCGATCGAGGAGCTGTACGAAGACGACGAGGGCCTGTTCACCCGGGCGCGGCTGTTCCCGAACGACGTCGTCGAGCCGATCCGCCAAGCCGTGGAAGGCAAGGCCATCCGCGGCATGTCGTTCAAGTTCCGCGTGGTCAAGGACCAATGGGTCGACCGCGACGGGAAGAAGATCAAGGACGACGAGCTGTCCGACCTGCTGCGCGACCCGGGCGAACGTGGCCCGATCCGGCGGGAAATTCTCGAGGTTCAGCTCTTCGAGCTGGGCCCGGTGGTGTTCCCTGCGTACGAGCAGACCAGCGTCGGTGTGCGGTCGGGGCTGCCGGCCGGGTCGCCCTTCGACCGTAACCAGGTAGCCCTGCGAGGGGTGATCGCGCAGTTCGGGCTCGACGCCCGCTGCATCAAGCGGCATCTGAGCGTCTTCGACGCCGACGCCCGCCGCGCCCTGGCCGAGGAGATCGCCGGCACCTTCCCCGAGCTGGCGGAGGTGCTCGCGGCCCGCGCCGCCGCCCCGCCGGTTACCGAGCCACCCGCCGCGGGTGGCACCGAGACCACTGCCGAGCCGGCCCCGCAGGCCACTCAGCAACGCACCACCAACGCCGAGCCGGCCACCAAGGCCACTCAGCAGCCCACCGAGCCGGTAGCGCGCCACTCGGTCCGCACTACGCGAGGCGCCAGCTGGTACCTCGCGCCCAAGCATCGGTAAGGAGAGACCGAGATGGCGGAGGAAATCCGCAGCATCGAGGACCGCGAGGCGCGCATCAAGGAGATTGACCAGCGCCTGGCGGAGCTCGACGAGCAGTACGCCGACGAGATGATGCCGGACCACGAGCGTGACGAGTGGAACTCGCTCAACGCCGAGCGCGACGACCACGCCGCGACGGTGAAGGAGCTGCGGGCCCGCAAGGCCCGGCTCGCGGGCATCGCTAGCGGCGAGCGTGGCATGGAGCGGGCGCCGGTCGAGACGCCGTCGTTCGCCCGGCAGCGCGGCGACGACGAGGTGTACGACCTGGCCGGGGCTCGGTTCGCCTCCCGTTCCGACGAGGAGTACCGGGACCGGCTGCACAGCAACGCGCTGCGCATCATCGAGCGCGGCACCTTCCCGGGTCAGAACCGCGAGAAGTGCCAGGCCCGGGCGGCGCAGCTGCTCGACGCCGTCGACGACACCCGGGGCACCCTCGCCAAGCGGATCATCGTCACCGGCAACCCGACCTACGAGCGGGCGTTCGGCAAGGCGGTGATCGCGCGGAACACCCACGGCCTGAACGCCGAGGAGCTGCGGGCGCTGTCGCTCGGCAGCGACCCGGACGGCGGGTACGCTGTGCCGTTCCAGCTCGACCCGACCGTCATCCTCACCGACGACGGCAGCATCAACCCCCTGCGGCAGATTTCGCGGGTGGAGCGGATCGTCGGGAAGGAGTGGCAGGGCCTCACCTCGGAGGGTGTGGTGGCCACCCGCACCCCGGAGGTCGCCGAGGCCACCGACGACGCACCGGACTTCGACCAGCCGACCGTCCGCCCGTCGGCCGTGCACGTGTTCGTGCCGTTCTCGATGGACCTGGACCAGGACTGGCCGCGGCTGCGGTCGGAGCTGGCTCGCATGTTCGGCGAGGCGAAGGACAACGAGGAGGCGGTTAGCTTCATCTCGGGGAACGGGTCGCTGATCTCCGGCGGCGGCCACAACCCGCAGGGCATCGTCACCGGCCTGCCGAGCGGGTCCGAGGTGGACGACGGCGCGGGCTTCACCTCCCAGACCCTGTACGACATGGAGGCGGGCGAGGACGGCCTGGCGCCGCGGTGGCGGGCCCGGGCCCGGTGGCTGGCCAACAAGTCCATCTACAACCTGGTCCGTGGCTTCGCCGACTCGGACGGCCCGGACCTGTGGGTGCGGCTCGGTGCCGGTCTGCCGCCCGAGCTGATCGGCTACCCGGCGCACGAGGCGTCGGAGATGTCGGCGACGCCGGCCGGCCGCTACCTGGTGTTCGGCGACTTCCAGCAGTACCTCATCGTCGACCGGATCGGCATGACGGTGGAGCTGGTGCCGCACGTTTTCGGCGCGTCGCGGCGGATGCCGACCGGTCAGCGGGGCATCTACGCCCGCTGGCGCAACAGCACCAAGATCCTGGTGCCGAACGCGTTCCGCGTCGCGGTCGCCACGTCCTGACCCGCTGCCGGCCGGCGTTTCGTCCCCATCGGGACGCCGGCCGGCAGCCCCAACACCCGAGAGGAGTCGCTGTGGACAGCGACCTGGTGGTGGCCCGTGCGTCGGGCGTGATCATGCACGAGGGCCGCCGGCACCCGATCCGCCGCGGCGTCACGGTCGCCCGGGCAGGACATCCGCTGGTGGTGAAGAGCCCGAAGCATTGGCAGCCGCTGCGGGTGCACTACGACCTGCCGAACGCGGCCGAGGAGGAGCCTACGGCGGCGCCGGCTTCCGGCGTGGCCGCGGTTACCGAGCAGCTTGGCGGGGTGGAGCAGGCGACGGCGGCTCCCGGGGAGCTGCGTGACGTGCAGCCCGCCCAGCCTGTCGACGAGCCCGTCCAGGAGCAGGACGAGGTGCCCGCCCCGGACGCCGAGCCGGCACCCGAGGCCGAGGAGCCCGCACCGGCGCCGGAGGCCGACCAGGAGCCGGCGGTCGAGGAGCCGCGGCGGCCGCCGACGTCGGGCCCGGGGTCCGGTGTCGGAGCGTGGCGGCAGCACGCGGCCGAGGTCACCAGCACGCCGGTGGAGCAGTGGGCGGACAAGTCGCGCGACGACATCCGCCGCGAGCTCTACGGGGACGCCGAGTGACCGAAGAGGTCGCGGCGGAAGAGCCGGCCCGGTTCGTTGACGGTGAGGTGCTGGTGGTGGAGCCGGGCGACACGCTGATCGTGCGGGTCGGCCGGGATACACCGCTGGCCACAGTCCACGAGATCAAGCGGGAGCTCGACGGGTGGGCGGCCGAGCACATGCCCGATGTGCGGGCGGTGGTGATCGCCTGCGATCAGCTTGGTGTGTACCGGCCGGCCGGCCCGGTGGGTGACCGGCCCGGAGAGTCTGGTGGGTGACGGGCCGACCTGGTCGATCCTGATCCCGACCATCGGCCAGCGCGAGGTGCTGCTCCGCCGCCTGCTGGACGTGTTGCTTCCCCAGCTTGACCCGCACACGGGGCGGGTGCGGGTGCTGGCCTGGTGGAACAACGGACGCCCTGGGCTGCCGGCCATCCGCCAGGCCCTGGTGGAGGCCGCCGACAGCGACTACGTGTCGTTCGTCGACGACGACGACCTGGTGGTGGACGACTTCGTCGACGCCATCGTGGCGGCGCTGGCCAGCCGCCCGGACCACGTCGGATTCCGCGTCGGCTACCACGTCGACGGCGAGCTCCAGGACGTGTGCGACCACAGTCTGCGGCACCGCCGCTGGTACCGGGACCGAGTCAAGGGCCTGCTGCGCGACGTGACGCACTTGGATCCGATCCGGCGTGATCTGGCCCTGCTGGCTGACTTTCGGCGGGCTCGGCGCGGGCGTGCGGAGGACCGGGTGTGGGTGGAGCAGGTTCGCCGGCATCTGCGTACGGAGGAGTACATCCCCCGGGTGCTCTACCACTACCTGTACTCGCCGGCGGGATCGTCGTGGCAGCGCCCCGACCGGATCGCGCAGGTCGGTGAGCGGCCGGTGGTCGACCATCCGCACTTCGCGTGGCATCGGGAGTCGTCATGAGGCTGGTCTTCGACGGTGAGTGGACGTTCCGGTTCTTGCCTGACGCTCTCCGCGAGCTTGGGATCGAGCCGCGCGGCGTGATCCACGTCGGCGCGCACCACGGCGAGGAGGTGCCGGTCTACCAGGCGTGCGGCTTCGAGTCGATCACGCTGGTCGAGCCGGATCCGGAGTGCTGGGCGGTGTTGAGAGGCCAGGCGTGGTTCCACGCCATCCGGCTGGTCGGCGCGGCTTGCAAATCGGCCGGGCGCTGGAATGTCGCGCCGTTCCACCGGACACGCGACGCCCTCTTTTCGGGCCTGGTGCGCAACCCAGCCCAGGAGACGGTGGTCACGTTCTCGGTTCCGGCGGTGCCTGTGTCGATGGTTCAGGCGAGCCACCCCGCCAACGTTCTGGTCGTCGACACGCAGGGCACCGAGCTCGACGTCCTGCGGTCCGCTGACCTGGCGTCGCTGGACCTGGTGATCGTCGAGACGCAGCCGGAGAGCCCGGAGGCGCACGGCGCATTCTGGCCGGACCTGATGGCATGGGCGGCCGAGCATCGGTGGACGCCGGCGATTCAGTGGGTGCGGGATCACGGGTGGGCGGACACGCTGCTGGTGCCGGAGGCGGGCCGTGGCTGATCTGCTGGTGATCGTGCCGTCCCGGGGCCGGCCGCAGTCCGTTCCCCGGCTCGTCGACGCGTGGGAGGCCACCGGCGCGTACGCGTACGCCGGGCTGGCGTTCGCGGTCGACGGCGACGATCCGCACCATGCGGCGTACGTGGGGCAGGCCTCGGATCGGTCGTTGATGCTGACGATCACCCGCTGGTTGCCGATGGTCCACAAGCTCAACCGCATCGCGGCCGGGCTGGCCGGGGACTACTTCGCGTTGGGGTTCGCCGGCGACGACCACGTGCCCCGCAGCGCCGGGTGGGCCGGACGGTACGTCGACGAGCTGCGCCGGCTGCGGACCGGGATCGTGTACGGCAACGACCTGGTCCAGGGCGAGCGGCTGCCGACGCAGTGGGCGATGACGTCGGACATCGTGCGGGAGCTGGGCCGGATGGTGCCGGCTGACGTCGAGCACCTCTACTGCGACAACGCGATCGCCGACCTCGGCCGGGCCGCGCGGTGCATCACTTACCTGTCGGACGTGGTGGTCGAGCACATGCACCCGATCGCCGGCCGGGTCGCCTGGGACGACCAGTACCGGCGCGTCAACGGCCGCGCCCAGTACGACCGCGACCGCGCTGCGTACCAGCAGTGGCGGCGGCACGGGCTCAGAGCGGACGCCCGCCGGGTGCGAGAGCTGAGGAGGCGCTGATGGTCGACGTCGGAGGAACGGTCCGGCTCCAGCACCGCGTCCGCGATGCCGCCGGCCGGCCGGCCGACCCGGCGACGGCGACGCTGGAGATCCGGATGCCCGACGGGTCGGTGGTCACGCCGACGGTGAGTATTCCGGCCGACGGGTCGGGCGTACTCGAGTACGACTTCGTGACGACGGTGCCCGGCCGGCACGTGGTGTCGTGGTCGACGACGAGCCCGGCCACCGCGTACGCGGACGTCGTCAACGCGACTGACCCCGAGTGGGTGTCGATCGTCGGGCTGGCCCCCGCGAAGGGGCACCTGAACATCCCGCTGAACGACACCACGGATGACGAGGAACTGCGCGGCCTGATGCTCAGCGCGTCGGCGGTGGTGGAGGACGTCGTCGGTGTCGTGGCCCGCCGCACCGTGAGTGAGACCGCGTCCGGCGGCGGCCGCCACATCATCCTGGAGCGGCCGCCGGTACTCGAGGTCGTGGAGGTGCTCGTCGACGGGCAGCTGCTCGACGCGGGCGACTACTCGTGGTCGCCGTCGGGTCTGCTGGCCCGCCGTTCCGGAGCGTGGCCGGGCGGGCTGCGGAACGTCCAGATCACGTACGTCGCGGGCAAGACGGTGGTGCCGCACAACATCATTGAGGCGACGCTGGAGCTGATCCGGATCAACTGGCGACCGCAGCAAGGCGGGAACTACAGCGCTTTCGACGGCGGCCGCGGCGACGACTTCGGCAACGCCGGCCTGGAGGCGAGCCTCCAAGGCAACCTGCGCCTCGGGTTCTTCGTGCCGAACGCGGTGATCCAGCGGCTCCAGCCCGACCAGCGCGGGCCGGTGGTGCTGTGAACTGGTGGGTTGTTGGCACTCTTCTGTACGTGTTCATCGTCGGCGCCTGCGTCGGCGTGGTCGGCACCGCGCGGTTCTACTGGCGGCGCGAGAAGCAGATCAGGGCGGCGCTCGCAGCGTTCCATCGAGAGCAGCAGGCGGATGCACACCCGTGGCAGGAGTACAACGAGCACGGCAACACCTGCCACCACCCGGGGTGCCGGCTGGCCCAGGACGAGCATCCAGAGGGAGGCGGGTGATCCGCGATGGGCAGCAGCATTCCTGGCGCGCTCGACTACCTCGCCCGCGAGATCACCGCCCTGGAGGCCGTCAAGGCCGCCCGCGCGGCGGTGTCCGACGGGTGGCCCACCGAGCGCACCGACCAGATGATCGCCATCGGGGTGCTGCCCGAGGACGAGGACACCACCACAGTGCGCGCCTGGGCGGAGCTGTCCCGCGAGGAGTACGAGTCCGTGGAGGTGCCGGCGATCATCGCGGTTCGCCGTGCCGGCAGCACCGCCGCTCCGTCAGCCCGCCGGGACGCGTTCGCCCTGTACGACGCGATCCAGGCGCTGATTCGGTCGGATCGGCGGCTCGGCGGCGCGGTGGTGCCTGGTCTGCCGGCCCGCATCGCCCGGACGTCGGTGTCGCAGACGAGCGACGTACGCCAGGCCGGCGAGGGCCGGGTGTGCGAGGTGCGGTTCACCGTCGCCTGGCAGCACCGGGGCTGAACCACCACAGCGCTGTCGCCACGCAGACGACGGCGAGGATCCAGCCCAGCACCTCGGCGCCGCACACGAAGGACAGGAACGCGGCCAGCCCGGACAGCAGCGAGGCGGCGGCCAGCGGGGCGTTGGGGATCCGGCTCTTCGGGGTCGGCTCGGTCATCGCCGGACCGTAACACCACTATGCCAGGAGGTGATCCTGATGCCGGCTGTTGGGCGAGATGCGTTCGGCAAGATGGTGGTCGACCTGCGGCAAATCCCACGCGAAGTGCGCCGCGACCTGCGGCCGGCGCTCAAGCGGGTCGGTGACAAGGTCGCCCAGGACGCCCGCGGCCGCGCCTCCTGGTCGTCGCGGATTCCCCGCGCCATCGGCGTTCGGGTGCTCTACGGGCGGGTCGGGTCCGGTGTGGTGGTCCGCGTCAACCGGCGCAAGGCGCCGCACGCCCGCCCGTACGAGGGCATCGCCGGCGGCAGCACGTTCCGGCACCCGTTCTTCGGTAACCGCGAGCGCTGGTACACGCAGCGAACCCGTCCGTTTCTTGAGCCGGCGGCCAAGGCCCGCCGGGCCGAGGTCCGCGAGGAAATCGTCAAGGTTGTCGCGGCTGCGGCCCGACGCCACGGATTCAACTGAGCAAGGAGAAGAGATGGCCCCGCAGCCGCTGCCAGCAACCCAGCGCTTCATCAACCCTGAGGTGACCTGCGTCTACCTGGTGCCGACCATCGCCGACCTGAACGCTCCGACGCGGGAGGAACTGGACCACGCCGAGTCGGTCGACCTCAGCCCGGAGATCGCGGCCGTGTCCGGGTGGGAGGTGTCCACCGACCGCGTGGCCGTGCCGGACCTCGGTACGCGCAAGACCGGCCGGATCGCCGGCCGCATCAACCCCGGTGACGCGCAGATCGCCTTCTACGCCAGCATCGACACCGAGGACGTGCGGACCGTCATCAAGCGTCTCGACCGGACCAACATCGTCATCTGCGATGGCGGTGACGTCCCCGGCCAGGCGCTGCGGGCGTTCGCCGTCGAGGTCAGCGCGGTCACCCCGACCACCGACGTCGCCGGCAGTGAAGGCGCGCGGGTCCTCGTCGACTTCGCCATCAACGACTGGTCGGAAGACGCGGTCGTTCCGGGCCCGGCGTCCTGACCGTGGCCAAGAGCAAGGCGCAGCGGGAGCGGCTCCTCGGCCGCTCCCGCCCGTCGATCCCGTACCGGATCCTCGTCGATCAGGACGGCGCCGAGCGCGCCCAGCAGCGCCTAAATCGGGCGCTGGCCGCTGCCAGGCAGGCCCGCCTGGCCGAGCGGGATGTCGACACTACGCAGCCCGAGGTGGAGGCCGCGCAGGCGGAGCTGGAAGCCTGCTACGAGACTGTCGTCCTGGTTGCGCTGCCGCTCACCGGCAAGGTGACGGTGGAGACGCTGACCGCCAAGCACCCGCCCACCGACGAGCAGATGGCGGCCGCCAAACAGGCCCGGGACGAAGCCCGCGCGGCCGGGGATCCGCCGCCGCCGTGGCCGTCGTGGAACGACGACACGTTCAGGCCGGCGTTGTTGGCCGCGTCCGCCCCCGATTCGGGCATGTCGGCTGATGACTGGGCGGTGATGCTCGCCGAGAACATGTCGGCCGGCGAGGTGCGGGGCCTGTGGGCCGCGTGCATGGCGATCAACATGACCGGCCGAGCGGCGGAGCCGGTGGTGCTCCCAAAAGGCTGGACGACGACCCGCAGCTAGCGCTGGAGCTGGACGTCTGTCGCGAATACCAGATCCCGCACTCGGCATTCCTGGCGTGGTCGCACGACGACCGGTCCAAGGCGATCTGGCAGCACGTGCGGGAGCTCCAGCGGTGCCGCAAGTGCGCTACCAGGCCCGACGAGTGGACGTCGGAGAACGGCGGCCCGCACGCGTACAAGGCGGTTGTCGACCGGTGTCGCGGCTGCGAGGTCCTGGACGCGGAGCGGGACCGGGTCAAGGACAAACCCCTGGGCGGCGGTACGTACGTGCACCTGCAACGCCGCCACTGATCGGGAGGTGGGCCGATGGACAAGGACCTCAGTTATCGGCTCTCCGCCGACCCCCGGAAGTTCGAGACCGGCCTCAAGAGCGCCGAGAAGAGCGCGGCCGCCTTCGAGCGTGAGCTGGCGAAGCTGGAGGCCGAGCAGGCCCGCGTGGATGCCGCCATGGAGCAGGTCGGCGGCACGTTCCTCGCGGCGGGCGCGGCGATCGGTGCCGGGCTGGTCATGGCCACCCGGGCGGCGATCTCATGGGAGTCGGCGTGGACCGGTGTCGCCAAGGTCATCGACGGCACCCCGGAGCAGATGGCCGAGCTGGAGGGCGAGCTGCGGCAACTCGCCCGGACGCTGCCTCAGACCCATGAAGAGATCGCGGGGGTGGCTGCGGCAGCCGGCCAGCTCGGTGTGGCCCGGGAGGACATCATCGGGTTCACGAGGGTGATGGTCGACCTGGGCGTGGCCACCAACCTTTCGTCCGAAGAGGCGGCGTTCGCGCTCTCCCGAATGATGAACATCATGCAGACGGCGCCCGACGACGTCGGGCGGCTCGGTGCCTCGATCGTCGAGCTGGGCAACAACTCGGCCACCACCGAGCAAGACATCGTCGACATGGCGCTGCGCATCGCCGGCGCCGGTAAGACCGTGCGGATGTCCGAGGCCGATGTGCTGGGCTTCGCCGGTGCACTGTCCTCCGTCGGTGTCATGGCCGAGGCCGGCGGTAGCGCCATCTCCCGCGCGTTCATCGCCATCGAGGACTCGGTCAGGCAGGGCGGGGACCGGCTGGAGCAGTTCGCCGAGGTCGCCGGCATGAGCAGCGACCAGTTCGTCCAGGCGTACGGCCAGGACTCGGCCCGCGCCGTCGCCGCCTTCATCCAAGGTCTGGGCCGCATGCAGCAGGCCGGCGGCGATGTCTTCCAGACGCTGCGCGACCTGGGCCTGTCGGAAATCATCCTGCGGGATGCGCTGCTGCGTCTCGCTGGTGCCGGCGACCTGGTCACGCGCAGTCTGGACATCGCGAACCGCGGCTGGGAGGACAACACGGCCCTCCTCAAGGAGGCCGAGGCCCGGTACGCGACGGTGGAAGCGCGCCTGCAAATCGCCCGCAACCAGATCAACGACTTCGCGATCGACATCGGGAACACGTTCCTGCCGGTCGTCGGCGCGGCCGCTGACCTGGTCGGCAACTTCGCCGGCGTGCTGGCCGAGCTGCCTGGGCCGGTGAAGTCGCTGCTGGCCGTGCTGGCGCTAGCGGCCGCGGCGACCCTGACCCTCGGCGGCACGATCCTCATCGCCACCCCTCGCATCGCCGCCTACAAGCAGGCGATTCTGGAGCTGTCGATGGCTCAGGGCCGGTTGGCAGCCACCGCGGTGGCGGCGAGCGGAGCCCTGGGGCGCGTCGGCACTTTCCTCGCGGGTCCGTGGGGGTTGGCGATCGCCGGGGCGATCGCCCTGATGACCAGCTTCGCCATGAGCCAAGCCGAAGCACGCGGGCGGGCGCGGGAGCTGTCGAGCACGCTCAACGAGCAGTCCGGCGCGGTCACCCGCGAGACCGGGCTGTGGGTCGCCAACGAGCTGGCGAAGCGGGGTGTCGTCGATCGGGCCCGAGAGCTGGGTATCTCGGCTGCCGATCTGACGCAGGCGATCCTCGGCGAGGCCGACGCGGTCGCCCGGGTCAACGCGAAGCTTGACGAGCACAAGGTCAGCGGGTCGCTCGTCACGGATCTGATGGACGGGCAGACCCGCTCGGCCACCAGCGTCCGGGAGGCGATGCGGGAGCTGGGCGGCGACATCCACAACGCCCGAGAGCTGCACGAGCAGCTGACGGCGGCCATGCAAGGCCAGGCCAAGACGGTCGACGACTTGGACCCGGCCACCCGGCAGCTAGCGGTATCGCTGGGGTTGACCGCCGACTCGGCCGAGGACCTCACCGCCGGCATCGACGAGCTCGACAAGGCCCTCAAGGCCGCCTTGGACACCATGTTTGGGCTGGAAGAGGCCGAGGACGCCGCCGCCAGGGCACTGAAACGGATGACCGATGCGGCGAAGGAGAACGGCGGTTCGCTCAAGGGCAACAGCGAGGCGGCGCTGACGAACCGGGACAACGTGCGGTCGCTGATCAAGGCCCACACGGACCAGATCGTCAAGTACGCCGAGGCTGGGGCGACGTCCGCCGAGCTGACGGAGAAGACCAAGGACCTGCGCGACGAGTTCGTGCGGCAGGCTCGGCAGGCAGGCATGACCGAGTCGGAGATCCAGCGGTACGCGAAGGCGTATGACCGAATCCCTGAAGAGGTCAAGACGCTCATCCAGACGCCCGGGCTGAATAGCGCGACGTCGCAGGTCCGCACCTACGTGGACTGGCTGCGGCAGATCCCA
>NZ_JCANNB010000067.1:0-16709 GCF_059553435.1 Micromonospora sp. PRAS1
AACGCGCAGGCGATTACGAGTTCGGGGGTGCGGTCGGGGAGCAGGTCGAGCTTGCCGATCCGGCCGGCCGCCCGCACGTCGTCGGCGACCATGGTGAGCTGGTCCAGCAGGGCGGCCGGGCCGAGCGCCTCGGCCAGCGGCACCTCCGCCTTCATGGACAGCTTCCGTTCCGACTTGGCCCGCCGGACCTGCCCCAACGCGTCGGAGGCCAACCGCAGCAGCTGCGGGTCGCCGGTGCCCTGGATCGCCCGACCCACCTCGTACGTGGTGGGCCACGGTGCCCGGTGCACCGAGCCGTACCGCCACCAGGACCAGACCTCCTCGGTGGCGTACGGCAGCACCGGAGCGAAGAGCCGCAGCTGCACCGAGAGCGCGGTGGCCAACGCCGCCCGGGCCGAGTCGGCCCCGGCACCGCTGCCGTAGGCGCGTTCCTTGACCAGCTCGATGTAGTCGTCGCAGAACCGCCAGAAGAACGACTCGGTGGTCTGCAACGCCGCCGTGTGGTCGTACGCCTCGAAGGCGGCGGTGGCCGATCCGACCACTGTGGAGAGTTCGGCGAGCATGGCCCGGTCCAGCGGCTCGGTCGCCGGGGCGCGCAACGCGTCGGCGGCACCCAGGCCGAGGGCGAACCTCGACGCGTTGAGCAGCTTGGTGGCGAGCCGCCGGCCGACCTTGATCTGTGCGGGGTCGAAGGCCAGGTCGGTGCCGGGTCGGCCATTTGCCGACCAGTAGCGCACCGCGTCGGAACCGTGCTGCTCCAGCAGCGCCATCGGGGTGACCACGTTCCCCTTGGACTTGGACATCTTCTTGCGGTCCGGGTCCAGGATCCAGCCGGAGAGCTCGGTGGTCCGCCAGGGCAGCGTGCCGTGTTCCAGGTGCGCCCGGACCACAGTGGCGAAGAGCCAGGTCCGGATGATGTCGTGCCCCTGCGGGCGCAGATCCATCGGGAAGACCCGGCGGAACAGGTCCGGATCGCGTTCCCAACCACCGGCGATCTGCGGGGTCAGCGACGAGGTGGCCCAGGTGTCCAGCACGTCCGGGTCGCCGACGAACCCGCCCGGCACGCCGCGCTGTGACTCGTCGTACCCGGGCGGGGCGTCCTCGGCGGGGTCGATCGGCAGCGCAGACTCGTCCGGCGTGAGAGGCTGGGACCAGTCCGGCTCGCCAGCGTCGTCGAGCCGGTACCACACCGGCACCGGCACCCCGAAGAAACGCTGCCGACTGACCAGCCAGTCGCCGTTCAGGCCGCCCACCCAGTGCTCGTAGCGGTGCCGCATGTGTTCCGGCACCCAGCGCAGCTCCCGCCCCCGGGCCAGCAGCGCCTCGCGCAGCTCGGCGTCGCGGCCGCCGTTGCGCAGATACCACTGCCGGGTCGAGACGATCTCCAACGGCCGGTCGCCCCGCTCGTAGAACTTCACCGGATGGGTGATCGGGCGCGGCTCGCCGACCAGGTCGCCCGCGTCGGCCAGCAACTGCACCACGCTCCGCCGGGCGCCGTTCACGGTCTGCCCGGCCAGCGCCGCGTACGGTCCGCCGGGCACCCCGGCCGGCGGCTCCGGCAGCAGCCGGCCGTCCCGACCGACCACCACCCGGGTGGCCAGGGCCAGCTCCCGCCACCAGGTCACGTCGGTCAGGTCACCGAAGGTGCAGACCATCGCGATGCCGGTGCCCTTGGCCGGGTCCGCCAGCGCGTGCGCGCGCACCGGCACCTCGACCCCGAAGACGGGGGTACGCACAACCGCGCCGACCAGGTCCGCGTACCGCTCGTCGTCGGGGTGGCAGACCAGCGCGACGCAGGCCGGCAGCAGCTCCGGTCGGGTGGTGTCGATAAGCACCTCCCGCCCTCCGGGCCCGTGGAACCGCAGCCGGTGGTACGCGCCGGGCCGTTCCCGCTCCTCCAGCTCGGCCTGGGCCACGGCGGTGGCGAAGCCGACGTCCCAGAGCGTCGGCGCTTCGGCCTGGTACGCCTCGCCCCGCGCCAGGTTGCGCAGGAACGCCCGCTGCGAGGCGGCCCGGGCCGCCGGCCCGATTGTGGTGTACATCAGCGACCAGTCCACCGAGAGCCCGAGCCGCCGCCAGAGCGCCTCGAAGACCTGCTCGTCGGCGAGGGTCAGGCGCTCGCACAGCTCGATGAAGTTGCGCCGGGAGATCGGCGTCGGGTCCTTGCGGGCGGCGTCGTCCACCGGAGCCTCCGGTGCCCGCCAGTCCGGGTCGTACGGCAGGGACGGGTCGCAGCGCACCCCGTAGACGTTCTGCACCCGACGCTCGGTGGGCAGCCCGTTGTCGTCCCAGCCCATCGGGTAGAAGACCATCCGGCCGCGCATCCGCTGGAACCGGGCAACCAGGTCGGTGTGGGTGTACGAGAAGACGTGCCCCATGTGCAGCTCGCCCGATACGGTCGGCGGCGGGGTGTCGATCGCGTACACGTCCGACCGCTCCCTGCTCCGGTCGAACGCGTACGTGCCCTCCTCCTGCCAGCGGCGTGACCAGGTCTCCTCGAGGCCGTCCAGGGTCGGACGCTCGGGGACGCCGGTACGCGCCGTCCGCGCCGTGTCAGTCATCCGTCGATGGTAGGCACCGCCCCGGGGTCGGGCACGGAAATACCGAGCCGCCACTGGTGGTGCAGGGCCGCGTACCGGCCACCGCCGGCGATCAGCTCGGCGGGCGCGCCGTCCTCGACGATCCGGCCGCCGTCGAGGACGAGGACCCGATCGGCGATCTCCACCGTGGAGAGCCGATGCGCGATCACCACCGCCGTCCGGTCGCGCAGGATGGTGCCGAGCGCCTGCTGCACCGCGCGTTCGGTCGGCACGTCCAGCGACGAGGTGGCCTCGTCCAGGATCAGCACCGCCGGATCGGCCAGGAACGCACGGGCGAAGGCGACCAGCTGGCGCTGCCCGGCGGAGAGCCGACCGCCACGTCGGCGTACCTCGGTGGCGTACCCGTCGGGTAGCGCCGCGATGAAGTCGTGCGCGCCGATGGCCCGCGCGGCGGCCGCCACGGCGGCGTCGTCGGCGTCCGGGCGGCCGAACCGGATGTTCTCCGCGACGGTCCCGCCGAACAGGTGCGTCTCCTGGGTGACAAGCACCACCGCCCGGCGCAGCTCGGCGTCGGCGACCTGGCGCAGGTCCACGCCGTCGAGCAGGACCGTGCCGGCGACCGGGTCGTAGAAGCGGGCGATCAGCTTGGCGACTGTGGACTTGCCGGCACCGGTCGGCCCGATCAGCGCCACCGTCTGCCCGGCCGGGATGCTCAGGTCCAGCCCGGTCAGGATCGGCGCCTCCGGCCGGTACCCGAACGAGACCGACCGGAAGGTGACCGCGCCGCCGCCCGGCCCGCCGGTCGCGCCGGCTGCACCGCCGGTAGCGCTGCCCGGCCCGCCGGTTGCGCTGGCTGCACCGCTGGTCGGGCGGCGGGGCAGCGGAACGGGATTAGCCGGCTCGGCGACCTCGGGGCGTTCGTCGAGCACCCCGGCGAGCTTCTCCAGCGCCGCCGTGGCCGATTGCAGCGAGTTGTAGAACTGACTCAGCTCCTGCATCGGTTCGAAGAACCGGCGCAGGTAGAGCAGGAAGGCGGCGAGCACACCGACTGCGATGTGGCCGTCCAGCACCCGGGCGCCGCCGTAGCAGAGCACCACCGCCACCGTGACGTTGCCGATCAGCTTGATCCCCGGCGAGTACGTCGCGATCAGGCGGAACGCGTGCCGGCTGGAGCGGCGGTAGTCGTCGTTTACCGAGGCGAAGATCTCCTGGTTGCGTGGTTCCCGGCGGTACGTCTGCACGGCCCGGATGCCCCGCATCGACTCGACGAAGTGCACGATGACCAGGGCCATCGCCTCGCGGGTGCGCCGGTATGCGGCGGCCGAGGCCCGGGCGAACCAGCGGGAGAGCCAGAACAGCAGCGGGAAGGCGAGCAGCGTGACCGCGGCCAGCGGCAGGTCCAGCCAGAGCAGGATGCCGGCCACCGACACGATCGTCAGAACCGCCATCACCAGGCCCTCGACGCCCCCGTCGGCGAGTTCGGCGATCGAGTCGACGTCGCTGGTAAGGCGGGAGATCATCCGGCCCGAGGTGTAGCGCTCGTGAAAGGCCACCGGTAGCCGCAGGAAGTGCGCGTACACCCGCTGGCGGAGGTCGAGCAGGACGGCCTGGCCGATGCGGGCGGAGAGGGTGAGGAAGCCCCGACGGGCCACGTACTCGACTCCGGTGGCGGCGGCGAACGCCACGGCGACGGCGACCAGCGGGCCGGGTTGACCGGCCCGCAGCGGTTCGATCGCCCGGTCGATGCCGAGCATCACCAGGTACGGCCCGGACATCGCGGCGGCGTTCTGGGCCAGCAGCAGCGCGACCGCACCGCCCAGCCGCCTGCGGTGTGGCCGCAGCACGTCGGCCAGCAGCGCCCGGCTGCGGGCCCGCAGCCGGGCCACCGCCTCCGGGGAGGTCTCCTCGGCCAGGCTGCGGTCGGCGTGCGGATCGGGCGCGATGCCCCGCCACTGGGCGGCGGTCATGAGCGCACCAGCGGGAAATCGTCAGGTGCCGGCTCGACCGGCCTCCGGGGCGCTGGCGCGGCGGCCGGCTCGGCCGTGAGCAGGGCGCGGTACGTCGGCACGGTGGCAAGCAGTTCGGTGTGCGGGCCGACGGCGGTGATCCGGCCGTGTTCCAGCAGCGCGACCCGGTCGGCGAGGTTGATGGTGGAGGGCCGGTGCACCACCAGCAGCGCGGTCATGTCCCGCAGCACCCGCTTCAACGCCGACTCCACCGCCGCCTCGGTGTGCACGTCGAGCGCGGAGAGCGGATCGTCGAGCACGAGCACCGCAGGCCGCACCAGCACCGCGCGGGCCAGCGCCAGCCGCTGCCGCTGGCCGCCGGAGAGCGACAGGCCCTGCTCACCGAGCCGGGTCCGCAACCCCCACGGCAGGTCGTACGCGAACTCGGCCTGGGCCAGCGTGAGCGCCGCCCGTACCTCGTCCTCGCCGGCGTCGGGGCGACCCAGGGTGAGGTTCTCCCAGACCGACATGGAGAAGAGCGTGGGCTCCTCGAAGGCCATCGCGACCAGCTGGCGCAGCGAGGCCAACCGGAGATCGCGCACGTCGTGCCCGTCGAGGGTGAGCCGACCCGTCTCGACGTCGTGCAGCCGGGGTACCAGCGACAGCAGGGTGCTCTTGCCGCTGCCCGTGGCGCCGACCACGGCGAGGGTCTCGCCGGGCTCGACGGTCAGGTCGATGCCGCGCAGCACCGGCGCGGTGGTGCCCGGGTAGCGGAAGGTGACCGCCTCGAAGCGGAGCCGGCCGCGTACCGCCGAGCGCGGCAGGGCGACGGCGTGTGGCGCGTCCACGATGGCCGGCGGGGTGTCCAGCACCTCCTGGATCCGGTCGGCGGCGGTGGCCGCCTCCTGCCCGTTGGCGATGATCCAGCCCAGCGACTGCACCGGCCAGATCAGCATCAGCTGGAGGCTGACGAAGGCGACCAGTTGACCGATGGTGAGCCGCCCCTCGGCGACCGCCGCGGTGCCCGCCACCAGCACGATGCCCAGGGTCAGGTTGGGCACCAGGTCGAGTCGGGCGGAGGTGCGGGCGAGCAGCCGCCCCTTGCCGATCCCGATGTCGTGCAGCTTCCGGGTACCGGCGACGAACCGCTCGGTCAGCTGCGGTCCCCGCCCGTACGCCCGCATGGTGCGCAGCCCCTGCGCGGTCTCCTCGACCAGGGTGGCCACGTCGCCCTGCTGGTCCTGCATCTGCCGGGACGCGGTGTGGTAGTGCCGGCCGAAGCGGCGGGCGATCAGGAACAGCGGCACCGCGCTGGCGGCCACCAGCAGGCCGAGCGCCGGGTGCAGCCGGATCAGCAGCACCACCACGACCAGGTAGGTGACCAGGTTCAGGACGAGGAAGAGCAGGCCGAAGGAGAGGAACCGGCGCAGCACCGACAGGTCGCTGGTGATCCGGGAGAGCAGCTGACCGGAGGGCCACCGGTCGTGGAAGCTGGCCGGCAGCCGCTGGAGGTGGGCGTAGACGTCGTCGCGGATGGCCGCCTCCATGGCCACCGAGGAGGACGACTGCACCCACCGGCGGATGAAGATCAGCAATGCCTCGGCCAGCCCGACCAGCAGCGCGAGCCCGGCCAACTGGAACAGGCCGGCCAGGTCCCGCCGGGCCACCGGTCCGTCGACCACCTGCTGGGCCAGCAGCGGTACGGCGATGCCGGCCCCGGTGGCGGCGAGCCCGGCCAGCATCAGCCAGCCGAACTGCACGGCATGCGGGCGTAGGTAGTGCCGCAGCCGCCAGAGATTACCCAGGGGATGTCGCCCGACGTCGCCACGGCCGGCCGGGCCGCCGTCACTCCGCGCAGCCACCATCCGACGGTATCGGCAAACCGGAGCCGCGCCGCTGTCGGCTTGTTGTCACCAGTCTTGCCTTTTCCGGTGACCGGCCTCATCCGGACGGCTGACGCGCGGCGGCTGGCCTGGGTCGGTGCCAAGATGGGGCCATCGCACTCCTCGACAACTACCGCCAGATCCTGGGTCGGTCGGTGGTCCGCCAACCGGTCGCGGCGGCGTTCGTGGCGCGGCTGCGCGACGGCGGTACGCCGCTGGCCATGGTGCTCACCGCCGAACAGGGCACCGGCTCGTACGTGGTGGCCGGGTTCTCCGCTGGGGCGTTCGGCCTCGCCGCCGCGCTGTCCCGGCCGGTACACGGTCGGTTGCTCGATCGGCTCGGTCAGCGCGTGCTGGTGCTGACCGCGGCCGGTAACAGCCTGGCGATGATCGGCTTTGTCGCTGTCGTCCACATCGGAGTCCCGGCGGTGGTCACCCTCGCCGTCGCGGCGCTGATCGGCCTGCTGCTGCCCGCGCAGGCGGCGGCGCTGCGGGCCCTGCTGCCCGGCCTGGTCGGTCAACGCCTGCGTCCGGCGGCCTACGCGGTGGAGGCCAACGCGCAGGAGTTGACCGCCATCGCCGGCCCGCTCAACGTGGCCCTGCTGGTCGCGTTGCTGTCTCCCGGCGGAGCACTCGCCACGCTGGCCGTCATCGGGCTCGCCGGCACCGTCTGGTACGCCCGCGTACCGGCCGTGCATGGCTGGCGCGGTGCCGCCGGCCCGCCCCGACGTGGCGGCGCGGCAGCGCGCGAGCCTTCGGCCCGGGGGAGCCGGGCACCCGCGTCGGCGATCCGGATCCTGATGCTCGTCGTGCTGAGCATCAGCGTCGTCCTCGGCGTCGTCCAGGTCGCCTTCCCGGCCTTCGCCGACGGTAAGCACGCCGCCCATCTGTCCGGCGTGTTGCTGGCGGCCTTCGCCAGCGGAAGCCTGATCGGCGGCGCCGCCTACGGTGCCGGGCGGTGGCGGTGCAGCAGCGTACGCCAGTTGAGCCTGCTGCTGTCGGCCGTCGCCGTGGGTGTCGCGATGCTCTCCCTGGCCGGCAACATGGTCGTCATGACCGGACTGGCGGTGGTCGCGGGACTCGGCACCGCGCCGGCGTTCGCGGTCACCTTCCTCGCCTGCGACGAGGTGGCCGTGCCGGGCCGTACGGCCGAGTCCTTTACCTGGCTCGGTGCCGCGAACACGGCAGGCTTCGGCCTCGGCGGAGCGGTGGCCGGCATCCTCGTCGAACGGGCCGGTACGGCCGGCACCTTCGTGCTCACGGCAGGCGTGGCGTTGGTCGCCGCCGTCGCCCTCTGGGCCCGACCATCGGGCCTGAGCCCCACGGCCCGATGACAACCGGTCGGCTCAGCGGCCGCGCTGCTCGTGTGCGAGCAGCCATTCCTTCACCGGCAGCCCCCAGCGGTAACCGCCAAGCGTCCCGTCGGTACGCAGCACCCGGTGACAGGGGACGAAGAGGGCGGCGGCGTTGCGGGCGCAGGCCGCCGCGGCGGCGCGAATCGCGGCCGGTCGGCCGGCCAGCGCCGCGTACCCGGTGTAGGTGACCGGCTCGCCCGGCTTCACCTCGCGCAGCACCGCCCAGGCGTGGGTCATGAACGCCCCGCCGCTGTGCTGCTCGACCGGGACCGTGTCGATCGCGGTCAGCTCACCGTCGAGGTACGCCGCGACCGCCCTGGTGACCGGGCCGAGTTCGGCCCGCTGCCGAAGTTCAGCCCGCTGTTGTATTTCGGCCTGCTGTTGTGGTTCGCCGCGCAGGCTCGGGTGGATCAACGGCAGCAGGTTTGCCGGATCGGGGGTGAACCCGGCGGCCCGTACCGCGCCGTCCGGCCCGGCGACGACGCTGAACGGGCCGGCGGGCGTATCGATGGTGACGCTGTCCATGCTCGTGCTCTGCACGCTCTCCTCCAAGGTCGATCTCATGCTGCCTGCTGCGGGCGGGCGCACGCTGCCTGTTGCGGTCCGGTTCACGCTGCCTGTTGCGGTCGGGTTCACGCTGCTCGCCACAGCCGGAGCACCGCGTACGAGCGCCAGGGGCGCCAGCGGGCGGCGTCCCCGTCGAGGGTCTTCGGGTCGTCGGGCAGGCCGAGGGCGGCGGCACCGCGGCGCACCGCGAGGTCGGTGGAGAGGAACTCGTCGGGATCACCGAGGGCGCGCATCGCCACGTAGCCGGCCGTCCACGGCCCGACCCCGGGGATCGCCAGCAACCGTCGCACGGTCTCCTTCCGGTCCCCACCCGGCGCCAACTCCAACTCGCCGTCCACGACCGCCCGAGCCACCCCCCGGATCGCCTCCCGCCGCCGGCTGTCCATCCGAAACGCCGAGTCCGGCACCCCCAACACCTCTTCCGCACCCGGAAACCCCCGCACAGGCGCGCCCTTGACCCCGTTGATCAAGAGGTTTGCGTCATCCGTGGCGCTGTTCCCGACCAGAACCTCTTGATCAACAGCGTTCGGGGTGGCGGGTAGGTGGGTCAGGAGGTGGGTGAGGGTGGTGCGGGCGGAGGCCAGGGAGACCTGCTGGGTGGCGATGGCGCGTACCGCCATCTCGAAGCCGTCGACCGCGCGCGGGACACGTACGCCGGGCTCCGCCGCCACCGCCGGGGCCAGCGCCGGATCGGCGGCGAGGGTCTGGTCGACGGCGACCGGATCCGCGTCGAGATCGAACAGGCGCCGGCAGCGGGCCACGGCGGGGGACAGGTCACGCAGGTCGGTCAGGCGCAGCGTCGCCGCCACGTACCCGTCCGCCGGGGTCAGGGCGGCCTCGCCGGTACCGTTCGGCAACCGCAACCCCCGGCGGTACGTCCCGTCGCGTACCTCGTCCACCCCGGGCAGCGTGCGTCGGGCGAGGAAGTCGAGGAGCGCGGCGGCGTGCAGCGGCGGGCGGTACGCCAGGCGCAGGCTGACCGTGCCCGCCCCGCCGATCGTGCCCCGGCGCCCCGCCCGCAACTGCGACGGGGCCACCCCGTAGACCTCGCGGACGGTGTCGTTGAACTGCCGGACACTGCCGAATCCGGCGGCGAAGGCGACCTCGGCCAACCCCAGCCCGGTGGACTCGATGAGCGTCCGGGCGGTCTGCGCGCGTTGGGCCCGGGCCAGCGCCAGCGGTCCCGCCCCGAGTTCCGCCCGGAGCATCCGATGCAGGTGCCGCTCGGTGTACCCGAGCCGAGCCGCCAGCCCCGGTACCCCGTCCCGGTCGACCACCCCGTCGGCGATCAGCCGCATGGCCCGCCCCACCACATCGGCGCGGACGTCCCACTGCGGTGAGCCGGGCGAGGCGTCCGGCCGGCACCGCCGGCAGGCCCGTAGCCCCGCGCCCTGCGCCGCCGCCGCAGAGGGAAAAAACCGGACGTTCTGCCGCTTCGGCGTCATCGCCGGACAGGACGGCCGGCAGTAGATCCCGGTCGAGGTCACGCCCGTGTAGAACCACCCGTCGAACCGCTGGTCGCGGCTGTCGACGGCCCGGTAACACCGCTCAAAGTCCAACTCCACACCACCGATGATGCGCCCACCCCGACCCCCCAGCTGGCGGTTTTCGGACCTGGCTGTAAGGAAGGGCCCCCTGTTAACGCCTGCGGTAGAGGAAGGGCCCCTTATTAACAACCCGACATCCGAGCCTCGCGCGGCCGGCGGTGCCGAGCGGCGGTGCCGAGCGCCGGTGGGTGCCGGGCGGGAAAGTGTCGGTTGTGGTCGGTAGCGTGCGGCCACCAACTGAAGAAGGGGTACGGCGATGGCGAGCGTGGCGGGTCGGGTGGCGGCGTCGAGGGACGGGCACCCACCGCTGGACACAGCCGTGCTCCAGGGCTTCTACGACCGGATGCGGGCGGTGGCACCCGCCGCGGTCGGTGCCATCGAGCGGGACCGCGCCGACGACCCGGGCCGGGCCTTCGACGACACCGCCTGCGGCCGGCTGCTGCGCTCCCTGACACCCGATGGCGTACGGGCACTGGGCATGTGGGTGCACCACTGGTGCATGCGCTTCTACGACGACGACACCCGGGCCGGGCTGCGACTGCTCCGGGAGATCGCCCGCCGGCCGGAGCTGGGCTGGACGGTCGACGAGGTCCGCTGGATGCTCCGCGAGTCGCACACGGCCGGTCCCGCCGCGGAAGCCCGCTTCGCCCTGCCGCTGGCCGCCGCTGCCGAGCTGGCTCCCGGCGCGTTGCCGCTGGCCGCCGCTGCCGAGCTGGCTCCCGGCGCGCTGCCGCTGGCCGCCGCCGGCGAGCTGGCTCCCGGTGCCCTGCCGTTGGCCGCCGCCGGCGAGCTGGCTCCCGGTGCCCTGCCGCTGGCCATCGCCGGCGAGCTGGCTCCCGGCGGGCTGCCGCTGGCCGCCGCTGCCGAGCTGGCTCCCGGCGGGCTGCCGTTGGCCGATGGTGTCGAGCTGACCCACCGCTGCCCGTGATCGTCGGGTAGCGGCGTAAGCTGGCTCGTCGTGAGTCTCACCATCGGCATCGTCGGCCTGCCCAACGTCGGCAAGAGCACCCTGTTCAACGCGCTCACCAAGAACGACGTGCTCGCCGCGAACTACCCGTTCGCGACGATCGAGCCAAACGTCGGGGTGGTCGGGCTGCCGGATGAGCGGCTGGAGAAGCTGGCCGAGATCTTCAGCTCGCAGAAGGTGATCCCCGCCCCGGTGTCGTTCGTCGACATCGCCGGGCTGGTGCGCGGCGCTTCCAAGGGCCAGGGGCGGGGCAACGCCTTCCTGGCCAACATCCGCGACGCCTCGGCGATCTGCCAGGTCGTCCGCGCCTTCTCCGACCCGAACGTGGTGCACGTCGACGGCAAGGTCTCGCCGGCCGACGACATCGAGACGATCAACACCGAGTTGATCCTCGCCGACCTTCAGACGCTTGAGAAGGCGCTGCCCCGGCTGGAGAAGGAGGCCAAGCTCCGCAAGGACCGGGCCGCCGCCGTCGCCGCCGCGAAGGCCGCCGTCGAGGTGCTGGA
Source organism: Micromonospora sp. PRAS1 (assembly GCF_059553435.1). Lineage (NCBI taxonomy): Bacteria > Bacillati > Actinomycetota > Actinomycetes > Micromonosporales > Micromonosporaceae > Micromonospora > Micromonospora sp. PRAS1. The sequence goes on from NZ_JCANNB010000067.1 coordinate 11,312, forward strand.
CAACGGCACCACCCTGTACGCGGGTGCCGCAGCTGCCAAGATCGAGCTGGACCACCTGCGCGAGCTGCACCTGCTCACCACCAAGCCGTTCCTCTACGTCTTCAACGTCGACGAGGCGGAGCTGAACAACGCCGAGTTCCTCGACGAGTTGCGGGCTCTTGTCGCCCCGGCCGAGGCGGTCTTCATGGACGCCAAAATCGAGTCCGAGCTGGTGGACCTGCCCGAGGAAGAGGCCCGCGAGCTGCTGGAGTCGATCGGGCAGTCCGAGCCGGGGCTGGACCAGTTGGTTCGGGTCGGCTTCCGCACGCTCGGGCTCCAGACGTACCTCACCGCCGGGCCCAAGGAGGCGCGGGCCTGGACGGTTCCGATCGGCGCGACCGCGCCGGAGGCCGCCGGGGTGATCCACTCCGACTTCCAGCGCGGCTTCATCAAGGCCGAGGTCGTCTCCTACGCCGACCTGGTCGAGGCTGGTTCGATGGCGGCGGCCAAGGCGGCGGGCAAGGTCCGCATCGAGGGCAAGGAGTACGTCATGCAGGACGGCGACGTGGTCGAGTTCCGCTTCAACGTCTGAGGTCGACCGCATGCTGATCCGCGACGCCCGGGACGACGACTGGCCCCTGATCTATCCCTTCTTCAGCACGATCGTCGCGCAGGGGCAGAGCTACGCATATCCGGAGGGCCTGACCCTGGAGCAGGCTCGCGGCTGGTGGATGGAGCCGCCGCCGGGGCGCACCGTCGTCGCGGTGGACGGTGCGACGATCCTGGGCAGCGCCAAGATGCACCCGAACCGGCCTGGTCGGGGCGCTCACGTGGCGACGGCCAGCTTCATGGTCGATCCGCAGCACTCCGGTCGTGGCGTCGGCCGCGCCCTCGGCGAGCACGTCGTCGACTGGGCGCGTACGACCGGATACCACAGCATCCAGTTCAACGCGGTGGTCGAGACGAACGAAGCCGCGGTGCGGCTCTGGCGATCGCTCGGCTTCCAGGTGCTCGCCACCGTTCCGCAGGCGTTCGACCATCCCGAGCATGGCCTGGTCGGGCTGCACGTGATGTTCCTGGACCTGACCACGCCCGCCGGCTGAGGGCGCTGCCGCCTCCGCCCGACCGGCGAGTCCGACCGGCGAGTCCGACCGGCGAGTCCGACCGGCCACAGGGGACCGCTGGGCGGTGGCGGGTTGCTGTATGGTGACGCGGTCATCGACGTAGATCCACGGGGGTTCCACGGCCATGCGTCCTTCTGCCCTGCTCGCCGTGAGCGCCGTACTCCTCGCGGCTGGCCTGCTCACCACACCGGCCGCCGCAGCGGCCCCGGCGGAGTCGACGTCCGACTCGGCGAAGCTCGCCGCCGGCACCGAAGAGCTTCCGGCGGTTGATGGTCGCCGTAGCCACCGGGTCGGCCGGGGTGAGCAGGTGCCGGCCCTGCTCGGGGTGACGAACATCGGGGACGCACCGGTCGACGGCCTGGTCGTCCACGTCCGGATTCTGGACGATCTCGCCTACACGAAGACGTATGAGAACTGCTGGTACGCCTTCTGGACCAACCAGAGTTCGGCCTGGTGCGAATTCAACGCGGAACTGGCCCCGGGCGAGAGCCTGGCGGCGCTGGGGCTGGGCATCGCTACCATCCCGAACGCCAAGCCGGAGGACATCTCGCCGATCATCCACCGCTGGTACAGCAAGGCGGAGATCGATGGGCGCGGCGGCATCCAGCAGGTGGCCGACGGCTCGGCTTACCCGCCTGGCAAGGCGGTCCGGGGCACGGGCGCCCCGCTGACCCTGAGCACCCCGTCCGTGCCGCTGGTGGGGCTGGAGCCGCCGAACCCGCTCGGCTTTGTCGACGTCGTACTCGTCCTGCCGGCCACCCCGACGCCCACGGCCACGCCGACCGCGACCGCGCCGCCCACGGCCACGCCGACCGCGCCGCCGACGGTGACGCCCAGCGCCACCCCGACCGGTACGCCGACCGATGTTCCCTCGGCCAGCCCGGGCGTTCCCGGCGAGGACGACGGCCAGGGCGGCGGACTGCCGGTGACCGGTACGCAGACCGCGACCGTGGCCGGCGTGGGCGGCGGGTTGCTGCTCCTCGGTGGCGCCGCGTACCTGATCGCCCGCCGTCGCCGGACCACCTTCGTCGCGTAGGCCCCTCGGGGCGGGCCGCACAATCGTCGGCGCTGGCTCCCGGATGGCCTGGTCAGCCCTTGCGGAGGGCGTCGTCGACGCCGGTCTCCCGGCGCCCGAGGTGCACCGGGTCACGGCCGGAGAGCACGTCCAACGCGGCCTTCACGCTGGCGCCGTACTCGCGGGCGGAGGCGAACTGCCAGGTCCGGTCGAACTCCCGGGCCGTCTCGTCGCCGACACCGATGGCGTCCACGCCGAGGTGCCGGCAGACGGTGACGGCCCGGGCCAGGTGGAACTGCTGGGTGACCACGGTCGCCCGCTCCACGCCGAAGATCCGCTTGGCGCGGGCACACGAGTCGTACGTGTCGAAGCCGGCGTGGTCCAGCACCACCTTGTCGGCGGGTACGCCCCGCTCGACAAGCCAACGCTGCATCGCCTCGGGCTCGTTGTAGTCGGCGTGCATGTTGTCGCCGGAGACCAGGATCGCCTGGACCTTGCCGGTGGCGTACAGCTCGCGGGCGATCTCCAGCCGGGCGCTGAGGAACGGGGCCGGGGTGCCGTCCGGCTGGACCCGGGTGCCCAGCACCAGGGCGACCGGCGTCTCCGGCGCGCCCTGCGTGGTGAACATCCGGCCTTCGGCGCCGGAGCGGATCCAGCTCACGCTGGCCCAACTGGCGCCGGTCAGCAGCAGCGCACCGAGCACAGCCGCCAGCGCCGCCCGCCGTAACCAGCGCCCTCGGCCGTTTTCCCGGACCCGGCGCAGCCTGGCCAGCACAGCGGTACGGATCGACATGTCGATCATTGTCTCAGGCAACCGCCATGTCGGCCGGCAGCGTCTGCACCCCGCAACGCCGGCAGGGCGCGTCCTGTGCTAACTTCTGCCGCAGCGTCGCGTGTCGGTGGCAGACCGTGTCAGGCATGGAGGCGCCGGATCGAAGGGATTCGACGGTGATGATCGTCGTACCTTCGCCCGTCACCTGTGGGTGAGGGCGAGCAGACCAGGCTGGTGGCCTGGAGCCATGAGTTGCGCCGGGTGCACGCCAGACTCCGCGAAGCGTTGACCGTGACCAGGGAGGCCCTGGCCGACGGTGTGCCGGCCGAGCCGGCGACCAGAGATCTGTTGTTGTTCTGTCACGGGTTCTGCGCTGCCCTGAACGCCCATCACGAGGGCGAGGACCGTGACCTGTTCCCCGCGATCGCCGAGCAGCACCCCGAACTGCGGGACACGCTGCGCTACTTGCAGCAGGACCATTCGATGATCGCGCACCTGCTGGGCGGGCTCCAGGCGGCGGTGGCGCGGGCCGCCCCGCCCGAGGAGTTGAACCGGCACCTGGAAGGGGTGGCCGCCATCATGGAGTCCCACTTCCGCTACGAAGAACGCCAACTCCTGACGGTCCTGGAAACCCTGCACCTCCCCGCCGACCCCGCCACCGTGCTCGGCCCACTCTGAGATCCTGGTACGGGAGGGCCCCCGGGAGGGCGCTCCCGTACCAGGATTCCCTCAGTTGATTCGGTAGAGGGAGATGTGGGAGGGGCTTTCACTGGTGAAGGGGGTGCGGTGCCAGTCGGCGTACCGTTCGGCCAGGTGGAGGCCGGCGTCGGCCGCCATCTCGTCGATCTGCTCCGGCCACATGTACCGCATGGCGAACGGGTGCAGGCGCACCCCCGTACCGTCGAAGGTGATGGTCTGCCGCAGGAAGGTCTGCGCCGCCCGGTCGTACTTGTGCAACCTGATGGTGGCCGACTCCTCGGTCACATCCCGCATCTGGATCTGCTCGTCCCGGTCGAAGTCCGCCTCGTTCGGCACGAACGTCTCGATGACGAACGCGCCGCCGGGCTTCAGCACCCGCGCGACGTTGCGGAAACAATCCGCCTGCCGCTCGGCCCGAACCAGGTTGAACAGCGTGTTGAAGACCAGAAACACCATGCTGTACGGCCCGCCGGGCGCTGGCACGTCCGCCATGTCGCCCACCGCCACCGGAATGGCCTCGCCGCCAGGCTTCTCACGCATCTTCGCGACCATGGCCGCCGAGCCCTCGACCCCCTCCACGGCGATGCCGCGAGCGGCGAGCGGAACGGCGACCCGACCGGTGCCGCTGGCCAACTCCAGCACCGGACCGGCCCCGTCCCCGACCAACTCGGCGAGGAACTCAACCGCCGGCTCCGGGTCGGGCAGCCCGCCAGGTTGGTCGTAGGTGTCGGCCCAGTAGCGGCCAAAATGCCCCGGATCATCGAAGACCGACATCAGCGGCCCCCGTCGCAACTACCAGCGCCGCGCGGCGCCCACACTTTCCACGTACGCACAAAGCCTCGATTCGATGAAGTCGGAAACGGATGCTCGCTGGACCTGCGTCGCTGCGTGCCTCATGTCGCCACTCCCTCCACTCGACCGGCTTCGAGCCGGTGCGCTCGGCTCACCCCACCCAACCCCCATCGATGCCCCCCCAGCAACCCCTTTACCCGCCCCTGGCGCACCGTGACGCGGGGCACCCCGGGCGATCCAGCCCTCATGAGGGCCGAAATCGTCCAAGATTGCCTGCCGACGAGGCGTGGCCGTTCGGGCGGTAGCCGGGGAGATCATTGACGGCGGAAACTGTCCACTGTGAAGGCTTTCGTGGGGGTGACTGACGAGGCGTGGTTCCGCTTCCTGGCGGAGCGCCCGCAGCTCAGTGAGGTCAACTTCTGGCGACCGGGTGGAGGCTCGTTCCGGGCCCTGACGCCGGGGGAGCCCTTTCTCTTCAAGGCGCACTACCCGCTCAACCGAATCGTCGGCGGCGGCTTCTTCAGCGGCTTCGAGCGGCTGCGGATCTCGGAAGCCTGGGAGTTGTTTGGCGAAGCGAACGGCACCGCCAGCCTCGATGAACTGAGGCGCAGAGTCGGCCGATACCGCAGGCAGCCGATCGAGCCGGGCGAAGATCCCTTCATCGGTTGCATCTTCGTCCGGGACACCGTCTTCTTCCCCGGCGGATCGATGGCCGGCCCGCCGCCCGGGTTCGCCGCCAACCTGGTGCAGGGGAAGACCTATGACCTCGCTGCTGTGGAGACTGCGGAATTCTTCAACCCGCTGATCGGTCGCCTGCTGGGGGCGACGTTCGAGGTTGATCTGACCGAGCCGTGGCACCGCCCGGGACCGGTTTATGGTGACCCGAGGCTGGTGCCGCAGCGCCTCGGCCAGCAGTCGTTCAAGGCGGTCGTGCTCGGCGCTTATGGCCGCCGCTGCGCCATCACCGGCAACAAGGTCCAACCGGTCTTGCAGGCCGCGCACATCCGCCCGTTGCCC
>NZ_JCANNB010000068.1:0-15589 GCF_059553435.1 Micromonospora sp. PRAS1
GGTCGAACTTCGCCACCGCGGGCACGACCCCGTCGGCCGCGGGCACGGGGCCGACGTCGTCGCCGAGGAAGTTCACCATGACGTCGAACAGCGGCGACCGCGAGCGGTCCCGGCCCCCGCCGACGGCCTCGACGACCCGCTCGAACGGCACGTCCTGTCGCGCGTAGGCGTCCAAGGCGATGCCGCGGACCCGGCCGAGCAACTCGGCGAAGGTCGGGTCGCCGGACAGGTCGAGCCGCAGCACGACGGTGTTGACGAAGAACCCGACGAGATCCTCGACCTCGCCGCGTCCACGGTTGGCGACCGTCGAGCCGACCACGACGTCGTCGGTGTCGGCGTGGCCGGCGAGGACCACCGCGAACGCCGCCAGCATCGTCATGGACACGGTGGCGTCGTGCTCACGGGCCAACCGCCGGAGCCGCTCGGTCGTGTCCGCGTCGACGGTCAACGGCAGCGCCGCCCCCCGCGACGAGCGCACGGGCGGTCGCGGCCGGTCGGTCGGCAGATCGAGCACCGGTGCGCCCGCGAGGCGGCGGCGCCAGTAGGCCAACTGCTCGTCGAGGACCGCGGCCGGCAGCACCTCCCGCTGCCAGACGGCGAAGTCGGCGTACTGCACCGGCAACGCGGGCAGCGTCACGCCCTCGTACAGGGCGGTCAGGTCGCGGTGCAGCACCCGGCCCGACCACTCGTCGGCGACCACGTGGTGCAGCACCAGCGACAGCACGTGCCGGCCGAGCGCCAGCCGCAGCAGCGTCGCCCGCAGCAACGGCCCGGCGGCCAGGTCGAACGGTGCGGCCGCGGCCCTGGCCAGCAACTCGTCCGCCACGTCGGCTGCGTCTGAGCGTCCGGACAGGTCCACGACGGGCAGCGGCACCGGGCGCGGCGGGTCGATCACCTGGTACGGCACCCCGTCCGAGCCGGACACCAGCCGGGTCCGCAGGATCTCGTGGCGGGCCGTGAGCCCCGCCAGGGCCGCCGCCAGCGCGGCCACGTCGATCGGGCCGTCCCACCGCAGCGGCATCGGCATCACGTACTGCGTCGAGCCCGGCTCCAGCCGGTCGAGGAACCAGAGCCGCTGCTGCGCGAACGACAGCGGCAGCGGCCGGTCCCGCCCGACAGCCGTCACCGGCGGGGAGACCGACTCGCGGGCCCCGTCCACCACGACCGCGAGATCACGCACGGTCGGGGCGTCGAAGAGCGCCGCCAGCGGTACCTCGACATCGAACACGGCCCGCACCCGCGACACGACGCGGGTCGCGAGCAGCGAGTGCCCGCCGAGGTCGAAGAACCCGTCCTCGGCCCCGACCCGGTCCACGCCGAGGACCTCGGCCCAGATCGCGGCCAGCAACTGCTCGGTGTGGGTCGCGGGCGCAGTGTGTCCCTCGCCGCCCGTCCGGTCGGGCACGGGCAGCGCGCCCCGGTCGATCTTGCCGTTGGCGTTGAGTGGCAGGCTGGCGAGTTCGGCGAACCCGGACGGCAGCATGAACGCGGGCAGCCGCTGCCGGAGGTGCTCGCGCAGCTCGCGGGCGTCGGGGACGCCCTCGGCGAGGTCGGCCGGCACGACATACGCGGCGAGCCAGGCCTGCTCGCCGTCGCCCTGAACGGTCACGACCGCGGTGTGCACGGCCGGGTGGGTGGCGAGCGCCGCCTCGATCTCGCCGGGCTCGATCCGGAAGCCGCGCACCTTGACCTGTTGGTCGAACCGGCCGAGGAACTCCAGTTCGCCGCCGACGGTACGGCGTACCCGGTCGCCGGTGCGGTACATCCGCGAACCGTCCGCAGCGAACGGGTCGGCGACGAAGCTCTCCGCGGTACGGGCCGGCAGGCCGTGGTAGCCACGAGCGACGCCCTCGCCGGCGAGGTAGAGCTCGCCGGCGACCCCGACCGGGGCGAGGCCGAGGGCGGGGTCGAGGACGTGGGCGCGCATCCCGGGCAGCGGCCGACCGATGGGCACGGTGCCGCCGTCGGCCGAGGCGATCGGATGCCAGGTCGCGAAGGTGGTCGTCTCGGTGGGGCCGTAGACGTGCAGCAGCCGCTGCGGACCACCGGCGGCCAGCACACGCCGGACACTGGGCGGGTCGACGGCCTCGCCGCCGAACAGCAGGGTGCGCACGCTGTGCAGCCCGTCTGGGAACTCGGCGGCGACCTGGTTGAACAGGGCCGTGGTCAGAAACAGCGCGGTGACCCGGTGGCGACGCACCTCGACGGCGAGCCGGCGCGGCGAAAGCAGTGCGTCGCGGTGAATCCCGGCGAGCGTCGCGCCGTTGGCCAGGGCGCCCCAGATCTCGAACGTGGCGGCGTCGAAGGATGTGGTGGACGCCTGGGCGATGACGTCGCCGGGGGCGATCGCGAGGTAGTCGCCGGGCGCGACGAGGGCGGCGATGTCGCGGTGGGTGACCCCGATGCCCTTGGGCCGGCCGGTGGAGCCCGAGGTGTACATCACGTAGGCGAGCGACTCCGGCGCAACCGTCGCCGGCGTCCAGGCGGGCACGGTGTCCGCGCCGAGGTTGTCGAGGCGGACGACGGCGGCGGCGCCGGCGATCGTGGCGCCGGGCGCGCCGTCGGTGACGAGCACGCGGGCACCGCTGTCGGCGAGCATGTACGCGAGCCGTTCGGCCGGGTACTGCGAGTCCAGCGGCAGATAGGCGCCGCCGGCCAGCCACACGGCGAGCATGCTGGTGACCATGTCGGCACCGCGCTCCAGGAGCAGCCCGACGATGCTTTCGGCGCCCACGCCGAGGACGGTGAGATGGCCGGCCAGCCGGGCGGCGCGGTCGAGCAGGACGCCGTAGGTCAGCGTGCGCCCGTCGAAGACGAGGGCCACCGCGTCCGGGTGGGCTGCCGCGCGGGCGGCGATCAGGTGATGGACGCCGCCGTCCGGGGGCGGCGGCACGGTGGTGCGGTCGCCCTCCTCCAGCAGGCGGCTGCGTTCGGCGGCGCTCAGCAGCGGCAGCGCCGACAACGGCCGGCCGGGATCGGCGGCGATCGCGCCGAGCAGCACGGTGAGGTGCTCGGCGAGCCGGGCCGGCATAGCATCGTCGAAGAGCGTCGCGCGGCACTCGATCGCGCCGGCCAGCCCGCCCCCGCTCGTATCGCCGAGCGTCACGAGCAGGTCGAACTTCACGGGTGGCGCGGCGGTCACCTCCCCGTCGGGGCCGTCGCCGTCGCCGGGCTCCGCGGCGGCGTAGTCGAACATCACCTCGACCAGGGGCGTACGCGAACGGTCCCGTTCGGTGGCGGCGGCGTCGACGAGCTGCTCGAATGGCACGTCCTGGTGGACGTAGGACTCCAGCGCGGTGCCCCGTACCCGGCCGAGCAGCTCGGTGAACGAGGGGTCGCCGGACAGGTCGCAGCGCAGCACGAGCGTGTTGACGAAGAAGCCGATGAGATCCTCGGTCTCGGGCCGGCCGCGGTTGGCCACCGGCGCGCCGACGGCGACGTCGTCGGTGCCGCAGTAGCGGCCCAGGAGCACCGCGAAGGCGGCGAGCGTGGTCATGAACATCGTCGCGCCCTGCCCCCGTGACAGCGCGCGGAGCGCCTCGGCAACAGACGGCTCGACGGCGAACGTGTGCCGCGCCCCGGCCCGCGACTGTCGGGCCACGCGGCCACGGTCGACCGGCAACTCCAGCGGGGTGAGGCCGGCCAGGCGCCGGCGCCAGTAGTCGAGCTGGGCCTCCAGCGTCGGGCCGGAGAGCCACTCGCGCTGCCAGACGGCGAAGTCGGCGTACTGCACGGCCAGCGGCGGCAGCGGGTCCGGGTCGCCGGCCCGGAACGCGTCGTAGAGCGCGCCGAACTCACGCCGGAAGATCCGCTCGGACCACTCGTCGAAGGCGACGTGGTGGACCGAGAGGGCCAGCAGGTGCTCGTCGGGCGCCAGCCGGATCAGCAGTGCCCGGCAGAGCGGGCCGTCGGCGAGGTCGAAGGCGGTGTGGGCGTCCTGGGTGGCCAGCCAGTCGGCGACCGCCATCCCGCCGCCGGACACGTCGGCCATCGGCAGCGGGAACGGCCGCGGCGGGTCGATCACCTGGTGGGCGACGCCGTCGGAGCCCGGGACCAGGCGGGTTCGCAGCACCTCGTGGCGGCCGACGACGCCGCCGAGCGCCGCGCGCAGCGCCCCGACGTCCAGCTCGCCGCCGAGCCGCCAGCGCATCGGGACGTTGTACTGCGCCGAGCCCGGATCGAGCTGGTCGAGGAACCACAGCCGCTGCTGGCCGAAGGAGAGCGGCAGCTCCCGGTCCCGGCCGGCGGCGCGGATCGGCGGGGCCTGCCCACCGGCCGGCGGCTCCTCGGCCGGCCGGCCGGCCAGCACCAGCGCGGTGAGCGCGTCGCGGTGCTCGCGCAGTCCGTCGCGCAGCGGCGGGGTCAGGGCGTCGCGCGGCGCGACGACCCGCAGCCGCCCGTCGACGACGTCGAGGCGCACGCCCCGTTCGTCAAGCCGCCGGAGCAGTTCCTCGGGCGAGAATGTCATCGGGTCACACCGTCCTCGTCGGGCCGGGTCGCGTCCTGGGCGTGGGCGTGCAGCATCTGCAGGGCCTCGCTCTCCGATAGCTGCTCGATCTCCTGCCAGATCCGCTCCTCGACGGCGCGGGCCAGCGCGGCCAGGGTCGGCCGGTCGAAGAGCGCGGCGAGGGCCAGGTCGATGCCGAAGGCGTCGCGGATTCGGGAGACGACCCGGGTGGCGAGCAGCGAGTGGCCGCCCAGGGCGAAGAAGTCGTCCTCGGCGCCGACCCGCTGCACGCCGAGCACGTCGCGCCAGATGCCGGCCAGCCGCTGCTCGGTCGGCGTCGTCGGGGCGACGTACTCGCCGGTGCGGGCGGCCTCGTCGGGTGCCGGCAGCGCCGCGCGGTCGAGCTTGCCGTTGGGCGTCAGCGGCAGCGCCGAGAGTTCGGCGAACACCGACGGCACCAGGTACTCCGGCAGGCTCGCCCGGGCCAGGTCGCGCAGCTCGCCGAGCTCGGGCAGGCCAGCGGCCGGGTCGGCCGGGACGAGGTACGCGGCCAGGCGCCGCTGCTCGCCCTCGCCCCAGGCTCCGACGACCGCCTGCCGGACACCGGGGTGCGCGGCGAGGACGTGCTCGACCTCGCCGGGCTCGACCCGGAAGCCGCGGACCTTCAGCTGGTGGTCGGTGCGGCCAAGGAACTCGACCTGCCCGTCGGCGCGCCACCGCGCACGGTCGCCGGTGCGGTACATGCGGGCGCCACCGGGCTGAAAGGGGTCGGCGAGGAACCGCTCGGCGGTGAGCGCGGGCCGGGCGCCGTACCCGCGGGCGACCTGGACGCCCGCGACGAACAGCTCGCCGGCCACGCCGACGGGTACCGGGGCGAGGTGGTCGTCGAGGACGTAGAGCCGGGTGTTGGGCAGCGCGGCGCCGATCGGCGGCGGGTCCTCGCTCTCCGGATCGATGCGGGCCGTGCTGGCCAGCACGGTGGTCTCGGTCGGGCCGTAGCCGACGAACGCCCGCCGCCCGGGCGCCCAGTCCCGGCCGATCCGCGCGCCGACCGGCTCGGTGCCGATGAGCAGGGTGCGGGCGGCGGGCAGGTCGGCCGGGTCGATGACGGCGAGCAACGACGGGGCGACGCTGAGCACCTCGACGGCCTCGGCGCGCAGCATCGCGACGAGGGCGCGCGGGTCGGCGCGCTGTTCGGGCGAGGCCACGACGAGCGTCCCCCCGGCCGGCAGCATCACCGCGACGTCGAACACGGTGCCGTCGAAGCCGAACGCGGCGAACTGCAGCATCCGGGTGCCCCGGCGGGCGTCGAGCGTCGGGGCGAGCGCGGCCGCCATGTTGACCAGGCCGCCGTGCGCGACCTGCACGCCCTTGGGCCGGCCGGTCGAGCCGGAGGTGTAAATGACGTACGCCAGCTGGTCGGCGTCGGCGTCGGGGGCCGGCCCGGCGGCAGGTCCGGGCCCGAGCTCGTCCATCCACACCACGCCGTCGAGGACGGTCGCGGGTAGAGCGGCCGCCGTCGAGCGGTGCGCGACGAGCGTCCGGGCACCGCTGTCGGCGAGCATGAACCGCAGCCGCTCGGCCGGGTAGCCGGGGTCGAGCGGCACGAACGCGGCACCGGCCCGCCAGGCGCCGACCATCGCCACGAGGGCGTCGATCCCCCGCTCCAGGCACAGTCCCACCACGGTCTCCGGCCCGACGCCGGTCGCGCGGAGTCGGCCGGCGAGACGGTCGGCGCGGCCCATGAGGCCGGCGTAGGTGAGCCGGCGTCGGCCGTGCACGATCGCCACGACGTCGGGATCGGTCTCGGCCCGTGCAGCGATGAGCCGGTGGACGCCGGCGACGGCGGGCACGGGGGCGCGGACGTCGTTGAAGGACTCCAGCAGCAGTCGGCGGTCGGCCGCGCCGAGCATCTCCAGGCGGGACAGCGGCCGGGCCGCGTCGGCGGCGACCGCCGTCAGCAGGGTGACGAGGTGGGCCGCCAGGCGCTCGATGGTGCTCGCGTCGAACAAAGCGGTGCTGTACTCGAACGCCGCGGTCAGCGCGTCGCCGGCCGCGCCGATCGTGAGCGACAGGTCGAACTTGACGGCCTTGGTCTGCGGCCCCGGAGCGTTGCCGCCGCCGATCTCGCCCGGGTGGTACGGCACGTAGGTGAACATCACCTGGAACAGCGGCGTCCGCGAGCGGTCCCGCTCGGTGCCGAGGGCATCGACGAGCTGCTCGAATGGCAACTCCTGGTGCGCGTAGGCGGCCAGGGCCGCCGCCCGGGTCCGGCGCAGCAGTTCGCGGAACGACGGGTCGCCGGACAGGTCGGCCCGCAGGACGAGGGTGTTGACGAAGAAGCCGATGAGGCCCTCGAGTTCGACCCGGTCGCGGTTCGCGACCGGCGTGCCGACCACGACGTCGTCCGTGGCGCAGTACCGGCCCAGCAGGACCGAGAACGCCGACAGCAGCGTCATGAACATCGTGGCGCCGCCGTCGCGTGCCACCGACCGCAGCCCGTCGGTGACGTCCGCGGGCACGGAGAAGCGGTGCACGGCGCCGGCCGAGGAGCGCACCGGCGGGCGGGCCCGGTCGGCCGGCAGCTCCATGACGGGCAGCCCGGCCAGCGCGTCGCGCCAGTAGCCGAGCTGGGCATCGAGCCGGTCGCCGGAGAGCCGGTCGCGTTGCCACACCGCGAAGTCGGCGTACTGCACCGGCAGCGGCGGCAGCGGATCGGCCGCGCCGGCCCGGGCGGCGTCGTAGAGGGCCCGCAGCTCGCGGCGGAAGATCTGGTCCGACCCCTCGTCGAAGACGGCGTGGTGCATCGACAGCGCAAGGACGTCCCCGGCCTCACCGAGGCGCAGCAGCAGCCCGCGGATGAGCGGGCCGTCGGCCAGGTCGGCGGGCACCTCGGCGTCGTGCGCGGCGAGCAGGTCGGCCGCGGCGGCCGGGTCGGCGCCGTCGGACACGTCGACCACCGGCAGCGGGAACGGCGCGGGCGGGTCGACGACCTGGAACGCGGCGCCGTCGGGCCTGGTCACCAGGCGGGTGCGCAGCACCTCGTGGCGGGCCGTCAGCGCGCTCAGCGCAGCCTGCAGCGCCTCGGCGTCGGCACCGCCCTCGAACCGCACGCGCATCGGCACCAGGTAGTCGCTCTGCTGGGGGTCCAGCTGGTGCAGGAACCACAGCCGCTGCTGACCGAACGACAGCGGCAGCGGCCGGTCCCGCCTGGCCGGCGCGATCGGCGGTCCGGCCGCGTCGCCCGAGCCCGCCGGGTTCAGGCCGGTCAGGTCGTTGACGACGGCGGCGAGGCCGCGCACGGTCGGCCGGTCGAAGAGGGCACCGAGGGGCACCTCGACCCCGAACACCTCCCGGATCCGGGAGACGACCCGGGTCGCCAGCAGCGAATGCCCGCCGAGGGCGAAGAAATCGTCCTCAGCGCCGACCCCCTCGACGCCCAGCACCGCGGCCCACACCCCGGCAAGCAACTCCTCGGTGGGGCCGGCCGGCGGGACGTGGTCCACGTCGGCGCTGACCGGCTCGGGGGCGGGCAGCGCGGCCCGGTCCAGCTTCCCGCTCGGTGTGACGGGCAGGTGCGCCAGCTCCACGAAGGCGGCCGGGACCATGAAGCCGGGCAGGGTGCGGGCGGCGAGGTCACGCAGCTCGGCCGGGCCGGGCAGCGGCGTCTGCGGGTCGGCCGGCACCAGGTAGGCGACCAGCCGCCGGTCGGCACCGTCGCCCCACGCGGTCACCGCCGCCGCCCGGACCGCGGGGTGGGCGGCCAGTGCCGCCTCGACCTCGCCGGCCTCGACCCGGAAGCCGCGCAGCTTCAGCTGGCCGCCGATGCGGCCGAGGAACTCCAGCCGCCCGTCGGCCCGGCGCCGGACCCGGTCGCCGGTGCGGTAGAGCCGCGAGCCGTCGGCGGCGTGCGGATCGGCGACGAACCGCTCGGCCGTCAGCGCGGGACGCCGGCCGTAGCCGCGGGCGACCTGCGGCCCGCCGACGTACAGCTCGCCGGCCGCCCCCGCTGGCAGCAGCCGGAGGCGGTCGTCGAGCACGAGCAGCCGCAGGTTGGCGAAGGGCGTGCCGATGGGCAGCGGGTCGACGTCGGCCGGGCCGATCTCGGCGGTCGCCACGCCGATGGTGGTCTCGGTCGGGCCGTAGCCGTTGACCAGCCGGACGCGTCGGGCCCAGTCGCGGGCCAGGCGGGCCTCGAGCCGCTCGCCGACGGTGATGAGCGTGCCGAGGCCGTCGAGGTCGCCGGGGGGCAGGACGCCGACGAGCGACGGGGGCAGGGTCGTCGCATCGATGCCACGCCGTCGGATGAGGGCGCCGAGCGCGCCGAGCTCGGCGCGCTCGGGCTCGGTGGCCACGACCAGGGTGGCACCGGCGGTGAGCGCGATCAGCAGCTCGCCGACCATGCCGTCGAAGCCGGCCGGGGCGAACTGCAGGACCCGAGCGCCGGGCCGCACCCGCAGCGCGGAGCGCACGGCGAGGGCCATGTTGGCTGCGGCGCCGTGCGTGACCTGGACGCCCTTCGGGATGCCGGTCGAGCCCGAGGTGTAGATGACGTACGCCAACTGGTCGGGGTCCGGCGCGGGCAGGCCGGCGCCCGCGCCCGGCTCGGCGTCGGCCGCGTCGGCCGCGTCGGCCGCGTCGAGGAGGATGGTGACGCCGGCGTCGGCGAGCATGAACGCGCGCCGTTCGGGCGGCAGCGGCCGGTCCAGCGGCAGGTACGCCGCGCCGGCCCGCCACACGGCCAGGATCGCCACGACGAGGTCGAGCCCGCGCGGCAGGTCGAGCCCGACGACGGTCTCCGGTCCGGCCCCCCGCCCGCGCAGGCCGGCGGCGAGCCGGTCGGCCCGGTCGAGCAGGGCCGCGTAGCTCAGCGACCGGGCACCGCAGACGGCAGCGAGGGCGTCGGGGGCCGCTGCGGCCCGCGCGGCGACGAGCGCGTACGGGTTGGACTCGCCGCCGGGCGGCACCTGCGGGCCGCGCGCCTCGCGGTCCAGGCGGCGGCGCTCGTCGCCGTCCATCAGGGGGAGATCGCCGACGCGCAGGTCGTCGCCGGCGGCGATGGCCCGCAGCAGGGCGGCCAGGTGCCCGGCCATCCGCTCGACGGCCGCCGCGCCGAAGCGGGCCGGGTCGTACACGAGCCGGATGCCCAGCCCGCGGCCGGCGTTGACGATGACGGCGAGCGGCTGGTGCGCGCGCATGTCGGCGAGGTTGCGCTCGACCCGCAGGGCGCCCTCGCCGGCCTCGCTGCCGTGGGGGTAGTTCTCGAAGACGAACAGCGCCTCGAACAGCGGCTGTCCGGCCGGGACGGCGGTGACGGCCTGGATCGCCGGCAGCGGCGTGTGCTCGAAGCGGCGGTCGCGCTGCTGCTCGTCCTGCAATGCCCGCAGCCAGTCGCCGAGGGGCGCGTCGCGGTCGACCGTGGTGCGCACGGGCGTGGTGCACATCAGCAGGCCGACGACGCCGTCCAGGCCGTCGAGGCCACCCGGGCCGTCGTGACCGCCACGGCCGGAGGAGGTGACGCCGTAGACCACATCGGCGTCGCCGCTGTAGACGGACATGAGGACGGCCCAGGCGCCCTGCACGACCGTGTTGAGGGTCAGGCGGTGCCGCCGGGCGAAAGCGATGAGCCCCGCCTCGGTCTCCTGCGGCGGTACCGGCAATCGGCACACGCCGTGCCCGGCCGCGCCCGGCAGCCCGCCGGGGGCGGCGCCGAGGTCGGTCGCCGCGGTGATCCCGGCGAGCCGGCCCCGCCAGTGCCCGGCTGCGGCGGCCGGGTCCTGCCGCCGCGACCAGGCGACGAAGTCGCGGAACGGCCGCCGGGACGGCAGGGCGGGCAGCTTTCCGGCGGCGAACGCGCGGTACGCGGCGAGCACCTCACCGACGACGATCGGCACGCTCCACCCGTCGAGCAGCAGGTGGTGGTAGCTCAGCACCAGCTGGTGGCGGTCGGGGCCGAGCCGCAGCAGCGCCAGGCGGGTCAGCGTCGGCGCGCCAAGGTCGGCCCCGCGGTCCCGGTCGTCAACGAGGAACCGCTCGATCGCGGCCTGCCGCGCCGGGTCGTCGAGCGCCGAGAGGTCCTCGGCCCGCCACGGCAGCGGTACCGTCGACGAGACCACGGCCACCGGCTCGGCGACACCGTCCCAGACGACGCCGGTGCGCAGCACCTCGAAGCGTGCGTACACGGTCTCCCAGGCGCGGCGCAGGGCCCGCTCGTCGAGCGCGCCGGTCAGCAGCAGGCCGTGCTGGGACCAGTAGACGCCGGGCGCGGCGGCCAGCCGGGTGTGCAGCAACATGCCGGCCTGCAACGCGGTCAGCGGGTAGATGTTCTCGATGGTCCGGTCGCGGGCCCGCGGTGGTCCGGTCATGAGTCGCCTCCGGTCTCGAAGCGGCGCCTGATGGCATCGAGCGCGTCCTGGTCGAGCTCGGCGAGCGGGAAGTCCGACGGCGTGTAGCCGCCGGTGTCCCCGCGCAGGCATTCGTCGATGAGGTCCCGCATGACGGCGAGGTACCGCTCGGCCAGGTGCCGTACCGTGGCTTCCCGGTGGATGCCCTCGGCGTAGGTCCACACCATGTGCAGCCGCCCGCCGGCGATCTGACCGTTGATTTCGATCAGGTGGGTGCGGGCGGCCTCATCCGGCACCGAGCGGCCCAGCGAGCGGTCCGCCGGCCGGAACTGGGCCGCGGTCGCCGAGGTCAGCGCCTGCTCGGTCTGGCCGAGGTAGTTGAAGGCGACCTCGGCGGCGAACCGGGGCGTCCAACCGGTCAGGTGGCGCAGCAGCCCATAGCCGAGACCGCGCCGGGGCACCGCCCGCAGCCGTTCCTTGGTGTGGCGCAGCACCGCGCCGAGGTCCGTGCCGCTGGTGAGCGCCACCGGGTAGAGGCTGGTGAACCAGCCCACCGTCCGCGACACGTCGATGTCGTCGCCGACGTCCTCCCGGCCGTGGCCCTCGACGTCGACCAGCACCGAGCCCGAGCGGGCCCACGACCCCAGCACCACGCCGAGCACGGCCAGCAGGGCGTCGTTGACCTGGGTGTGGAACGCGCCGGGCAGGTCGCGCAGCAGGCGCCCGGTCGATTCCTCGTCCAGCGTCACCCGCACCGCGCGGGCATCGCCTACTGTGTTCGGGCCCTCGCCGTCGCGGGGCACGGTGCCGGTGGCGACGCCGAGGCCCTCCCAGTACGGCACCTCGTCGCGGAGTTCGGCTGAGCGGGAGATCTCGTCGAGCCGCTCGGCCCACTGCACGACGGAGGAGGTCTTGGCCGGCAGCGTCGGCGGCGTGCCGTCCTCGTCCTGCCCGCAGGCGGTCGCGAGGTCTTCCAGCAGGATCGGCCAGGAGACCGCGTCGACGGCCACGTGGTGGGCGACGACGAGGGCCGACTGCTCGTGGTCGCGGCCGGCCGCCCGGTCGAACAGGACGATCCGCAGCAGCGGGCCGGCGGTCAGGTCGAGGCCACTGTGGGCGGCGACGGCGTCCGCCTCCATCGCCTCGGGGGTCTCGGCCAGGCTGACCCAGACCGGCGCTGGCGAGCCGACCTCACCGACCTCACCGGCGACGGGCGTCGCCTCGGCGACCCGGCCGTTCCACCCGGCCGAGCCGGCCCAGGAGCTGCGCTCGAACCGCATGCGCAGCGCGTCGTGGTGCGCGCTGAGCGTGGCGACGGCCCGGCCGAGCGCCGCGGCGTCGACCCGGCGGGCGACCTGGAGGAGCATCGCCTGGTTGAAGTGCGACGGGTCCGGCAGGTCGCGGGCGAAGAACCACCGCTGGATCGGAGTGAGCGGGAACGGCCCGCTGACCGGACCCTGGTCGGCCCGGGCGGCGCTGCGGGCGGTGGCGACGGCGGCCAGCGCGGAAACGGTCTGGTGGTCGAACATCTGGGCCACGGTGACGTGCACGCCAGCCTCCTGGGCCCGAGCGACCACCTGGATGCAGACGATCGAGTCGCCGCCAAGCTCAAAGAAGTTGTCACTGGCGCCGACCCGTTCGACGCCCAGCACGTGGGCCCACACGGTGGCGAGGATGCGCTCGGTCTCGGTGGCCGGCTCGACGAACACGGCCTCGGAGCGCGCCTCCTCGGGCGCCGGCAGCGCCGCCCGGTCGAGCTTGCCGTTACTCGTCATCGGCAGCGCCGTCAGCTCGGTGAAGACGGCCGGCACCATGAACTCCGGCAGCCGCTGACGCAGGCGCTCACGCAGCACGCCAGCCGCGGGCACGGGCTCGGCCGCGTCGGCCGGGACGAGGTAGGCGACGAGCCGATCGCCGGCGAGGACCACGACGGCGGCGCCGATCGCCGGGTGGGCGGCCAGCGCGGCTTCGATCTCGCCGGGCTCGATGCGGAACCCGCGGACCTTGACCTGCTGGTCGGCCCGGCCGACGAACTCGAGGTCGCCGGTGGCGCTCCAGCGGACGCGGTCGCCGGTGCGGTAGAGCCGCGAGCCGTCGGCGGCGTAGGGGTCGGCCACGAACCGTTCGGCGGTCGCCACCGGCCGCCGCAGGTAGCCGCGCGCTACGCCGGCCCCGCCGGCGTAGAGCTCGCCGGTCACGCCGACCGGCACCGGACGCAGGTCCGGGCCGAGCACGAACAGCCGCAGGTTCGCGATGGGCCGGCCGATCGGCACGGTGCCCGCGCCGATCGCCGACGGGTCCATGCAGGCGTACGCGGACACGTCGATCGTCGCCTCGGTCGGGCCGTAGACGTTGTGCACCGCGACGCCCCAGCGCCGCCGTACGTCGTCGACGACCCGCCAGGGCAGCGCCTCGCCGCCGCAGACGATCCGGGTCAGGGCTGCCAACCGGTCCGGGTTGGCGCCCCCGTGCTCGGCAACCAGGCCGAGCACCGCCGGCACCGTCGGCCAGAGCGAGACGGCCTGTCCGGCCAGCACGCCGGCGACCACGGGCGCGTCGGCGACGACTCCCCCGGCGGGCAGGACGACGAGGGTGCCGCCGACCGCGAGCCCGGGGAAGATCTCGATGCCGAACGCGTCGAAGCTCGGCGACGACGACACCAGCACCCGGTCGCCGGGCCCCATGCCGTACCGGCCGGTGAACCAGTCCACGTAGTTCACCAGCGACGCGTGCTCGACCAGCACGCCTTTGGGCCGGCCGGTCGAGCCGGAGGTGTAGATGACGTACGCCAGGGACGGCCCTCCGGCGCCACCATCGCGCACCGGTGCCGCGGCGCGGACGGCGGCGCGAACCGCGGGGTCGTCGAGCGACACGACCCGGACCCGGCTGACGGGTAGCTCCTCGACCACGTCCATGAGCCCGACGAGCACCGCCGCCCGCGAGTCGGTGAGCATGAAGGTCAGCCGTTCCGGCGGGTAGGACGGGTCGAGCGGCAGATAGGCACCGCCGGCCCGGCTCACCGCCAGCATCGCCACGACGAGGTCCGGCCCGCGCTCCAGGCACAGCCCGACGACGGCCTCGGGGCCGACGCCCTTGCCGCGCAGGTAGGCGGCGAGGCGGGCCGACCGGTCGGCCAGCTGCGAGTAGGTCAGCGTGTGTCCCTCGCACACCACGGCGACGGCGTCCGGCCGTTCCGCGGCCCGGGCGAGGATGAGTTCGACGACGCTGCCGGCGCCGGATCCGGGCGCGGCGGTCTCGTTCCACTCCGTCACGAGCCGGTGCTGCTCGGCCACGGACAGCATGCCCAGGCGCGACAGCGGGCGGGTCGCGTCGGCGGCGATCGCGGCGAGCAGCTCGACGAGGTGCCCGGCGATCCGCCCGGCCGTCTGCGGGGTGAACAGGGCGGTGCTGTACTGCACCCGGCCCGCGAGCCCGTCGCCGTCGTCGGCGAGGATCAGCCGTAGGTCGAACCGGGAGCTGATGCCGGTCTCCAGGCCCTCCAGCGCGGCGCGGGCGGCGGCGGCCGGGCGGTCGCCGGCCACGCTTTCGGGCTCACCCTCGGTGAAGTAGTTGAACAGCACCTGGAAGAGCGGGGCCCTGGACCTGTCGCGCTCGACGGCGAGGGCGTCGACGAGCTGCTCGAAGGGCAGGTCCTGGTTGGCGTAGGCGTCGAGGGCGACACTCTTCACCCGCCGCACCAACTCGGTGAACTCCGGGTCGCCGGACAGGTCGGTGCGCATGACGAGGTCGTTGATGAAGAACCCGATGAGGCGCTCGGTCTCGGCCCGGTTCCGGTTGGCAACCGGCGTGCCGACCACAACGTCGTCGGTGCCGCAGTACCGCCCGAGCAGCACCGACACCGCCGACAGCAGGGTCATGAACATGGTCGCGCTCTGCTCACGGGAGAGCGCCCGCAGGGCCCGGGTGACGGCCGGCGGCACCGCGAAGTGGGCCATGGCGCCGGCGGCCGAGCGCACCGGGGGGCGCGGATGGTCGAGCGGCAGGTCCAGGGTCGGCAGGCCAGCGAGCCGGTCCCGCCAGTGGGCCAGTTGCCCATCGAGGACGGCGCCGGTGAGCCAGGCGCGTTGCCAGACGGCGTAGTCGGCGTACTGCACCGGCAGGGGCGGCAGCGCCTGCCCGGCGTAGAGCGCGTCGAGCTCGCTGCGCAGGATGCGGCCCGACCACTCGTCGGAGGCGGCGTGGTGCACGACGAGGGCGAGCACGTGCTCGCCGGCGGCGAGGCGGATCAGCGTCGCCCGGATCGGCGGCGTGGCGGCCAGATCGAACGGGTGCCGCGCATCGGTCTCGACGAGCGCCCGGGCGGCGCCGGCCGGGTCGGCGGCGCCGGTGACGTCGACGACGGGCAGTGGCACCGTGCCGGGCGGGTCGGCGATCTGCCGCGGCACGCCGTCCGGGCCGGTGACGAGCCGGGTGCGCAGCACCTCGTGGCGGGCCACGACACCGTCGAGGGCCGCGCCGAGCGCGGCCACGTCGAGCGGCCCGCCCCAGGCGATCGGCATCGGCACGTTGTATTCGCTGGAGCCGGGTTCAAGCTGGTCGAGGAACCACAGCCGCTGCTGGGCGAACGACAGCGGCAGGTCGGCGGTCCGTGGCACCGGGACAATCGGCGGGGCGGCGGGCCCGGCGGTGGTGGCGTCGACGACAGCGGCGAGCCCGCGCACCGTGGGGTGGTCGAACAGGGCGGCGAGGGGCGTCTCAACACCGAACACGGTCCGAATCCGCGAAATAACCTGCGTGGCCAACAACGAATGCCCGCCGAGGTCGAAGAAGTCGTCGT
>NZ_JCANNB010000069.1:0-14198 GCF_059553435.1 Micromonospora sp. PRAS1
CCGCCACCCTCCACGCCACCTGAGTCTCTCAGCGCACCCTGCCCCGCAGACTTTGGAAAAGTACCGCTCAGCTTGAACGGCGAGTTTCCAAGAATGATGAGCATCGGCCGGTGAATTGGAGGTGTTTTGGTGAAGGGGGGCAAGGAAGGGGGTGACGATCTCGGCCGCGCGGTGGGGCGGTGGCACGGTCGGCGCGATGGCGACGCGATCCGCGAGACTGACGCGACGCAGGACGGCGCCGCCCCCGAGGGGCAGGTGCTGGCGGACGGCGACGTGCCTCCGGATGGCCGGTCGCGTGGCGTCGAGAGTCGAGGTCAGCGTCTGGTGCGGCGGATGCGTGGCCGTGGCGGCGCGGAACAGACAGCGCACATGTCTACCGAGGCGCTGATGGAGTTGCTGCGT
Organism: Micromonospora sp. PRAS1; assembly: GCF_059553435.1. NCBI lineage: Bacteria > Bacillati > Actinomycetota > Actinomycetes > Micromonosporales > Micromonosporaceae > Micromonospora > Micromonospora sp. PRAS1. The sequence continues at coordinate 403 of NZ_JCANNB010000069.1, forward strand.
GGCGAATGACCAAATTCGTACTGCGCGGTGTTGAAGGGGCTTGTTCCTCGACCGCAGGCGTTGATAGGGGGCCCTTGTTTACACGCACACCTTTCCGTACACGCTTTCTTAGCCGCGTACCGATTTGTAAAGGTCGAGGGTGCGGGCGGCGATGGCGTCCCAGGAGAAGTGTTCGACGGCGCGACGGCGACCGGCGCGGCCGAGCGCGGCGGCGCGCTCCGGAGCAGCCAGCAGCTCGTTCAACCGGGCCGCCAGGTCGGCTTCGAAGCGGGCCGGGTCGACCGGCGTGCCGTCGAGAGCGGTCTGCTCGATCGGGACCAGCAGGCCGGTCTCGCCGTCGGCGACCACCTCGGGGATGCCGCCGGTGGCGGTGGCGACCACCGCCGTCTCGCAGGCCATCGCCTCCAGGTTGACGATGCCCATCGGCTCGTAGACGGAGGGGCAGACGAAGATGGTGGCGTGGGTGAGGATCTGGATCACCTCGACCTTGGGCAGCATCTCGGCCACCCAGATCACCCCGGAGCGGCCGGCGCGCAGCTCGGCGACCAGGGCCTCCACCTCGGCGGCGATCTCCGGCGTGTCGGGCGCGCCGGCCAGCAGCACCAGTTGAGTGTCCGGTGGCAGGTCACGGGCGGCGCGCAGCAGGTGCGGCAGGCCCTTCTGCCGGGTGATCCGGCCGACGTAGACCACGCTGGGCAGGGCCGGGTCGATGCCGAGCCGCGCCAGCACGTCGGTGCCCGGGTCGGGGGCGTACTGCGCGGTGTCGATGCCGTTGTAGATCACATGCACCCGGTCCGGGTCGATCGTCGGGTACGCGGTCAGCACATCCCGGCGCATGCCGGCGCTGACCGCCACGATCGCGTCGGCCGACTCGTACGCCGTCCGTTCGCACCAGGAGGAGAGCGCGTAACCGCCGCCGAGCTGCTCGGCCTTCCACGGTCGCAGCGGCTCCAGGCTGTGCGCGGTCACCACGTGCGGCACCCCGTGGAGCAGCTTCGCGGTGTGCCCGGCCAGGTTGGCGTACCAGGTGTGGCTGTGCACCATGTCCGCGCCGGCGCACCCGGCGGCCATCTCCAGGTCCACCCCCATCGTGCGCAGCGCCGGGTTCGCGCCGGTCAGCCCCGCCGGCTCGGGGTACGCCCGCACGCCCGGCTCGGTGCGCGGCGCGCCGAAGCAGTGCACCCGTACGTCGGTGATCCGACGCAGTTCCCGGGCCAGGTACTCGACGTGTACCCCGGCACCGCCGTAGACCTCCGGCGGGTACTCCCGGGTGAGCAGGTCGACGCGCAGCGGTGGGGAGTCGGTCATGCCCGGCACCCTAGTGCAGAATCCGGCACCGCACCGGCTGTGGAACTGTGCCGTACGAGTGGTGAACCGGCACGGCTATGGATAGCGTCTGCTCATGGCTGCCAAGGTGCTCGCGATCGTCCTGGCCGGCGGAGAGGGCAAGCGCCTGATGCCGCTGACCACGGACCGGGCCAAGCCGGCCGTCCCGTTCGGCGGGATGTACCGCATGGTCGACTTCGTCCTCTCCAACCTGGCCAACGCCGGCTATCTGAAGATCGTCGTGTTGACCCAGTACAAGTCCCACTCCCTCGACCGACACATCACCAAGACCTGGCGGATGTCGACGTTGCTCGGCAACTACGTCACCCCGGTCCCCGCGCAGCAGCGTCGTGGCCCGTGGTGGTTCGCCGGCTCGGCCGACGCGATCTACCAGAGCTTCAACCTGATCTACGACGAGCAGCCCGACTACGTGATCGTCTTCGGTGCCGACCACATCTACCGGATGGACCCCCGGCAGATGGTGGAGGAGCACATCGCCTCCGGCGCCAGCGTGACCGTGGCCGGCATCCGGCAGCCGCTCACCATGGCCGACCAGTTCGGCGTCATCGAGGTCGGCGAGGACGGCCGGCAGATCCGGGCCTTCCGGGAGAAGCCCACCGACGCGGTCGGCCTGCCCGACGCGCCCGACGAGATCTACGCCTCGATGGGCAACTACGTCTTCACCACCCGGGCGCTCATCGACGCGGTCGAGCGCGACGCGGAGGACAAGACCAGCAAGCACGACATGGGCGGCAGCATCATCCCGATGCTTGTCGAGCGGGGTGAGGCGAACGTCTACGACTTCCGCGACAACGAGGTGCCGGGCAGCACCGACCGGGACCGGGGCTACTGGCGCGACGTGGGGACCCTCGACTCGTTCTACGACGCGCACATGGATCTGATCAACGTGCACCCGGTCTTCAACCTCTACAACTTCGACTGGCCGATCTACACCGAGCAGCCGCCGTACCCGCCTGCCAAGTTCGTGCACCAGTGGGGCGAACGGGTCGGCCGGGCGGTCGCCTCGATGGTCTCGCCGGGCGCGGTGATCTCCGGGTCGCTTGTGGAGAACTCGATCGTCTCGCCCAAGGTGAAGGTGCACTCCTGGGCGCACGTGGACGGCGCGGTGCTGATGGAGGGGGTCGAGATCGGCCGGCACGCGGTGGTCCGCCACGCGATCCTGGACAAGAACGTCTATGTGCCCGAGGGCGCCGAGATCGGCGTGGACCTGGAACGCGACCGGCAGCGTTACACCGTCTCCGACAACGGCATCGTGGTCATCGGTAAAGGTCAGAAGGTGGAGCCGTGAGCGCGAGGAGTGCAGCGCAGCGGAGCCCCGCAGTCGCGAACGAAAGGCCAGTACAGCCGTGAGTAGTCATCCCCGTGCCGGTCAGCCGGCCCAGCCCGGCGACCTGGTGGACGTGCCCCGGCTGGTGACGGCCTACTACGCCGAGCATCCCGACCCGGGCGACCCGGCGCAGCAGGTCTCCTTCGGCACCTCCGGGCACCGCGGGTCGAGCCTGCGTAACGCCTTCAACTCCGACCATATCCTCGCGGTCACCCAGGCGCTCTGCGACTACCGCCGCGAGCAGGGCGTGGACGGCCCGCTCTTCCTCGGCCGGGACACCCACGCGCTCTCCGCCCCGGCGGCGGTCGACGCGCTGGAGGTGCTCGCCGCAAACGAGGTCACCGTGCTGGTGGACAGCCGGGACGGCTACACCCCGACCCCTGCGGTGTCGCACGCCATCCTCACCCACAACCGGGGCCGCAGCGCCGGGCTCGCCGACGGCATCGTGATCACCCCGTCGCACAATCCGCCGGACGACGGCGGGTTCAAGTACAACCCCACCCACGGTGGGCCGGCCGACTCCGACGTCACGCGCTGGATCCAGGACCGCGCGAACACGATCCTCGCCGCCGGGCTCAAGGAGGTGCGCCGCATCCCGTACGCGCGGGCCCGCGCCGCCGACACCACAGGCACGTACGACTTCCTCGGCCGGTACGTCGACGACCTGCCTGCGGTGCTCGACCTGGACGCGGTCCGGGCCGCCGGGGTGCGCATCGGCGCCGATCCGCTCGGCGGCGCCAGCGTCGCCTACTGGGGCGAGATCGCCGACCGGCACCGGCTCGACCTGACCGTGGTCAACCCGGACGTCGACCCGACCTGGCGGTTCATGACGCTTGACGGCGACGGCAAGATCCGGATGGACTGCTCCTCGCCGAACGCGATGGCCTCGCTTATCGCCAGGCGCGCCGACTACCAGGTGGCCACCGGCAACGACGCCGACGCCGACCGGCACGGCATCGTCACCCCCGACGCCGGGCTGATGAACCCGAACCACTACCTGGCGGTGGCGATCGCCCACCTGTTCCGCACCCGCGACCGGTGGGGGCCGGACGCCGCGGTCGGCAAGACCCTGGTCTCCTCCTCGATGATCGACCGGGTCGCCGCCGACCTCGGGCGGCCCCTGTTGGAGGTGCCGGTCGGCTTCAAGTGGTTCGTCCCCGGCCTGCTCGACGGCACCGTCGGCTTCGGCGGCGAGGAGAGCGCCGGCGCCTCCTTCCTGCGCCGCGACGGCGGCACCTGGACCACCGACAAGGACGGCCTCCTGCTCTGCCTGCTCGCCGCCGAGATCATCGCGACCACCGGCCGCACGCCAAGCGAGCACTGGGCGGAGCTGGCCGACCGGTTCGGCGCGCCCGCGTACGCCCGGATCGACGCCCCGGCCACCCGCGAGCAGAAGGCGGTGCTCGGCAAGCTCTCCCCGGAGCAGGTACGCGCCACCGAGCTGGCCGGCGAGCCGATCACCGCCACGCTGACCACCGCACCGGGCAACGGCGCCCCGATCGGCGGCCTCAAGGTGACCACCGAGAGTGGCTGGTTCGCCGCCCGCCCCTCCGGTACCGAGGACGTTTACAAGATCTACGCCGAGTCCTTCCAGGGCCCGGAACACCTCGCCCGCATCCAACAGGAGGCCAGGGACCTCGTCACCGACGTGTTGGGGTAGGGGAGGTTCACCGGGTCGGGCGACCTGGTTCCTTGCCGCCGCGTCGTGCCTGGTCGTGGCGTTCCGCGTCTCCTGCGTCAGTGCGTGGCTACTATCCGCTGCATGCGGCTAACTCGCGCCCCCCAGCTCGCCGGCCACTGGCCCGATGGTGGGCGCACCCGGAACTTCCGACGTCTCTGCGTCGGTCTCGGCTGGCTGGCCGCGGGTGCGGTGTGTCTCACCCTCGACTCGCCGGAATCCTGGAGCGACAACGGTTCGATCGCCCTGGGACTGCTCGCCATCCTCTTCGGCACCTGGGTGTTCTGGCGAGACGGCGGCAGCCGGATCACGGCGGTGGGTATCTACAACATCGCCTTCGCCGTCTTCGTCGGCTTCGGTGGTGTCTACCACGGTTTGCAGGCCAGTGCCGCCGACCCGGAACTGCCACTGCTCGTCGGTCTGGCGGTCTGCTACTTCGGTCACGTGCTGACCTGGCTGCTGTTCTGGAGAGCCGAGGCACCCAGGGCGACCCAGCCGGACGTGGCCGGGGTGAACGCGCGTACGGCCGGCTGGGCAATCATCTCCGGTGCGGTGCTGCTCGCCGTGGCGGCCGTCCTCGGGGTGGCCGCGCCCGCGGCCGGCAGTATCGCCAAATCGATCGGGTTCCTCGGCGTCGTGCTGGTCAGTGCCGGGCTGCTGCGTGGACCGATCGGGCGCTGGAAGGTGTTGGGTGGCCTGCTGACCCTGGCCGCCTTCACCGTCTACTTCGTCTATCTGTTCAACGGGTACGGCCGGATCGTCGTCGGCACGCTCGCGCTGGCATTGTTGGTGATTCTCGCCCAGGGCGACAGTCGTCGCTACACCAAGCTGATCGTCATCCTGGGTGCCACCCCGGTCCTGCTCTTCCTCGCCGCGATACGCGCCGGGAATCAGGATGCGCCGGTCGGCGGCGACGGGCTGGGTTCGGTGGTCAGCCCGATGTTCTCCTTCGCCAGGCTCTGGCAGTTGAACGGGGCCGGATTACTGCCGCGCGGGTGGGGCGACACGTTCTTCGCGGCGCTCGTTGCCCTGGTGCCCCGGGGTTGGTGGCCGGAGAAGCCGTACGGGTTCGGTCGCGACCTGGTCCCGTTCCTGAAACCCGGCCTGGCTGACACGACCCACTCAGAGGCGGCGCTCTGGTACGGCGAATGGCTGTTCAACTTCGGGCTGCCCGGCATCGCGTTGGCGATTCCGGCGACCGGTCTCGCGGTCGCCGGCATCGATCGGCTGCTCGCCCGCGCGTCGTCCCGGCCGCTGGCCACGCCGGGCGCACTCGGCGGCTATCTCGCTGCGGTGATCGCCGCCGCTGGTCTGGTCGACCTCGTCTGGGTGGGCAGCTTCACCTACATGGCGCGCACCGGCCCCCGGCTGCTGCTGTTGGGCCTGCTGGTGGCGATCGCCGGCTGGCTCGCCGGTCGGGTGAGCGAGCCGGCGACCAGTCGTTTCCGCGCAAGCGGCCCGAGCCGGTCGGCCGGTTCAGCGGGCCGCGACGAAGCCGGCGATCACCTCGGCGATGCGCTCGCCTGCGTGCCCGTCCCAGAGCGGCGGTACGGGCCATTCGATCGCCCGCTGTTGCCCGGTAAGTAGCCCGCGCACCGCGTCCGTCAGCCCCGCGCGGGTGACCAGACGGTTCGTCCCGTGGGTGATGGTCACCGGGCGTTCCGTCTCGGCGCGCAGGGTCAGGCAGGGCACCCCGAGCACGGTGGTCTCCTCCTGGACGCCGCCGGAGTCGGTGATGACGGCCTGGGCGCCGCGGACCAGGCCGAGGAATTCGAGGTAGCCGAGCGGCTCGATCACCCGGATTCGCGGATGCGGGAAGAGCCCTCCGGCGGCGAGCTGCTGCCGTCCCCGGGGATGCAGCGGCAACACGATCTCGATCTGGTCGGCCACCCCGTGCATGGTCTTGGCCAGCTCCGCCGCGTCGCCCGGGTCGTCGACGTTCGCCGGCCGGTGCAAAGTGGCCACGGCGTACCGCTCGGGCAGTCCCAGCGGCGTCTCGAAACGGTGCAGGTTGGCCAGCAGCGTGTCGATCATCGGGTTGCCGACGAAGAACACCTTGTCGGCGGCGATGCCCTCGTTGCCGAGGTGCACAAGCGCCTCCGGGCTCGTGGCGAAGAGCAGGTCGGAGAGCCGGTCGGTGACCAGCCGGTTGATCTCCTCCGGCATGGACCGGTTGAAACTGCGCAGCCCCGCCTCCACATGTGCCACCGGAATCGTGAGTTTCGCTGCCACCAGGGCGGCGGCCAATGTGGAGTTCACGTCGCCGTAGACGACCACCAGGCCGGGGCGGATGTCCTGGAAGTACGCCTCGAGTCGGACCAGCATGTCGGCGGTCTGGCGGGCGTGGCTGCCCGAGCCGACCGCCAGGTTCTCGTCCGGCTCCGGGAGCCCGAGTTGCCGGAAGAAGACCTCGGACATGCGTTCGTCGTAGTGCTGCCCGGTGTGTACGAGGCGCTGCGGAACGCCGTGCTCGGCGAGCGCGCGGATCACCGGGGCCGCCTTCGGGAAATTGGGGCGGGCGCCCGCGATGTGCAGGACGGTGGCGGTTGACAAGAATTCCTCGCATATTTCGTCATGGATTGTCGATGGCGCGCCAATAGTACAAGTTATCCATTTTGGTGCCTGTAATCGCCATACAATCTCCAGTGACGGATGCGTCACGGTGTGCGGCGCCCGAAGGGCTGGCTGTCGCGGACGCGAGATGTTCATTTCCCCCGGAGGCAGGTCCCGTGAAGCAGGTTGTCCAGTCCGTGTCCGGTGGCATGGTGCGGGTCGTCGAGGTCCCGCAGCCCGAGCCGGCCGCCACCGAAGTCCTGGTGGCCGTGCGCAGATCCCTGCTCTCCGCAGGCACCGAACGCGCCGTGCGGGAACTCGCCTCGGCCGGCCTGCTGCGCAAGGCGCGCGCCCGGCCGGACCTGGTCCGTCAGGTGGTGCGCAAGGCACGCACGGATGGGGTTCGATCGACGCTCGCCACGGTGCGTGGCCGGCTCGACGAGGACATGCCGCTCGGGTACAGCGCGGCGGGGGTCGTCGTCGCCGCCGGAGCCGCCACCGACGGGCTCCGGCCCGGGATGCGGGTCGCCACCGCCTCGGCGGGGCACGCCGAGTACCAGGCGGTGCCCGGTCTGCTCGCGGTGCCCGTACCCGACGCGGTGTCGGACCAGGCCGCCGCCTTCGGCGCCGTGGCGGCCATCGCGCTCCAGGGGTTGCGACAGGCCGACGTGGGGGTGGGCGGCTCGGTCGCGGTCGTCGGCCTCGGTCTGGTCGGGCAGTTGGCGGTCCGCCTGGCACTCGCCTCGGGGCTGCGGGTCGTCGGTGTCGACGTGCGCCGGTGGACTGCGGAACTGGCCACGAGCAGCGGCGCGACCGGCCTGGTCGAGGCCGGTGACCCGACCACCGAACAGATCATGGAGCTGACCCGGGGCCGGGGCGTCGACGCGGTCCTGATCACGGCGGCGACCCGCTCGTCCGGGCCGGTGGCGCGCAGCGCCGAGATCGCCCGGGACCGGGCCCGCCTGGTCGTGGTGGGTGACGTCGGGCTGGAACTCGACCGGCGGCCCTTCTACGAGCGGGAACTGGACCTCCGGTTCGCCCGCAGCTATGGGCCAGGCCGCTACGACCGGGCGTACGAGGAGTGGGGCGTCGACTATCCGGCCGGGCACGTGCGCTGGACCGCCCGGGGCAACATCGAGACCTATCTCGACCTGGTGGCCAGCGATCGGGTCGCGGTCGACGACCTGGTCACGCACGTCTTCGACGTGAAACAGGCGGAGGCGGCGTACGAGGTGCTGGCCGCCGACCCGCGCTCGCTGGCGGTGCAGCTCAGTTACGCGGCACCGGCAGAGTCCCGGCGCGACACGATCACGATCCGTCCGCGCCGTGCCTCGGTGCAGCCGCGTGCCGGGTTGATCGGGGCCGGGCTCTACGCCAAGGCCACCTTCCTGCCCGCCCTCAAGGCGGCCGGCTGGGCGGCCGACCTGGTCGCGATCACCTCCGCCAAGGGGATCACCGCCCGGCATCTGGCCGAGCGCAACGACATCGCGACCGTGGCCGGCGGCGTCGGCGACCTGCTCGGCCGCGACGACATCGACGTGGTGTTCATCCTCAGCCGGCACGACTCGCACGCGAGCCTGGTCCGGCAGGCGCTCGACGCCGGCAAACACGTGTTCGTGGAGAAGCCGCTGGCGTTGACGCATGACGAACTGGACGAGGTGACGGCCGCCTACCAGCGCAACTCGGGTCACCTCTTCGTCGGCTTCAACCGGCGGCACGCGCCGATGGTCGGGCACGCGAGGCAGGTCCTCTCCGCCGGCCGGGGGCCGCTGACGATCGCGTACCGGATCAACGCGGGGCGGTTGCCCGAGTCGCACTGGTACCACGACCGGCGTCAGGGTGGCCGCGTCCGTGGCGAGGTGTGCCACTTCGTCGACCTCGCGTCGTGGCTGGTGGGCGCGGATCCCGGCGTCGTGCACGCGTACGGCAGCGGTCGAGGTGAACTGGGCCTGGAAGAGGACGTCAGCGTCCTGCTCGGATATCCGGACGGGTCCACCGCGACGATCACGTACTGCACCCGGGGCAGCCAGCACACCCCCAAGGAGCGGGTGGAGATCCTCGGCCGCGGGCACACCGTCGTGATCGACGACTTCCGGCGCCTGGAGATCGACGGTCGAGAGATCCGGCGGGTACCGGCCGGCAAGGGGCACCGGCAACTGCTCGCGTACGTCCGGGAGACGATCGTGGGTAACGCGCCGGAGGGGCGGGAGCTGGCCGCGTCGTTCGCTACCACGCGGACGACGCTGGCCGCGGTCGCCGCCCTGGCCAGCGCCCCGGTGCACCGTTCGATCCCGCCGACGCGGGCGGACGCCGAGGCCGACACGGGCGTCCCACTGGGCTCGTGACACCGTGACGGCCTGACGGACCGACGCCGTGACGGCGTGACGGCGTGATGGCCTGACGGCCTGACGGCGTGATGGCCTGACGGATCGACGGACGTCCTGCGGCCGGACAGCGCGGCGGCAGGACCTCCGTCGGCCGCCGCGAGTCCACCGCCTGCGGTCAGCGCCCGCCGGCCTCGTCGAGCAGCGGAGCGAGCAGCCGGGCGAGGGCGAGTGACATCGCGCTACGCGACTGGTTCGCCTGGATCCACCGCCGACCGGCCGCCCCCATCTTCGCCAACTCCTCCGGACTGGCCCGTACCAGCTGGCCCAGGCCGTGGGCGAGTTGACCGGGCTGGGTCACGGTTCCGCAGCCGGCACCGAGGACGAGATCGCCAACCACCCCGGGGCTGTTCGTGAGCACCGGCAGCCCGGCGGCCAGGTAGTCGAACACCTTGTTGGGGCTCACGGCGGAGCGGAACAACTCGACATCGGCCAGCACGTGCACACCGATGTCCGCGGCGTGCAGCAGATCGGGGATCTCGGTCTTCGGGATCGGATCGAGGAGCCGCACGTTGGGTAAGCCGGCTGCTGCCGCCGCCAGGCGCGGCTTGTCGACACCCGATCCGACCAGGACGACGTCGATCTCGGGGACCGTCCGGGCGGCGGCCAGCAGCAGGTCGAGCCCGTTGGCGGGGCCGTGTGCACCGGCGTAGACGGCGGTCCGCCGGGTGAACCCGTACCGCGCCCGCAGCGTTTCCCGGTCGGCGCTGGGCACGAAGTCGTCCGGGTCGGCCCCGTTGGGGATGAAGGCGATCTTCTCGGGCGCCACGCCCCTGGCCTCGACCTGCTGCACCGTGCCGGCCGCCATCACCACCACCCGGTCGGCGCGGTGGTAGAGGAACCCTTCCAGCCGCTCCAACGCCCGGTACGCCAGAGAGGTCTGCGACACCGCGCCCATGTCGACGAGCATGCGCGGCCAGAGATCCCGGATCTCCAGGACGAACGGGGTACGGCGCAGCGCCGCCACGGTCCACCCGGCGAGCGCGGCCAGCAGGTGCGGCGAGGAGGCGTACACCAGACCGGGGCGGGGCTGGCGCAGGCCGGCGACTGTGGCCGTCACCGCGTAGCTGACCCAGTTGACCACCCGACCCAGGCCGTTGCCCCGGTACGGCGTCACCGCCACCAGCTGGAACCCCGGCTCCGCTCGTTGCGGTGCGCCGGTGATCAGATTGCGCCGACCGGCGATGATCACATGTTCCCAGTCGGGCAGCCGGCTGAACAGCTCGACGTGCCGGGTACCGCCGGGATAGCCCCGGGGCACCGCGAACTGGTTGAAGACGAGGATTCTGCGCTGCGTCATCGGGGCGCCTCCACGTGCTGGACCGCTCCGGTTCGGAGATCGGTGACGGCCAGGCAGGCGCCGGCCGGGTGCCACTGCACCGCGAACCGGAGGCCGTCGAGCGCCGCCGCCTCGGGAGACGGTCCGGGTAGCTCGCCGAGCGCCCAGACCCGGCTGTCGGTCCGGTCCTCGACCATCAGCCAGGTCGTCGGCTCCCAGTGCCCGTAGGTACGGCTGTGCCAGCCCGCGAAGGGTGCCGTCCGGCCGCGCACCGCGCGGTATCCGGGCAGTCCGAGCAGGGCGACCTTGCTCGCGCCGGTGACCAGTGTGTCGTTCTCGATCGTGACGTCGGGGTGCAGCGGAATGGTGAGCGACCACGACCTGACGCTCGACGGGGGGTCGGCGAACTCGACGATCGCCACGTACCGCTGTGCCACCACCACCGCGCGGCCGACGCGCACCGGCCGCTCGCCCCGCGCGTACGCGTCGTGCCAGCCGAAGAGGACGGTGCGGTCCGGCAGCACGAGCGGCGCCCCGAGATACCCGTGGGCGGGGTTCAGCCAGCGGAACGCGCGGTGCGGTACGAGCTGGTCCTGGCCGTCCGGTCGCCGCACCGGGTGGGCGGCGGAGGTACGCAGTCCGTTGCGGACCTCCAGCGGCCCGTTGTAGGTGCCGGTGCCCGGCTCGCCGATCAGCCAGCGGCCGTCGTGCTTGACCCAGACCGAGGTGAGGTCGGCGTGCCCGTGCGAGGGGCCGCCAGCCACCTTGAACCAGACCTGCCAGGGTCCCCGGACGACGTACCCGATGCCGCCCGACACGGTCGCGGCGGGCCAGCTGCGAGCGATCGCCGCACCGGCGTCGACCATGGCGGCCTGGTCCGACGCGGGGGTCGTGCCGGAATTGGTGGCCGGGTCCGACGCGGGTGTCTCCGGTGCTGGCGGCGGGACGTACCAGGCCAGTTCGTCGAAGTCGGCGTACCACTGATCCGGCACCCGCTCGCCGCCGAGCACCAGGCCGAGCGCGACCGAGCCGGCCACGTCGAGCGGGTCGCCGGAGGACGCCAGTACGCGCCCCTCGTCCCAGTCGCCGTACGGCGGCATGTCGCCGTCGAAGACGCCGAGCCGGGCCAGGTGCAGGCTGACCGAGTGCAGGTCCCGTCGCAGCTGCTCGGGTGCGTTGCCGAGCAGCACCCGGACCACGAGCATCTCCAGGACGAAGCGGTGGTACGAGAGCGAGTCCTCGATCATCCGGCCGTCCGCGGCGAGGTGCCGGCGCCACTGGGCGGCGAACATCCGCTCACCGGTACGCGCCCACCACCGCGCCCGCGGCGCGCCGGGGAACATCCGCGCCAGCAGGATCAAGCCGAGGGCGTCACCGAGCATGTGGTTGTTACGCATGCTGCTCAACGTGTACGGCAACTCGACAAGCAGATGCCGGGCGCTGGCCAGCAGCAGTCGCTCGACGGCGGTCACCACGTCGGCGGGGAGCCGCTCGCCGACCAGGGTCAGGAGCTGGCTCCAGGCGATGGCGCGCAGCGCGAGTTCCAGGCTGGAGTGCCAGTGCACGCCCCGCTCCGGCGGTGCCTGTTCACACCAGGACCGCAGCAGGCCGGTGAGCCCGTCCAGCCAGGGACCGGCCGGGTCGAGTCGGGCCGCGCGGGCCAGCACGACCAGGTCGCGATGACGCCCTGCCTCCCAGCTGTACTTCACGTCGGAGAGCCGCGCCTCGGATCGGATGTCGATGCGCCACCACGGCTGGTCAGCCGGCCAGGAGCGCCCGGTCAGCGGGTCGGTGCACCAGGGCAGCGTCACGCCCGTCGGCACCCGGCGCCCGAAGACCCGCAGCCCCTGGCTCAGTACGAGTTGGGCGTCGTCGAGGCAGCGTCGCCGGGCCTCGGCACCGACCGGCTCGGTGTTGGTCAGCGGCACCGCGACGGCCCGGTGATGTCGACGCGCCCCGCCGTGGAACAGGACGCGATGGAACCCACTTCGCTTCGACAATTCGTACGCGGCGCGCAGCGGCGCCGACCGGCCCAGTGCCCGCAGGTCCGCGACGATCGTGCGCGGAACCGAACTCTCCATCAACTCCCCCTCGGGGCACCTCGTCGAGGTGAACCCCTAACTACTTAGCGGAGTTTGGCGTCCGGAATCCCTTTTTCGCATTTTTGGGGCTGTGTGTCTGGTCCATTCAGACGTTTAGGGCTGCGTGTCTGGTCCATTCAGCGCGGCGGGGGCAGCTCGCGGCGGTCGAACTGCCGGCGCAGTTCCTCGGGCAGCAGTTCGCGTAACTGCTCGGGCAGCAGCGGCAGGTCCAACAGGGTCAGCTTGATCTGGTTGCGCTCCCGGTGGCGGCGTGGATCGAGACGTACCACCAGGCCGGCGTCGGGACGGTAGCGGATCTCCACCGCACCGGAGGTCGAGGCGTCCCGGATGACCAGCCCGTCCACCTCGACGGCCACCGGTCCGGATCCCGGGCGCAGCTCCAACCGGACGGTCTCGGTGGGGGAGAGCACCACCGCCCGGGAGATGCCCGACATCGGGGCGCTCGGGGTCACCACCACCGCCTGGGTCGCCGGGGAGATCAGCGGCCCGCCGGCCGCGTAGCTGTAGGCAGTCGAGCCGGTCGGGGTGCTGACCACCAACGCATCACAGCGGTAGTAGCCGTACCGCTGGCCGTTGACCGCCAGGGTGGCGGTGACGAAGCCCTGTCCGGGGATGCGGATCAGCGCGATGTCGTTGAACGCCACCACGTCGTCGCCGCACACCTCGCAGGCCAGGCAGCTCTGCGTCGCCAGGGTGTAGTCGCGGGCCAGTAGCCGGTCCAGCGCCGCCGGCAACTCCGGCGGCTCGACCTCCACCAGAAACCCCAACTTCCCCAGGTGTACGCCGAGTACCGGCTTCGGGTCGTGGATGGCCAGCCGCAGCGCGCCCAGCATCGTGCCGTCCCCGCCGATGCTGATCAGCACGTCCGACCCGGCCGCGAGGTCCGCCTCCGGCAGCACCCGGAAGGAGTCGGGCACCCGGTGCCGGTCCTCGGCGCGTACCGCCAGGGTGACCCGGTGCCGGGCGGCCCAGCCCGCGATGGTCTGCACCACCGGGGTGACGTCCCGGGTGGGATGGAGCACCAGCCCGAGCCGGATCCGGTCCATACCCCCACCTCACCACACCCCACCCCCCACCCCACCCCGATCCTCAGCGTTGATCATGAGGTTGGCGACACTTTGAAGAT
>NZ_JCANNB010000070.1:0-13642 GCF_059553435.1 Micromonospora sp. PRAS1
GCGCGGTGGGGGTGCCGGCGGCGGCGTTCGCGCCGCTCGCGAGCCGGGGAATCGAGACGGTGACCGGCTGGCTGCCCGGCTACGCGAAGCAGATCGACGAGGGCGTCTACCTCGCCGACGATTCGACAATCGACACCCACCTGGCCGCGATGGCGCACGTGATCGCGGAGGGCGAGGCGCTCGGCGTCGACGTCGAACCGTCCCGGCTGGCCCGGACGCTGGCCGAGCGTGCGGTGGCCGACGGACACGGTGGCAGCAGCTACGCGGCGCTGATCGAGCAGTTCCGCCCGCCGGCCGCCAAGAACCCGGACCTGAAGCCGGCCGCCGAAGACCCGGGCCCACAGCCGGCCGCCAAGAATCCGGACCCGGAGCCGGAGCCGTACGAGCCGCGTGCGCTGCTCGCCCGGAGTCGGCTCGGGGTGCTGGCCACGATCAAGTCGGATGGCCGCCCACAGCTTTCGCCGGTCCAGCCCTACTACGACCGGGTGGCCGGTCTGCTGTACGTGTCGATGACGGAAGGGCGGGCCAAGACGGCGAACCTGCGCCGCGACCCGCGCGCCACGCTGGAGGTGACAAGCCCCGATGGCCGGGCGTGGGCGACCGCCGAGGGGACGGCGACCCTGACCGGTCCCGGCACCGACCCGGACGGCCCCGAGGTGGCGGCGCTTGTCGACTACTACCGGCGGGCCGCCGGTGAGCACCCGGACTGGGCCGAGTACCGGTCGGTGATGGTCGCCGACCGCCGGGTGCTCATGACGATGACTGTCGACCGCGTGTACGGCGAGCGGATCGGCTGACGGGGGAAAGCGGCCGGTGGCGCTCCGCGTGGAGCACCACCGGCCGGTTCTCGAACGGATCAGCTGACCAGGAACGGATCAGCCGGCGCGGTTCACCCGGTCCACCGTCTCCAGTTCGGCGACAAGCGCCTCCACCTCCGGCGAGCCTTCGACATAGACCCCGTCCTTGACCTCCCGGAAGTGTCGGACGTACTGCGCGGCGAGCTGGTCCGCCCGCGACCCGGAGAGGGCGGTGAGGCAGTTGCTCACGTGGTCACCGGTCGAGCCGGCCGCGGCCGTGCACGCCGTGTCGTACGGTGCCACCTGGTCCTTGCGCACGTTGGGGCTGAAGCCGAGCTGGCACGGTGCCCCAGCGCCGGCCTGCTCGCACCCGGCGTAGTTCAGCGCCGCCCGGGCGTACGCGTCGGACATCGAGGTACGGTCCGGCGCGGCGGCACCCGGCAGCGCCGAGTAGTCGCCAGGAATCCGCAGCGAGCCGAAGAGCAGCGAGCTGAGCGTGGCGTTGCCGGCCAGCGCCTTGGGGAAGGCGACCTCGGTGTACGCCCGCAGCAGCGCGATGGTCTCCGCCAGCCGGCGCTTCTTCTGCTCCAGCGGCGTGGCGGTACGCAGCTCGTGGTTGACCGCGTCGTAGTACTGCCGGATCTTGCCGTGGAAGCCGGCCTCGACCTGCCTGGTCGCCTCGGTGACCTGGGCCGGGACGCTCGTGCTGGTGGCGGACTGCTCCAGCAGCGTCTTGTAGGTGTTCCAGTTGTCCTGCGCCACCGTGTTGGCGAACTTGCAGGTCTGCGTCTCGGTCTTGTAGTTGTAGACGCAGACGTTGCCGTACCACCGCTTGGCCCGCAGGGTGCGGATCTCCTGCACCGGCTGGCCCGGCCACTGCGCCCGGACCCGGATGGTCACCTCCAGGTTGGCCGCCCAGGTCTCGGTCGGGTCGCCCTGCATGTCCGCCCACTCCGCGCTCCAGCAACCCGAGAAAGTCGGCTTGCGGTTGGCGGGCAGCACGATCGTCGCGTTGTGGAAGACGTTCGGCATGCCCTGGAACGCGTTGGTCGGGGTCGCCCGGGACAGGCCGTAGCCGGAGCAGATCGGCAGCGTGCCCGGCCCGGCGACCCGGGTGGTCGGGTTGGCGTCCGCCGCGCCGAACGGGTTGTACGCCTTGTCGGTGATCCGGTCCCGCACCTTGACCAGCTCCGCGTTGACGTTCGCCACGTCCTGGCGGTATTCGCTGATCAGCTGGGTGAAGACCCGGTTCGGGGTGCCGTCCTGTGACGAGCTGAGTACCCGGGCGGCGTTCAGGTGGTCGGTGCCGATCTGACGCACCTCGTCGGCCCGGTACTTGCCGATGCGCCGGGCGTGCTCCGGGTTCTGCAACTGGAGCGCGGCGTACGCCCGGCCGCCGAGCTGGAACACTCCGGACGACGGTGCCGTGTTGCCCGGCTCGGCCAGGCCGGCGCCGTAGCGGGCGTTTGCCAGCCAGATCAGGTACGACAGCGAGCCCCCGGGGCCGTACCGGTTGAGGATGGTGATCGGGTCGTCACCGAAGGAGGCCGACGTCGAGGCCATCGGCTCCAGCCGGGACAGGCCGGTGGTGCCGAAGTGGATCGGGATTTCGGCGTCGTCGCTGTACTTGTCGTAGCTCATCGGCCCGCCGGTGCGCTTTTCGTAGTTCACGTAGCCGTTGATGGCGGTACGCATCGGGGTGAGCGTGGTGGTCTGCAACGCCCGTGCGGTGAACAGCGCCAGCGAGTCGAGCTTGGTGTCCAGTTGCAGCAGCCGGGCCTGGATGTCGGTGAGCTGTCCGCGTACCTGCCCGATGTCCTGGAACAGCCGGTCGAACTGGCCCATCATGTCGACGTAGACCACGCTGAGCGCCCGCTCGATGGCGTCGAACCGGCCGTGCATCTCGGTGCGGAGGCTGTTCACGTCGGCACGCAGCGCGGCGAGCTGGTCGAGGATCATCTGCTCCGGGGACGGCCCGCTGGCGAACATCGGCAGCACGCTCATCACCGCGCCGAGGATGTTGCCGGTCAGCGCCAGGGTGCTCAGCGAACCGAGCGCCTGGGCCACGCCCAGCCCGGCCACCGTCGGCAGGTAGTTGTTGATCGCGGTGGCGATGGCCAGCCCCGCCTTGCCGACTGTGGAGATGTGGTTGCCGAGGTCCTTGTCGGCGAAGCCGGCGAGGGTGGCGAGGATGAACAGGCCGGAGCCGGCCGCGTCGAGCACCACCTGGCGGTCGGCCGCCTCGCCCAGCGCCCGGGTGTAGTCCTGCGCGGTCGGCTTGGGTCCCGGCCCCACCGGGTACTTCAGCGAGAGCGCCGCCAGTTGCTCGCGGATCTGGTCGTTCTGCGCGTTAAGCGACGCCAGGCCCGCCTCCACCTGACGCCGGATCTCAGCCAGGTAGTCGTTCATGTTGTTCTGATGCAGCAGCAGCGCCTCGACGTCGACGTACGTGGCCAGCAGCGGGTCGGCCTGCAACTGGTCGATGCTCGCGTCCAGGATGACCCCGGCGCGGCCACCGATCATGCCGTTCCAGGCGGCGGTGAACGCCGCGTCGTTCTGCCCGAACCGGGTGACCTCACCCCAGGCGTGGTCCTGCACGCCGTAGAGCGCGGTCAGGTACATGTTCGTCTGGTACGCCCCGGTGACCTGGTTCTCGATCGCCGCGGTCTGTGCCAGCTGCTCGCCGACGGTGCTCTCCAGCAGCGCCCGCAGCGCCGGGGTGGCGATGCTGACCCCCGGCACCCCGGACGCCGCGTCGATCAGGGTGACGAGCGTCGAGTACGCCCCCGCCCCGTAGACGTCGGCGGTGGCGTGCTCGTCCAGCTCGGCGTTGATAAGCGCCATGTGCCGGCTGATGTCGGCGGTGCTGGCGTTCGGGTTCGCCCGCCGCCAGTCCATCGTCGCCACGGACAGCACCATGTCTCGTAGACCCTGGGTGCCGGTGGCGTGGATCCGCATGTACGCGGAGAAGAGCCGGTCCCGCGCCTGCTGCGCGTCCCAGTCGACAGTCCCGTTGGCGCTGGCCGGCACGGCCGGTGCCAGGGTCAGGCACATCACGACCGAGAGCAGCCCGGCGATCAGCCCCGGACGCCGGTTACGGATGTCGCCGGCTCTGCGCCGACGAAGTGTGGTTGTCACGTTCCCTCCTTCGCCGGCCACCCCCCGGCGACCGGCGCGGACAGTCTGGACAGCACCACTGTGGATCGACTGGAGGTCGGCCTGCCGGACCCCAGCGGCCCGGCGGACCACCGGCGACCGTGCCTCCCGGAGCAGGTCATCGCAGGTACGCCGCCAGCAGGTCGGTCACCTGGCCCGGGTCCAGTTCGCGGCCGGAGCGCAGCGCGGCGGCGAAGCGCTCGGGGCCGACCGCCGCCGTCAGCGCGGACCGTACCTGTGGCGCGTGCACCGGGTCGGTGCGTTCCGGGGCGAAGCCGAGCGTCGCCGACATCGCGTCGAGCGCGCCCAGCACCGTGGCGCCGTCGACGGCCGGATCGCGCCCGGCCGGAGCCGCGTCGGTGCCGGCGAGCCGGGCCAGCGCACCGGCGGTGGTGTGGGCGACCATCATCCAGGAGGTGACGTCGCCAGCGTCCTGCCGCTGCACCAGCGCGGCGGCCCCGAGCCCGGCCGCCGTGCCGGGCCGGTCCCGGGCCAGCTCGGCCAGCATCAGCGACCAGGCGGCATTGCTGGTGGCGAAGTCGTGGCCGCAGGCCACCGCGGTACGCCACGCGTCGGCGAGCGGCCCGGCGGCGGCCTCCGCGCCCCGGGTGAGCAGGACCACCAGCCCGAGCGAGGTGCCCACCTCCGCGCCGACCCAGTCCAGCCCGCTCGCCTCGGCCAGCCGCATCGCCGCCGTTGCCCGATCCAGCGCCATCTGCGGGTCCTCGCCGACGAGTACCGCGAAGTGTGCCGCGTAGCCGGCGCAGCGGGCCCGGGTGATCTGGTCGCCGGCCCGCTCGGCGTGCGCGACGGCGGCACTCATCAACGCGTACGCGGAGGGGATGTCACCGGCGAGGTAACGCAGCCCGGCCCGGGCCAGCAGGGCCCGGGCGGTGAGCCGGGGATCGACGTCGCCCCGGCGTTCGGCCTCGTCCAGCAACTCGCCAAGCAGCGCGCCGCCCTCGTCGATCGCGCCCCAGCGGTACCAGAACCAGATGAGCGCGCCGACCAGCCGCAGACCCGTCACGGTGTCCCCGGCCTGGCGTGCGGTGGCGAAGGCGGTCCGGACGTTGTCCCGTTCCGGGCCCATCCGGGCGGTCCACCAGGCGGCCCGGCCGTCGACCATTCCCGCCTCGGCGGTTTCCGCCAGGTCCCGCATCCAGCACAGGTGCGCCTGCCGGGCACCGGCCCGTTCCGTCGGGTCCTGGGCCTGCTCGGCGAAGGCCCGGATCGGCTCCAGCAGCCGGTACCGGTCGTCGTGCCCGCGTACCACCAGGGACCGGTCGGTCAGGTTGCCGATCCGCAGCAGCGTGCCGGCCGGGTCGGCGGCGGCCAGCCGGCCGTCGGGCGGGTGCAGGTCACCCGACCCGGCGTCGAGCCGCCCGGCGAGGCCGGCTCCGGCGTCGTGGCGCCCCGCCGGGCCGGCTCCGGCATCGAGTCGCCCGGCCAGGTCGGCGACGGCGTCGAGGGTGAACCCGCCGGAGAAGACGCTTGCCGTGCGGAGCAGCCGCTGCTCGGCCGGTTCCAGCAGGTCGTAGCCCCAGGCGATGGCGGTGGCGACCGAGCGGTGCCGGGGAGGGCCGGGGCGCTCGTCGGCGAGCAGCGGGGACCGGTCGGTCAGGCTCCGGGCGAGCACGTCCAGCGGCAGTACGCGGGACCGCGCCGCGGCGATCTCCACCGCGAGCGGCAGGCCGTCCACCGCCGCGCAGATCCGCCGGATCAGCCGTCCGTCGGTTTCGTCGACCTGCCAGCCCGGTCGGGCGGCCCGCGCCCGGGTGACGAAGAGTTCCACCGCCTCGGGCAGCGGCAGCGGACCCACCTCGGCGAGCACCTCGCCGGCCAGCCGCAACGGCTGCTGGCCGGTCACCAGCACGCGCACCCCGGAACAGCCGCCGAGCAGGGTGGCGACCACCCGCCCGATCTCGTCCGTCAGGTGCTCGCAGTTGTCCAGGACGAGAAGCGTCTCCCAGCCGTGCAGCACGGCGGCGAGGGTGTCGAGGCTCTCCACGCCGACCAGGCCGACCGCGCGGGCCACCGTCGCGGCCACCAGCGCCGGGTCGCGTACCGGCGCCAGCTCGACCAGCCACGGGCCGGTCGTGCCCGGCGGCGCGGACCGGGCGAGTTCCAGGGCGAGCCGGGTCTTGCCCACGCCGCCCGGCCCGACCAGGGTGACCAGCCGGTGCCGGGCCAGCAGTTTCGCCAGGTCGATCAGCTCGGCGTGCCGGCCGACCAGCCCGTCGACAGGCATCGGGAGCCGGCCGGGCGGCGGGCCACCGGTGACCCGGATCGATCCGGAACCGGCGGTCGGGTCCAGTGCGGGCGCGTGGGCAAGCACGTCCGACTCCAGCCGGCGCAGCCGGTCGCCCGGGTCGACACCGAGTTCCTCGGCCAGCCGCCGCCGGGCGGCCCGCAGGGTCGCCAACGCGTCGCCCTGCCGGCCGGCCCGGTACTGCGCCAGCGCCAGCAGTTCCCAGAGCCGCTCGTCGAGCGGGTGCTCCTCGACCAGCGTGGCGAGCGGGGCGATGGCGGCGCTGTGCTCGCCGAGGGCGATGGCGGCGGCGTGCCGGTCGGCCACCGCCGTGGCCCGGACGCGTTCCAACCGGGCGGCGTGGGCGAGCAGTGGCTCGGCCTCGGCCACGTCCTCGTACGGCCGGCCCCGCCAACTGGGCAGCACCGCGTCCAGCGCGGTGACCGCCGCCGCCGGGCGGTTCGCCACAAGCGCCGCGTGCGCCTCGGTGGCCGCCCGCTCGAACCGGGCCGCGTCCACGCTTGTGGCAGCCAGGCGCAGCGCGTAGCCGGAGCCGTCCCAGACCACGGTACGAGCGGCGGCGCGGGCCACCCGACCGGGTTCGAGCGTCCGGCGCAGCAGTGCGACGTACCCCTGGAGGGTGTTGCCTACCGCCGGGGGTGGATTGTCCGGCCAGACCTGCTCGATCAGCGTGCTCGCCGGCACCACCCGCCCGCCGGCCGCCACCAGCAGCGCCAGCACGGCGCGCGGCCGGGGCCCGATCTTGACCTCCGTCCCCTCGACCCGCACCCGCACCGGGCCGAGCACCGACACCTCCACGTCCGCCATTCCGCTCCACTCCCTCAGTCGATCTCGGCGATAGGACCCCCGAGCGGGCCGGCGAGGTTGGCGGCCGGGCTGTCGGTTATCCGATGGCGTGTCGCCGGCCGTCGCCATGGGGCGGATCACGAGCGGTGCCACCGGCAACACCAGCGTGGTTTCATGGGCGGATGGCGAACCCCGTGATCCTCTCCGTCGACGACGACCCGGCGGTCTCCCGGGCGGTCGCCCGGGATCTGCGGCGTCGCTACGGCGATCGCTACCGGGTGGTCCGGGCCAGCTCGGGGCCGGAGGCGCTGGAGGCGCTGCGCGAGGTCAAGCTGCGCGGCGAGCAGGTGGCGCTGCTGCTGGCCGACTACCGGATGCCGCAGATGAACGGCATCGAGTTCCTGGAAGCCGCGATGGATCTCTTCCCCGCCGCGCGGCGGGTGCTGCTTACCGCGTACGCGGACACCGGCGCGGCGATCGACGCGATCAACCTGGTCGATCTCGACCACTACCTGCTCAAGCCCTGGCACCCGCCGGAGGAGAAGCTCTATCCGGTGGTCGACGCCCTGCTGGAGGCGTGGTCTGCCACTCCGGCGGCAGCCTCGACGGAGATCCGGGTGGTCGGCCACCGCTGGTCCGCCGAGTCCTTCGCGGTCCGTGACTTCCTCGCCCGCAACCTGGTGCCGTACCGCTGGTTGATGGTGGACGACCCGGAGGCCGGGCGGCTGATCGCGGCGGCCGGGGTGAGTCCGGACGACGTGCCGCTGGTGGTCACCGCCGACGGTAAGACCCTGGTGGCGCCCACGGAGGCGGAGCTGGCCGGGCTGGTCGGGCTGACCGTCGCCCCGGCGGCGGAGTTCTACGACCTGGTGGTCGTCGGCGGCGGACCGGCCGGGCTGGGCGCGGCCGTGTACGGGGCCTCGGAGGGGCTGCGCACCGTCCTGGTGGAGCGGCAGGCCACCGGCGGGCAGGCCGGGCAGAGCAGCCGGATCGAGAACTACCTCGGCTTTCCCGACGGGGTCTCCGGCGCGCAGCTCACCGACCGGGCCCGCCGGCAGGCGCTCAAGTTCGGCGCGGAGCTGCTCAGCACCCGGGAGGTCGTCGGTCTGGAGGAGGCCGGTTCGGCGCGGCTGCTGCGGTTCAGCGACGGTCAGACGCTCGCCGCGCACGCGGTGGTGCTGGCGACCGGGGTCTCCTACCGGATGCTCGACGCGCCCGGCCTGGCCGAGTTCACCGGTCGGGGCGTCTTCTACGGCTCGGCCGCCAGCGAGGCACCGAGCTGCGTCGGCGCGGAGGTCTACATCGTGGGCGGGGCGAACTCGGCCGGGCAGGCGGCGGTCTACTTCTCCCGCTACGCCCAGCGGGTGCACCTGCTGATCCGGGGCGCCGACCTGACCGCTTCGATGTCCCGCTATCTGATCGACCAGCTCGGTCGCCTCGACCAGGTGACCGTGCACCCGTACACGGAGGTGGTGGCCGGCGCGGGGAAGGAGCACCTGCAACGGCTGACGCTCTGCGACACGCGTACCGGCCAGCGGCGGGAGGTGGACGCCTCCTGGCTCTTCATCTTCATCGGGGCGGCACCGCGTACCGGCTGGTTGGACGGCACCCTGGTCCGCGACCAGCGGGGGTTCGTGGTGACCGGCCCGGACCTGGTCGCCGAGGGGCACCGGCCACCGGGCTGGGCGCTGCCGCGCGACCCGTACCACCTGGAATCGAGCGTGCCGGGGGTGTTCGCCGCCGGTGACGTGCGGGCCGAGTCGGTGAAGCGGGTCGCCTCCGCGGTCGGCGAGGGCGCGATGGCGGTGTCGCTCGTACACCGCTACCTGGAGGCACAGTGAGCACCCCGACACCGGACGCCGAGGCACCGCGGCGGCTGCCGCCCGACGAGATCCGGACGCTCTTCCTCTTCGAGGCGCTCGACGACGGGCAGCTGGCCTGGTTGGCCGAGCACGGGCGGGTCGAGACGCGGGCGGCCGGTGACCTGGTCTACGCCGAGGGCGATCCGGCGGAGTGCTTCTTCGTGCTGCTGGACGGCACGGTACGGCTCTGCCGCACGGTCCAGGGCGACCAGGTGGAGATCAGCCGGACCGCACAGCGCGGCGTGTACGGCGGGGCCACCCAGGGATACCTGGGCAACGAGGACCAGCGCTACCGCAACAGCATGTGGGCGCTCACCGACGCCGAGTTCTTCGTGCTGCCGTCGGCGAAGTTCGCGTACGCGGTGCGTACCTGGTTCCCGATGGCGATGCACCTGCTGGAGGGCATGTTCATCGGCATGCGGGACACCCAGACGCGGGTCGGTGAGCGGGAGCGGCTGCTGGCCCTGGGCTCCCTGTCGGCGGGGCTGACCCACGAGCTGAACAACCCGGCGAGCGCCGCGGTACGCGCCACCGCCGGCCTGCGGGAGCGGATCGCCGGCATGCGGCACAAGCTCGGGTCGCTGGCCGACGCCCGGCTCGACGGCCAGCAACTGCGTACCCTGGTGCGGCTCCAGGAGGAGGCGGTCGAGCGGGTGGCCAAGGCGCCCGACCTGACCGCCATGGAAACCAGCGACGCCGAGGACGAGCTGACCGACTGGCTCGACGAGCACGGCGTGACCGAGGGGTGGGACCTGGCGTCGATGCTGGTCAGCGGCGGGCTCGACATCGACTGGCTGGACCGGGTCGCGGCGGCGGTGAGCGCGCCGGACCTGGAGCCGGTGGTGCGGTGGCTCACCTACGGGGTGGAGACTGAGCTGCTGCTCCGGGAGATCGACGACGCGGCCACCCGGATCTCCACCCTGGTCGGCGCGGCCAAGCAGTACTCCCAGCTCGACCGGGCGCCCTACCAGGTGGTGGACGTGCACGAGCTGCTCGTCGCCACCCTTGTGATGCTCAAGGGCAAGTTCCCCGCCGGGATCCGGGTGGTCAAGGAGTTCGACCGGAGCCTGCCGGCGATTCCGGCGTACGCCGCCGAGCTGAACCAGGTGTGGAGCAACCTGATCGACAACGCCCTGGGCGCGATGGGCGGGACGGGCGTCCTGACCATTCGCACCGGCCGCCTCGACGACCAGCTCTTCGTCGAGATCGGCGACACCGGTCCGGGCATCCCCGCCGAGGTCCGCCCCCGGATCTTCGAGCCGTTCTTCACCACCAAGCCGGTCGGCGAGGGCACCGGCCTGGGGCTGGACATCTCCTACCGGATCGTGGTCAACAAGCACCACGGCGACATCCGGGTGACAAGCGTGCCCGGTGAGACGGTGTTCCGGGTCCTGCTGCCGATCACCCCGGAGACCCCACCGGCCGGCTGACCCCGTTCTGATTCGTTACGACAACAGCTGCTGGGCCAGCACGAAGACTCCCATCACCACCACGAACCAGCCGAACGCCCGGCGCAGCCGGGCGGCCGGGATCCGGCCGGCCAGCCGGCCACCGAGCAGGCTGCCGACGACCGCGGCGGCGGTGACGGCGGCGGCGAGCCGCCAGTCGAGGCTGACCGTGGAGAGGTAGCCGGCCAGGCCGGCGAGGGACTTCATCGCGATGACGACAAGCGAGGTGCCGACCGCGACAGGCATCGGCAGCCCGCCGAGCAGGGCCAGGGCGGGTACCACCAGGAATCCACCGCCGGCACCGACCAGGCCGGTGGCCAGGCCGACAAGCACGCCGTCGAGGACGATCCGCAGCGCTCGCGGTTCGTGCGACACCGGCCGGCCCTCGGCGTCGCACCGTTCGGGAGCCGCCCCGGGAATGGGCCGGCGCCCGCGGAGCATCGCGACCGCGGTGGCGAGCATCATCACCGCGAAGCCGGTGAGCAGGACCGTCGTCGGGACGTACGCGGCGAGCCGGCCACCGGCGTACGCGCCCGCCATGCCGGCCAGGCCGAACACCAGTCCGGTGCGCCACCGTACCCGGTGGGCGCGGGCGTGCGGCAGTACGCCAACCGCGCTTGTCACCCCGACGACCAGCAACGACGTGGCGATCGCCTCCCGGGCGGGCAGATCGGCGACGTAGACCAGCAGCGGCACGGCGAGGATCGAGCCGCCCCCGCCGAGCAGGCCGAGGCTGACCCCGATCAGTACCGCACCGATCAGGGTCAGGACCAGGGCGGTCACGGCCGGTTCCGGGCCGGACCATCCTGCCGCAGCCGGCCTTCCTGCCGAGGCTGGCTCTCCTGCCGCAGCTGGCCGACGACGGTGTCCAGGTCGCAGCTGGCGCCCCGGTTGTATGGCAGCTTGCTGAGCAGCATGCCCATGGCGCAGGTGTTGGTCAGGGCGGCGACGGTCAGGCCGGCACCGATGAATGCGGCCACCCACTTCAGGCCCGGTACGAAGACCGAAGCCAGGATGCTTGCCAGCACGATCGAGCCGGCGACCAGCCGTACCTGCCGTTCCAGGTCCCACCGGGACCGGCCCCGGTTGGTGGGTGCGTTCGCCGCCTGCCAGGCGAGCATGCCGCCGTCGAGCACCCGGAGGTTGGGCAGCCCGGCGGCGGCCAGGGACCGCTCCGCCTGGGTCGCGCGGGCACCCGACCGGCAGATCAGCACCACCTCCTCGTCGAGGTGGCGGCGCAGCTCGTCGCGGTGTTCGCGGAGCAGATCCAACGGCACGTTGTACGCCCCGGGGATGTGCGCCGTGGCGAACTCGCCGGGGGTACGCACGTCGAGCAGCCGGGGCGTACGCCCGTTGGCGAGCAGGGCGCGCAGCGTCGTCGGGTCGATGGTCGAGGGGTGGTTCGACACACTCGTCTCCTTGCCTGGGGTGGTTCGGTTCGGTTCGGGTCGGGTTGCTGCGGAGGTGGTCAGTTCGTCGCGGCCAGCCGTACGCCTGCCGCTTCGGCCCGGCCGAAGGAGTCGTCGATCAGGACGACCTCCCGGCCCGCCTTGACCAGCAGCGATGCGGCCACGGAGGCGCGGTAGCCGGAACCGCAGTGCACCCAGATCGGGCCGGCCGGCACGTCCGCCAGCCGTTGGGGCAGCTCCGGCAGCGGAAGGTGCACGGCACCCTCGACGTGGCCGGCGCGCCACTCGTTGGTCAGCCGTACGTCGAGCACTACCTGCGGGGCGGGCAGCCCGGCCGGTGCGTTCCCGGCCTGCGCGGCGGCCAGCGCCGGGAAGTCGGCGACCATCAGCTCACCCAGGTCGCCCGGGTCGATGGCCCACTCGCGCGGCCCGCCGGTCGCCTGTGCGGCGGGCCGGTCGATGCCGATCCGGACCAGTTCGCGCTGGGCGTCGGCGACCTGCTCGGGCGTCTCGGCGAGCAGGGTGATCGGGGCACCCCACTCGATCAGCCAGCCGAGCCAGGTCGACATCGGACCGTCCAGGCCGAGGCTGACCGTGCCGGCGAGGTGGGACATCGCGTACGCCTTGCGGTGTCGCAGGTCGACCACCCACTCCCCGGCGGCGATCCGATCCCGCAACTGCCCGGCGTCGGCCCGGGCGACCGGGGTGAGGTCGACCGGCGCGGGACCGGCGGCGTTCGCCACCCCCATGTGCGCGTAGTACGCCGGGTAGGCGTCCAGCCCGGCCAGGGTCTCGGTGACGAAGTCCGCCGCGGCCAGCCGGAACACCGGGTTGGCCTGCTTCTCCCGGCCGATCGTCGACTCCGGTGCGTCGGCCTGGCTCGCCGAGCAGAAGCTGCCGAACCCGTGGGTGGGCCAGACCTCCGCCCCGTCGGGCAGCAGCTCGGCCAGCCGCTTGGCCGAGGCGTACTGGTGGTGCGCCAGTTCGTGGGCGTGCTGCTTACCGAGCAGGTCGGTGCGGCCGGTGGTGCCGAAGAGCAACGATCCGCCGGTGAACACCCCGGCCGGAGCCCAGCCGGTCTCGTCGGCCTCGTCGAGCACGTACGACAGGTGGTGGAACGTGTGTCCCGGCGTGGCGAAGACGCGGACCCGCATTCCGTCCGAGACGTCGACCACGTCCCCGTCGGCGACCGGTACCCGGTCGAAGTCGACCTGGTCGGCGGCGGCCACCAGGTACCGCGCACCGGTCAGCCGGGCCAGTTCCAGCCCACCGGAGACATAGTCGTTGTGCAGGTGCGTCTCGAACACATGCGTGATCCGTACGCCGGCCGCACCCGCCAGATACAGCACCCGGTCGATGTCCCGCTGTGGATCCACCACGATCCCCACCCGGCCGTCCGTGGCCAGGTAGCTGCGGTCGCCCAGGGACGACGTCGCGATCACCGAAACCTGCACCGTCATTGCCAACTCCTCTCTCCTGCTTCCCGCTGTATACCCCGGGGGGTATACAGCGGGCAGACTTCTCCCATGAAATATCGGGCCATCCCGGGCGCCGTCCCGCCGGAATGGCGGGATCAACTCAGGGCTGATGCCGCCATTCCGCCGAAACGGTGTCAATCAAGAGCCGGCCCCGGTGGATCACGCCAGGGCGAGGAACAGCTTCTCCAGCTCCTCCTCGGTCATCTCCGGCTGCTCGCCGCCTTCGCGAGCGGCCGAGCAGTGGCGCATGCCGGAGGCGATGATCTTGAAGCCGGCCCGGTCGATCGCCTTGGACACCGCGGCGAGCTGGGTCAGCACGTCACGGCAGTCCTGGCCGTCCTCCATCATCTCGATCACGGCGTTCAGTTGCCCCCGGGCGCGCTTGAGTCGAGTCAGGGCGTCGCCGGTCATCTCAGGCCGAAGCTTCATCCCACACC
>NZ_JCANNB010000071.1:0-10884 GCF_059553435.1 Micromonospora sp. PRAS1
AGACAGGAGGAGGTCGGGCGGTCCCTGGTTTTCGGGGCGTTGTCAGCTGCAACCGCTTGTGGAGCCGCAGCCCTCGCAGACGTAGCAGCTACCGGCCGGGCGCATCTTCGTACCGCAGGTGAAGCAGAGCGGTGCGTCGGCGGCCTTGCCGATCACGGCCTCCAGCAGTTCGGTGCTGGAACCGACCGACGGCGCCGGCTTGACGGCCGCGACATCGGCGAGTTCCTGGGCCGGCTGGGCGACCGGGCCGGCCTTCGGCTCCTCGGGCTTGGCTTCCACCGGGGCGGAGGCGGCCATCGCCGTCAGGTCCGTGCCGTTCGCCTCGGCCTCGGCCTCGGCCGCCAACTGGGCGGCCCGCTCCTTGGCGGTGAAGATGCCCAGCTCGGCGCGGCGCTCGTACGGCAGGAAGTCCAGCGCCAGACGACGGAAGATGTAGTCCATCACCGAGGCGGCCATCCGCACGTCCGGGTCGTCGGTCATGCCGGCCGGCTCGAAGCGCATGTTTGTGAACTTGCTGACGTACGTCTCCAGCGGCACGCCGTACTGGAGACCGATGGAGATGGCCACCGAGAAGGCGTCCATCACGCCGGCCAGGGTGGAGCCCTGCTTGGACATCTTGAGGAATACCTCGCCGAGGCCGTCGTCCGGGTACGACGAGGCGGTGAGGTAGCCCTCGGCGCCACCGACCGAGAAGGAGATGGTCTCCGACGGCCGCTTCTTCGGCAGCCGCTTGCGCACCGGGCGGTACTCGACGACCTTCTCCACGACCTTCTCGGCCTCGGTCGCGGCTGCGGCCGGCTCGACGGCCTTGTTCGACTTCGCCGCCGAGAGCGGCTGGCCGACCTTGCAGTTGTCCCGGTAGATGGCCAGCGCCTTCAGGCCGAGCTTCCAGCCCTCAAAGTAGATCTTCTCGACGTCCTCGACGGTGGCCTGCTCGGGCATGTTGACCGTCTTGGAGATGGCGCCGGAGATGAACGGCTGGACGGCCGCCATCATCCGCACGTGGCCCATCGGTGCGATGGAGCGCTCGCCCATCGCGCAGTCGAAGACCGGGTAGTGCTCCGGCTTCAGGCCGGGGGCGTCCACCACATGGCCCTGGTCGGCGATGTGCTCGACGATCGCCTCGACCTGCTCCTCGGGGTAGCCGAGGCTGCGCAGGGCGCGCGGCACGGTCTGGTTGACGATCTGCATCGAGCCGCCGCCGACCAGCTTCTTGAACTTGACAAGCGCCAGGTCCGGCTCCACACCTGTGGTGTCGCAGTCCATCATCAGGCCGATGGTGCCGGTGGGCGCGAGCACTGCGGCCTGGGAGTTGCGCCAGCCGTTCTTGTCACCGATCTTGTTGCCCTGGGTCCACTGCCTGGTGGCCTCGCGGACCACGGCGGTGGCCACCGGGCCGGTCGGCTTGATCTGGTCGTTGGCGGCGGCGTGCTTGCGCATGACCCGCTTGTGCGGCTCGGCGTTGCGGGCGTACCCGTCGTACGCGCCGACTATGCCGGCCAGCTCCGCCGAGCGGCGGTACGCGGTGCCGGTCATCAGCGAGGTGATCGCCGCGGCCAGGGAGCGCCCCTGCTCCGAGTCGTAGGGCAGGCCGGAGGCCATCAGCAGGGCACCCAGGTTGGCGTACCCGATGCCGAGCTGCCGGTAGGCCCGGGTGGTCTCGCCGATCTTCTCGGTCGGGAAGTCGGCGAAGCAGATCGAGATGTCCATCGCGGTGATCACGAACTCGACCGACCTGACGAACTTCTCCACCTCGAAGCCACCGTCGGCGCGGAGGAACTTCATCAGGTTCAGCGACGCCAGGTTGCACGAGGAGTTGTCCAGGTGCAGGTACTCCGAGCACGGGTTCGACGCGGTGATCCGGCCGGTCTCCGGGCAGGTGTGCCAGTCGTTGATGGTGTCGTCGTACTGGAGGCCCGGGTCGGCGCACTCCCAGGCGGCCTGGGCGATGGTGCGGAACAGCTTCTTCGCGTCGATCGTCTCGATGGTCTGCCCGTCGAGCCGACCGCGCAGGTCGAAGCCGCCGCCGTTCTCCACAGCGGTCATGAACTCGTCGGAGACCCGGACCGAGTTGTTGGCGTTCTGGTACTGCACGCTGACGATGTCGGCGCCGCCCAGGTCCATGTCGAACCCGGCGTCGCGCAGCGCGCGGATCTTGTCCTCCTCGCGCGCCTTGGTGACCACGAACTCCTCGATGTCGGGGTGGTCGACGTCGAGGATGACCATCTTGGCCGCGCGCCGGGTGGCCCCGCCGGACTTGATGGTGCCGGCGCTGGCGTCCGCGCCACGCATGAAGCTGACCGGACCGGAGGCGGTGCCGCCGGAGGAGAGCAGTTCCCGGGAGGAGCGGATCCGGGACAGGTTCACCCCGGAGCCGGAGCCGCCCTTGAAGATCAGCCCCTCCTCCTTGTACCAGTCGAGAATCGAGTCCATCGAGTCGTCGACCGACAGGATGAAGCAGTTGTGCACCCGCAGGTTGCCGGCGAGGAACTCACCGCTCTCGGTCTGGATGTCGTAGACCTCCATCGACCCGATCGGCTCGATGCGGTCGATCTCCAGGCGCTTGACGTCGGCGGCGGGCCGGCCCGCCTTGGCGAAGCCCGCTTCCAGCTTGGCCATCTTGTCCGCGCCGAGGAACCCGATGTGGGTGGCGAACAGGTCCCGGTCGCCGTCGTTCTGGATCCGGACCGACCAGCAGCCCTTGCGGTCCGGGCGGGAGTCTGCCTTGAACGACACGCGGGCGAAGATCCCGAAGCGCAGCAGCAGGCTCTGCACGCCCCGGATCAACTGCTCCGAGATCATGTCCACCGCGACGAGCGTCGAGCGCTCCCGGGACGAGACGTAGCCCTCGGCCTGGAAGATACTGCGCAGGTACGCGGCGACGACCGGCAACGGCGCGGTGAAGAGCCGCTCCGGCACCACCATCTCGGTACCCCGGGTCAGCAGATCCCACTTCTGCACGAACGGGCGCAGGTGTTCGCCGTAGAGCCGGGTACGCCGGCAGTCCAGCTCGTCGTCCTGGGTCGTCACCGCCCGCTCGTGCCGGTGCGCGCCGGGGAAGACCTCGTCGATGGTGGTGGTGACCCAGTCCAGCTCGTCGTCGTTGACGGTCATCGCCTCGATGGTCAGCGACCGGTTGGTGCCCTCGGCGTGCTGGCCGACGAAGCCGTCCGACTGCAACCAACCGGCGAGCGCGGCCTCGCGGATCTCCCGCAGGTCCAGCTCGCTCTCGCCGTAGCTGTACGTGCGGTGCCACTCGAGCCGGTCGCCCGGCTCCAGGGTGCCGGCCTCGACCCACCGGCCGGTGCCCTCGCCGGTGCTCTTCCACACCACGTGGTCCGGCGTGACGTCGAGCTGGTAGCCCGCCTTGGTGTGCAGCCGGAGAACCTCACGGACACCATTGGCCTTCACGGCCACGATCCGGGTCAGTCCGGTGCCGTCGTACACCTTGGTGCCGACTGCGCCCTCTTCCACCAGCTTGCCGATCGGCACCAGGCCGCCCGGGGTGCTGACCAGCGAGTCGTACGGCAGGCACGCGCTGACCTGCTGGGGTGAGGGCGTACCGACGTTGAACCAGACCGGCGAGTTGAAGCTGAACACCTGGTGCAGCAGCATCCAGGTCAGCTCGTGGGCGAAGACCTCGGCGTCGGCCGGGGAGGCGAAGTAGCCGTACTCCTCACCGGCGGTGCGGTAGGTGCTGACCACCCGGTCGATCAACTGCCGCAGCGACCACTCCCGCTCCGGGGTCCCCACCGCGCCCCGGAAGTACTTGGTGGTCACGATGTTGGCCGCGTTGACGCTCCAACTCTGCGGGAACTCCACCCCGCGCTGCTCGAAGTTGATCGAGCCGTCCCGCCAGTTGGTCATCACGACGTCGCGCCGCTCCCAGGCGACCTCGTCGTACGGGTGCACACCTTCGGTCGTCCAGACCCGGTCGATCTTGAGCCCCGCGCCCGCCTTGCTTCGTGACCTGCTTGTTGTCACACCATCCCCCGGCATCTCATCCGCCCCCTGTCCGCGCGGGCACCCCGCGCGTTCCGACTGTCACTGCTGCTGGAAAAACTCACTGCGCGCCGGCCGTGGTGGCCCCGGTGCCCTCCCGGGCGCGCGCGGCGGCCCGTAGCGTCTCGATCTCCCGCTCGAAGTCGGCGAGCGAATCGAACGACCGGTAGACGCTGGCGAACCGCAGGTAGGCGACCTCGTCCAGGTCCCGTAGCGGCCCCAGAATGGCCAGCCCCACCTCGTGGCTGGGGATCTCGGCGGCCCCCTTGGCCCGGATGGTCTCCTCGACCCGCTGCGCCAGGATCGCGATCGAGTCCTCGTCGACCGGCCGGCCCTGGCACGCCTTGCGCACCCCGCCGCTGATCTTCGTACGGCTGAACGGCTCGGTCACCCCGCTGCGCTTGACCACCGCCAGCACCGCCTCCTCGACGGTGGTGAACCGCTTGCCACACTCCGGGCAGGAACGCCGCCGACGGATCAGCTGACCGTCGTCGGCCTCCCGCGAGTCGACCACCCGGGAGTCGGCGTGCCGGCAGTACGGACACCGCATCGCCCGACCTCCTCGATCGACACGGGTACGCCCCGCCCGCCTCCGGGCACGCGTCAACACGGCGACGCCATCCCGCAGGATGGCACCGGGTCGGCGGTCCGGGAGTGCGGTCGGTAGTCGAACCCAACCTATAGGCGACTTACGCCCTTGTGACTACTACATCTAGGGGTCGACCGTATGTCGCTGGCGATCCGAGGTCAAGTTGGCAAGCGTGTCCGGCGCGTCACCCGACAGCCCACCCGTTCCCCCCTCCCGGCGCAACCCGAGGGCCCAACGCGCCGCGGTGACACCGGTTACCGTCCGGCCGGGCAGGATCGCCCACCGATCCGGTCGGGGTCGAACACCCGTTCGACCAGACGTACCATTTATCAGAACGGGCGTACGACTGTCGCGCTTTTCCGGCTCGACACGCGGAACCAGGTCGTACAGATGTTTGAAAATGACCGATCTCACCTATACGGTCATGAACAACCGGAGGTGACCATGGTCGACTGCCACCGGCCGCAGCAACCGCATGCACCACGAGCCGCCGAGGCACCCAGCGCCGACCAGGGAGGACGGACGTGACCGAGGACCGGGCCACCCGGCCAGAGAGCCCGCAACAGAGCACCGAGGCGAGCCCGCCGGCCGGCCGCCGCCGCAGCGTCTCCCGCACCCGTAGCGGGCCGCCGACCCTGCGTTCGGTGACGCCGGTGGCCAGTGCCTTTCCCGACCCGACCACCGTCGACCTGACCGCCCGGCAGCGACGCATCCTCGACTTCATCCGCACCTGGGTGGAGCGGCACGGTTACCCGCCGAGCGTGCGCGAGATCGGTGAGGCGGTGGGGCTGGTCTCCCCGTCCAGCGTCGCCTACCAGCTCAAGGAGCTGGAGAAGAAGGGCTTCCTGCGCCGCGACCCGAACCGGCCCCGAGCGGTGGATGTCCGCTCGCCCAACGACGTGGACGACGAGCTGAGCCGCTCCCAGCGCCCCACGCCCGCGTACGTGCCGATGCTCGGCCGGATCGCCGCCGGTGGGCCGATCCTCGCCGAGCAGTCGATGGAGGATGTCTTCCCCCTGCCCCGGGAACTCGTCGGCGAGGGCGAGGTGTTCATGCTCCAGGTCAAGGGCGACTCGATGCTCGACGCGGCCATCTGCGACGGAGACTGGGTGGTGGTCCGGCAGCAGCCGACCGCGGACTCCGGCGAGATCGTCGCCGCCATGCTCGACGGCGAGGCGACGGTGAAGACCTACCGTAGGCGCGACGGCCATGTCTGGCTGATGCCGCAGAATCCGGCCTTCGACCCGATCCCGGGCGACGACGCCACCATCATGGGTCGGGTCGTCGCCGTGCTGCGCCGCATCTGATCCCGTGCCGCGCGGCCGGTGGGCCGCCGCCCAGCACCGGTCCGCAGGCACGGCCGGTGCTGGCCCGGGTTCAGTACCGGTCGCCCCGGTAGCCGTAGTTGCCGTGCGGCTCCGCGTCGTCATCGCGGTAGCGACCCGGGCGTCGACCCCGGTTGTCCGGCTCCGCCGGGCCACCTCGCCGGGGCGGCTCGGCGCGACCACCGCGAGGCGGCTCAGCCCGCCCGCCCCGAGGCGGCTCGGCGCGCCCGCCACCGCCACCGGCACGACCGCCGCCGTAGACACCACCACCGCCGCCGCCACCGCCGCGCCCACCGCCAGTTGGCCGGCCACCGCCGGGGCGCCCGCCGGGGCCGGGAGGGCCCTCGGCCGGCCGGCCCCCACCGCCGTAGACGCCACCCCCCTGGGCCGGGCGGGCAGCGCCGGCAGCACCGCCTCGGCCGCCGTACACCGGCCCCGGCCGGGCCCCGGGCCGCTCACCGTTCGGCGAGCCGCCGTAGACGTTGCCGCCCGGCGGCGTCCCGCCGCCGTAAACCCCGCCCCGCGGCCGGTCCGGCGGCGGTCCGGACCCGTCGTCCTTGCCCGACGGCCCCGGACCGCCGCCGTCCCGGTCGCCGCGGTCGCGGTTCTTCTCGGGCGGGGCCGGCCGCTTACGGGCCAGCACGATGCCGATGATGCCCGCGCCGACCAGGAGTGCGCCGAGCGCACCCACGGCGGCGATCAGGTACATGATGTCGTCGAGGCTCAACCCGTCGAGGAACGACTGGCTAGCGGACTTCTTCGCCGCGTCCGGATCCTCGGCCAGGTTCTTCGGCCCCTCGCTGGACGGGGTGTAACTGAGGACTTCGACCGGTTCGTCGTCGTCCAGGCTCCCGGCGTCGGAGACGGTCAGGAACGTCTTGCCGTCGGTCGAGTAGGCGATCGCCTCGCCGAACGGGTCGGCCAGCGCGGTCACCCGGGGCGTGGTGGTGGTCAACGCCGCCACGATGTCGCCGTTGGCCACGTCATACTCGAAGGCGTCGGCGTACGTGCGCAGCACCACCCGGGCGCCGTCCGGGGACCGGGCCGCGCCCGTGATCGTGATGCGGCCGAAGGGACCGAACCGGTTCTCGGTGTCCGTCTTCGGCAGCTCGATCTCGCCGACCCGCTTCATCGGCACCGGCTCGGTGTCGCCGCTCTTCAGCTGACCGTCCGGAGTGAAGATCTCGGCCTTGCCGGCGGTGACCTTCGTGATGATCAGCGGCAGGTTGTCGTCGCCGATCAGCAGTGCCTCGGCGTCGCGCGGCTTGCCGTCGGGATAGGAGAGCCGGTGCAGGGTCGGCTCTTTGCTGCCGTTGACCGGCATGCTCCAGACCGCCACCCGCTCGCGGCGCTCCCGGCTGAGCGGGTTGTCGCCGGTGTCGGCGATCCACAGCGTCTTGCGGTCGGGTGAAAGGGCGAGGTCCTCGGTGTCGAACGGCCCCCCGCCGGAGTAGGGGACCGCGCGGGTGACCTCGCAGTCCTTGTCGAGGTAGAAGACCCGCTTGCGGTCGTCCCGGTCGGTGCTGTCGTTGATGACGATGTAGCCGTTCTTGGTCACCACCAGGCCGGACAGCTCACGCAGCCGGGAGTCGGTGACGGTGCACTGCTTCTTGGGAGCCGCCGCCAGGGGCGCTCCCCGAACCGCCAGCGGCGCTTGCGGACCCGCCAGCGGCGCCCCGGCAAACGCCGGCGGCGTCGATGCCGCGCCGGTCACGGTCGACGCGGGCGGCGGCGCCGCGAAAGCGGTGCCGGTAAGTGCCACGGTGCCCCCGAGCAGGCCGAAGGCGACCGTGACGAAGGAAACAGTGCGGTGCATGAAAGAAGTGTCGCATGCCGCCGGTTTCCGCTGCGTGACGCCGGATACGCGGTTACCGCACGGTATGAGCCGCTTCCGCCGGGTCGCCGAACGGCACCAACTCGGCCGCCAGTGCCTCGTTGACCCGGACGTGCAGCATGGTGCCCTCCGGCAGGTGGGCGGTGCTGAGCACCTCGCCCTGCCGGTGCAGGCGTGCCACCAGGTCACCCCGGTCGTACGGCAGCACCACGCGAACCTCGACGGCCGGGCGGGGCAGCCGCCGCTCGATCGCCTCGCGTAGCTCGTCGATGCCGCGCCCGCTGTGCGCGGAGACGAAGACCGCCTCGGGCCAGAGTCGCTTCAGGTGCAGCAGCGTCTCCTCGTCGGCCGCGTCGGTCTTGTTGACCACCAGCAGCTCGGGCAGCCGATCGGCACCGACCTCGGAGAGCACCTCTCGCACGGCCCGGACCTGCTCCTGCGGATCCGGATGGGCACCGTCGACCACGTGCACGACCAGATCCGCCTCGGCGACCTCTTCCAGCGTCGAGCGGAACGCCTCGACAATCTGGTGCGGCAGGTGCCGGACGAAACCGACCGTGTCGGAGAGCGTGTAGACCCGCCCGTCGGAGGTGCTGGCCCGACGCGTGGTCGGGTCGAGCGTGGCGAAGAGAGCGTCCTCCACCAGCACGCCCGCGCCGGTGAGCCGGTTGAGCAGACTCGACTTGCCGGCGTTGGTGTAACCGGCGATGGCCACCGCCGGGACGGCGTTGCGGGTGCGGCGGGCGCGCTTGGTCTCGCGTACCGTCCGCATGGCCTTGATCTCCCGGCGTAGCCGGGCGATCCGGTGGCGGATGCGCCGCCGGTCGGTCTCCAGCTTGGTCTCACCGGGACCACGCACGCCGACGCCGCCGCCGGCGCCACCACCACGGCCCGACCCACCGGTCTGCCGGGAGAGCGTCTCGCCCCAACCACGCAGCCGGGGCAGGAGGTACTCGAGCTGGGCCAGCTCCACCTGGGCCCGGCCCTCCTTGCTCTTGGCGTGCTGGGCGAAGATGTCGAGGATCAGCGCCGTCCGGTCGACCACCTTGACCTTGGTGCGCTGCTCCAGGTTGCGCAGCTGGGACGGGGACAGTTCACCGTCGCAGATCACCGTGTCCGCACCGGCTGAGACCACCACCGAGCCGAGGTCGTCGACCTTGCCGCGACCGATGTAGGTGGCCGGGTCCGGCCGGTTACGCCGCTGGATGAGCCCTTCGAGCACCTGCGAGCCGGCGGTCTCGGCCAGCGCGGCCAGCTCGGTGAGGGAGTTCTCCGCGTCGGCCTGGCTGCCCTCGGTCCAGACGCCGACCAGGACCACCCGCTCCAGCCGCAGCTGGCGGTATTCGACCTCGGTGACATCGGTCAGCTCGGTGGAGAGGCCGGGGACCCGTCGCAGTGCCTGCCGCTCGGAGAGCTCGTACTCGCCGGTGGTGGTTTCGAGCTCGTCGTCGGGGAAAGAAACGTAGGTCTCCTGGTCTCGCAAGCGTCTCTCCTGTCCGTTCTGTGCATGTACCGAGCAATCCTGACATGTGTCAACGCCGGGTGCACCTGGTATATGCCCACTGCACCAAGCGGCAAAAGCGGGGGCGGATGTCGGCCGTCCCAGCAGGGCGAGTAGAAATGCGGACGAGCCGTTCAGCGCCGACGGAGGGACCTGCGTGGCCACCACCCGACTGCCCAGTGCCGGATTTTCGATCACGATCCGGATCGCCGTGCCCGCCGATGCCTCCTCGATCGGGCGACTCACCACGTCGGTCGGCGACGCCGGAGCCATCGTCACCGCGCTCGACGTGGTCGACTCCGACCCGACCCACGTGATCGTCGACCTGACCTGCGACACCGCCGACGCCGGCCACGCCGACCAGGTCGTCGACGCGCTGCGCGAGCTGGACGGCGTGGACGTACGCAAGGTCTCCGACCGCACCTTCCTGCTGCACCTGGGCGGCAAGATCGAGGTCAGC
The DNA here is from genome assembly GCF_059553435.1 of Micromonospora sp. PRAS1. Taxonomy (NCBI): domain Bacteria; kingdom Bacillati; phylum Actinomycetota; class Actinomycetes; order Micromonosporales; family Micromonosporaceae; genus Micromonospora; species Micromonospora sp. PRAS1. The sequence continues at coordinate 9,712 of NZ_JCANNB010000071.1, forward strand.
CCCAAGGTCGCGCTACGCAACCGGGACGAGCTGTCCCGGGCGTACACCCCGGGGGTGGCCCGGGTCTGCCAGGCCATCGCGGACAATCCGGCCGACGCCCGCCGGTTGACCATCAAGCGCAACACCGTCGCGGTGGTCTCCGACGGCTCCGCCGTGCTGGGGCTGGGCAACCTGGGTCCCGCGGCGTCGCTGCCCGTGATGGAGGGCAAGGCGGCGCTCTTCAAGCGCTTCGGCGGGGTGGACGCCTGGCCGGTGGTGCTGGACACCCAGGACACCGACGAGATCGTGGCCATCGTCAAGGCGATCGCGCCGGCGTACGGCGGGATCAACCTGGAGGACATCGCGGCGCCGCGCTGCTTCGAGATCGAGGCTCGGCTGCGTGAGGCGCTGGACATCCCCGTCTTCCACGATGACCAGCACGGCACCGCGATCTGCGTGCTGGCCGCGCTGACCAACGCCCTGCGGGTGGTGGGCAAGCAGCTCGCGGACGTCCGGGTGGTGGTCTCCGGGGCCGGCGCGGCGGGCACCGCGATCATGAAGCTGCTGCTCCGTCAGGGCGTCGGCGACATCATCGCGTACGACCGGCAGGGTGCCCTGCACCGCGGCCAGACCGACCTCAACCCGGCCTGGCGGTGGCTGGCCGATAACACAAACCGGGACGACTACTCCGGTGACCTGGCCGGCGCGCTGAACGGCGCGGACGTCTTCATCGGGGTGAGCGCGCCGAACCTGCTGACCGGCGACGACATCGCCACCATGGCCAAGGACGCGATCGTCTTCGCGCTGGCCAACCCGGACCCGGAAGTCGACCCGCGGGAGGCGCGCAAGCACGCCGCCGTGGTCGCCACCGGCCGCTCCGACCAGCCGAACCAGATCAACAACGTGCTCGCCTTCCCTGGCGTCTTCCGCGGCATGCTCGACGCGCACGCCGAGGAGTTCACCGAGGAGATGGCGATCGCCGCCGCCCGGGCCATCGCCGACGTGGTGGGCGAGGAGAAGATCAACCCCACGGTCATCGTGCCCAGCGTCTTCGACTCCCGGGTGGCCCCGGCGGTCGCCGCCGCCGTCCGGGCCGCCGCGCAGAACCCCACGCTCACCCCGCCGCCCGCCGCCGACCCCGGCCCCGCCGACCTCCCCGAGATCGCCGCCAGCCGACCGCCACCGCGCAACCCG
>NZ_JCANNB010000072.1:0-9735 GCF_059553435.1 Micromonospora sp. PRAS1
CTGAGCGGTGGCGCCGGGCAGGAGTGGACGCCGGTCGAGCCGTTCGCGTTGATCGGCGAGGCGGACCGGGCGTTGCTACCCGACGGGCTCACCGACGCCTACCCCGCGTCGCAGACCCAGCTCGGCATGCTCGTCGAGCTGGCCACCAGCGGCGACCGGGCGGCGTACCACAGCGTCATCGCCCACCAGGTCCGCGACGGGCGGCCCTTCTCGGCCGACGCGCTGCGGGCCGCCGTCGCCACGGTCGTCGCCCGGCACGAGATCCTGCGCACCGGGTTCGACCTGACCGGCTACTCGGTGCCCATGCAGCTGGTGCACGCCGAGGTGACCCCGCAGGTGACCGTGGTGGACGGCCGGGACGTGCCGACCGACGAGCAGCAGCGGCTCTTCGAGGAGTTCATCGCCGCCGAGCGGGCCAACCGCTTCGACCTGGCCGCCGCGCCGCTGCTGCGGGTCGCCGCGCACCGGGACAGCGCCGAGAGCTGGTGGCTCACCTTCACCATCTGCCACGCGGTCACCGAGGGCTGGAGCAGCGCCCAACTCCTGGCCGAACTGCTCACCGCGTACGCGGAACTGGCCGACGGCCGGCAGCCGACCGAGACCGAACGACCGCCGGTACGCTACGCCGACTTTATCGCCGCCGAACTCTCCTCGCTCGCCGCCGACGAGGACCGGAACTACTGGCGTACCGCGATCGACGGGCGTAGCCCGTTCGCCCTGCCCGCCGGTTGGGGTGAGGCCGGCGAACCGACGCCGGTCTCGACAGGCGTCGACGTCGCCGACCTGGACGAGGCCGTCACGCGATTCGCCTCCGCGTCCGGCGTATCGGTCAAGGCGGTGCTGCACGCCGCGCACCTGAAGGTGCTCAGCCAACTCACCACCGAGGAGAGCTTCCACGCCGGCCTGGTCTGCGACGCCCGGCCCGAGGTGCTCGGTGCCGAACGGGTACACGGCATGTACCTCAACACCCTGCCGTTCGGCTACGACCGCACCGCCCGCACCTGGCGCGACCTGGTCACCGCGGTCTTCGACCGGGAGGTCGAACTCTGGCCGCACCGGCGGTTCCCGCTTGCGGAGATCCAACGCGACAGCGGCCAGCGGCTGCTCCGGGTGATGTTCAACTACCAGGACTTCTCCCGCGCCGAGGCCGGCGCGACCGCGACCGGCACCGAACCCGTGGTGGTCGGCAGCGCCGGCGACGGCGCCACCGAGTTCGAGCTGTCGGTCTTCGCGCACCGGGGCAACTACCAGCTCTCCAGCCGCAGCGACGTGCTCTCCCGGGCCAACCTGGCGCGGCTGGCCGGCATGTACCGGGCGGTGCTGGCGGCGATGGTCGCCGACCCGGCCGGTGACGCGCAGGCGGTCTGCCTGCCCGGCGGCGAGCGGGAACGGCTGCTCGGCGTGGTCGACACCGGCGTCGAGGAGCCGGTCACCGGCACCCTGGTCGAGGCGTTCCAGGCCCGGGTGGCCGCCGCGCCCGAGGCGGTGGCGGTGGTGACCGGCCCGACCCGGCTGACGTACGCGCAGGTAAACGCCCACGCCAACCAGCTCGCCCGGGAGCTGCGGACGCTCGGTGCCGGCCGGGGCACGGTGGTCGGTGTCTGCCTGGACCGGGGCGCGGAACTGGTCCCCGCGCTGCTCGGCGTGCTGAAGGCCGGTGCGGCGTACCTGCCGCTGGACCCGGCGCAGCCGGCCGAACGGATCGGGTACCTGCTCGCCGACGCGGGCGCCCGGACGGTGGTCACCACAAGCGACCAGGCCGACGCGCTGGCCGGGTACGACGGGGAACTGGTGCTGCTCGACCGTACCGACCTCACCGGCCACCCGCAGACCGACCCGGCACCCGTCAACGACGCCGACGACCCGCTCTACGTCATCTACACCTCCGGCTCGACCGGCCGCCCGAAAGGCGTCTGCGTCAGCCACGCCAACGTGCTGCGGCTGCTCGCCAGCACCCAGGAGCACTTCGCCACCGACGAGACCGACGTCGTCGCGCTCTTCCACTCGTACGCCTTCGACGTCTCGGTCTGGGAGCTGTGGGGTGCGCTGCTGCACGGCAGCCGGCTGGTGGTGATCCCCCGGGTGGTGGCCCGCTCCCCGGAGGAGCTGCTCGACCTGCTTGTCGAGCAGGAGGTGACCCTGCTGGCCCAGACGCCGACGGCGTTCCGTGGCCTGGTCCGGCTGGCCGCCGACGGCGACCCGCGGCTGCGCGGCCTCGCGCTGCGCGCGGTGGTGCTGGCCGGCGAGCGCCTCGACTTCGCCGACCTGGTGCCGTGGGTCGACCGGCTCGGGCTGGCCCGGATCGCCCTGGTCAACATGTACGGCATCACCGAGACCTCGGTCTACTCCACCTACCACCGGGTCACCCGGGCCGACCTCGCGCCCGGGGTGGGCAGCCGGATCGGCCGTCCCCTGCCCGGCCTGCGGCTCTACGTGCTCGACCAGCACGGTCACCCGGCACCGCTCGGCGTGCCCGGCGAGATCCACCTGGCCGGTCACGGCGTGGCCCGCGGCTACCTGCACCAGCCGGCGCTGACCGCCCAGCGGTTCCGGCCCGACCCGTACGGCCCCGCCGGCAGCCGGATGTACCGAACCGGCGACCAGGGGATCCGGCTCCCCGACGGCAGCGTGGAGTTCCTCGGTCGCCTCGACGACCAGGTGAAACTGCGCGGCTACCGGATCGAGTTGGGCGAGGTGGAGGCGGCGCTGACCGCGCTGCCGCAGGTCACCGAGGCGGTGGTGGTGCTGCGCGAGGACACCCCCGGCGACCCCCGGCTGGTCGGCTACCTGGTCGCTGCGGCCGGGACCCGGCCGACGGTCGCGCAGCTGCGCGCGGGGCTGGCCCGGACCCTGCCGGAGTACATGATCCCGTCGACCTTCGTGACCCTGGACCAGCTGCCCCGCAACAACAGCGGCAAGCTGGACCGGCGGGCGCTGCCCGCGCCGCAGGCCGGCGGACCCGGTGACGGGCGGGCGGCGGTCGCGCCGCGTACCGAGCTGGAGGCCCGGGTCGCCGCGATCTGGGCCCGGGTGCTGGGCCTGCCGGCGGTCGGCGTCGAGGACGGCTTCTTCGAGCTGGGCGGCCACTCGATCAAGGCGCTGGTGCTGGCCAGCGCGCTGCGCGAGGAGGACCTGGACGTCACCGTCGCGGACGTCATCGACCACCAGACCGTCGGCCGGCTCTGCGCCGCGCTGGCCGAACGCACCGCACCGGTACGCGTCGACCGCCCGGTACGACCGTTCGAGCTGGTCGCCCCCGCAGACCGGGCTCTGCTGCCGGGGGGCCTCACCGACGCGTACCCGCTCTCCCAGGTGCAGCTCGGCATGCTGCTGGAGATGGTGGCCGACAACGGCTGGCACCACTACCACAACGTCGCCTCCTTCCTGGTCGACTCCGACGACCCGGTGCAGCTGCCGGTGTTGCGGGAGGCGGTGCAGCTGGTGGCGAACCGGCACGAGGTGCTGCGCTCCTCGGTGGACCCGACCGGCTACTCGGTGCCGATGCAGCTGGTGCACGACGAGGTCGACGTGCCGGTGGTCCTGCGTGACCTGCGCGAGCTGACCGAGGCCGACCGGGCGGCGGAGCTGCGCCGGCTGGTTGCCGTGGAGTACACCTCACCCTTCGACGTCGGCCAGGCGCCGCTGCTGCGCTTCACCGCCTGCCAGGAGACCGACCGCAGCTGGCGGCTGATGCTGACCATCTGTCACGTGATCATCGAGGGCTGGAGCCTGCACGCGCTGGTGGCGGAGATCCTCGACCACTACCGGACGCTGCGCACCGGTCACCGGCCCGAACCGGAACCCCTGCCGCAGGTACGCTTCGCCGACTTCGTCGCCGCAGAGCTGCGCGCCCTGGAGTCCCCGGCGGACCAGCGGTACTGGCAGGACCTGGTCGACCGGTACGCGAAGTTCACCCTGCCCACCGCGTGGCGGCCGGCGACGCCGGCGTCGACGCGTACCGCCCACACCGTGCGGGTGCCCTTCCACGACCTGGCGCCGGGCCTGCGCGAACTGGCCACCGCCGCGCGGGTCTCGCTCAAGGCGGTGCTGCACGCGGCGCACCTGACCGTGCTCGGCCAGCTCACCGACGAGCCGCGTTTCCACAGCGGCCTGGTCTGCCACACCCGGCCGGACCTGGTGGGCAGCGAGCGGGTCTACGCCATGTCGCTGAACACGCTGCCGTTCCCGCACGACCGCACCGCCGCCAGCTGGACCGACCTGGTACGCCAGGTGCACTCCAGGGAGGTGCAGGTGTGGCCGCACCGGCGGTACCCGGCACCGGCGATCCGCCCGGCGGTGGCCGGCAGCCGGCTGGTCGACGTCTACTTCAGCTACCTCGACTTCGACGAGGTGATCGGCGAGCGGGCGGCCACCGGCACCGGGTACGCCGCCGCCAGTTCGGAGTTCGCCCTGGCCGTCTCCGCCGTCGCCGGGCACCTGCACCTGAGCAGCGACAGCGACCACCTGGACCGGGCCGAGGTGCAGCGGTTGGCCGCGATGTACCGGCTCGTGCTGGCCGCCATGGTGGCCGACCCGGACGGCGACCCCCGCGCGGTCCGGCTGCCCGAGGCCGAACGGCACGACGTGCTTGTCGGCTGGGCCGAGGCGACCGATGAGGGGACGCGGCCCGACGGAGCGGCTTCGACGGCGGCCGGACCGGAATCGCCCGGCCTGGTGCCCGACCTGGTGCAGGCGCGGGCCGCCGCCGCAGGCGACGCCGAGGCGGTCAGCGGGCACAGTTACGCGGAACTCGTCGCGGCGGCCAACCGGCTCGGCTGGCACCTGCGGGAGCGGGGCGTCGGACCGGATCAGGTGGTGGGGGTGCTGCTCGACCGGGGCGTGGACCTGGTCACGACGCTGCTCGGCATCTGGCAGGCCGGCGGGGCGTACCTGCCGATCGACCCGTCCTACCCGGCTGCCCGGATCGCGTCAATGCTGGCCGATGCCGGGGTCACCGTGGTGGTCACCAGCACCGGCCACGCCGACCGGTGCGGCGGCGTCGAGCGGGTGCTGCTCGACGCCGAGGCGGCGGAGATCGCCACCCGCCCGGACGAGCGACCGCCCGGCCGGACCGACCCGGACCAGCTCGCGTACGTGATCTTCACGTCCGGGTCGACCGGCCGACCCAACGGCGTACAGGTGAGCCACCGCAGCCTCGCCGGCTACCTGGACTGGGCGGTACGCGAACTCGTCGCCGACCGGTCGGGCGGGGCGCCGCTCTTCTCCTCGGTCGCCTTCGACATGGTGGTGACCACCATCTGGGCGCCGCTGGTCGCCGGCCAGCGGCTCTGGCTGCTGCCGGCCGACACCGGACTGGACGAGCTGGGCGCCCGGCTGGCCGAGGCGGCACCGTTCAGCTTCGTCAAGCTGACCCCGAGCCACCTCGACCTGCTCGCCGGGCAGCTGACCGGCGAGCAGGCGGCGACGCTGAGCCCGCTGCTGGTGCTCGGCGGCGAGGCGCTCACCCGGCGCAGCTGTGCGCGCTGGCAGCAGCTCGCGCCGGAAACCGTGCTGCTCAACGAGTACGGGCCGACCGAGGCGACGGTGGCGGTCAACCGCTACCCGGTCACCGGCGCGGTCACCGGCGACGTGGCACCGGTCGGTCGCCCGCTCGGCGGGATGCGCAGCTACGTGCTGGACGTGCGGCTGCATCCGGTGCCGGTGGGTGCGGTCGGCGAGGTCTACCTCGGCGGGCCGGGACTGGCCCGGGGGTACGCCGGCCGGCCGGAACTCACCGCCGACCGGTTCGTGCCCGACCCGTACGGGCCGGCGGGCTCCCGGCTGTACCGCACCGGCGACCGTGGCCGCTGGCTGCCGGGCGGGCAACTCGACCTGCTCGGCCGGGTCGACGACCAGGTGAAGATCCGTGGGCACCGGGTGGAGCCGGGCGAGATCCGCGCCGTGCTCCTCGATCATCCCGCGGTACGCGACGCGGTGGTGGTCGCCCGACCCGCGCCCGGCGGCGGCAACCAGCTCGTCGCGTACCACGTGGGCGACGCCGACGACCTGGCCGGCCACTGTGCCCGGCGGCTGCCCGCCGCCCTGGTCCCGGCCGCCTTCGTGCCGGTCGACACCATCCCGCTGAACCCGAACGGCAAGGTGGACCTGCGGGCGCTGCCGGCCGGTCCGCTGCGGGCCGGGGCGGCGGTCGTCCCGCCGCAGGGCCCGACCGAGACCCTCCTCGCCGGGATCTGGGCCGAGGTGCTGGGCGTGGCGCGGATCGGCCGGCAGGACCGGTTCTTCGCCCTCGGCGGGCACTCCCTGCTGGTGGTGCCAGTGGTCACCGCCGCACGGCAGGCCGGCCTCCCGCTGACCCTGCAACAGGCCATGCTGGACCGGCCGCTTGCCGACCTGGCCGCCGCGCTCACCCCGACCGGCCCGGCGGCACGGGTCGGATCCCCACCTGCGGCGCTACCGCAGCTCGAACCGCTGCTCGCGCAGCAGCGGGTGCCCGGCGCCTCGCTGGCCCTGCTCGCCGACGGTGAACTGGTCGAGGTCCGGGCCGTCGGGCGGCGTACGGCGGGCGGCGACGATCCGGTGACCCCGGCGACCATCTTCCAGGTCGGCTCGGTAAGCAAGCTGGTCGCCGCCGTCGGCGCGCTGGTCCTGGTCGGCAGGGGGACGGTGCAGCTCGACGCGGACGTCAACGGGTACCTCAAGAGCTGGCAGCTGCCCACCGACCGGCCGGTGAGCCTGCGCCAACTGCTCGGCCACGTCGCCGGGCTGACCGCCACGGGCAGCACCGGGCACCCGCGCGGCGGCCCGGTGCCCACCCTGTCGGACCTGCTGCACGGCCGTGGTCTGCCCACCGGGGCGGTACGGGCACTGGCCTCTCCCGACCCGGTGGCGGTGGAACGCAACAGCCACTTCGTGGTGGTGCAGCAGCTGATGGAGGACGTCACCGCGACGCCCTTCGCCGAGCTGATGGCCGAGCTGGTCTTCGAGCCCCTGGGCATGACCGGCAGCAGTTTCGACCAGAGCTTCCCGGAGACCTCCGGCCGACCGGTGGCTGCCGGGCACGACGAGCGGGGCGAGCCGCTGCCGGGCGGCTGGCAGCTGCGGGCCGACCCGGCAGCGGCCGGCCTCTGGACCACCGCGACCGACCTGGCCCAGCTGACCCGGAACCTGCATCTCGCCTACCGGGGTGGCCCGGGACTGCTCAGCCAGGAACTGGTGCGGGCGCAACTGACCACCGGACCGGGCGGGGTCTTCGGGCTCGGCTGCCTGGTGGACCGGATCGACGGGCCCACCGGAACCCGGGTGGAGTTCAGCCACCGGGGCCGGACCGCCGGGTACCGGGCGCTCACCGCCGGCCGGCTCCCGGAGGGGTCCGGACTGGTGCTGTTGACAAACGGCGACGCGGGCGACGAGGTCGTGTCGCTGCTGCTCTCCGACCCCGCAACCACGGAGGAGATCCGATGACGGCCGCACCGCACAGCCCCGCACCGCACAGTCTTGCAGCGAGCAGCAGTCTTGCAGCGAGCAGCAGTCTTGCACCGAGCGCCGACGCGTCGGCGCGGCAGGTGCGGCAGGTGCGGCACCTGGTGTCCATCCGCGATCTGACCGACGGGGACCTGTACTCGATCGTGGCCCGGGGCGCCGCCTTCGCGGCGGGGGAGCGCGGCAACCCGCTGGCCGGGCGGGTGGTCGGCGCGTACTTCCTGAAGACCTCGACGCGGACCCGGACCGCCTTCAGCAGCGCCGCGCTGCGGCTCGGCGCGGGCGTGATCCAGTACGGGCCGCAGGACCTCCAGACGAACACCGGGGAGACCAGCGAGGACACCGGCCGGGTGCTCGCCGGCATGCTCGACGTGCTGGTCGCGCGCACCGCCGGTGACCCGGCCGAGCTGCGGGCCTGGGCGGCCCAGGACCGGATGTCGGTGCTCAACGCGATGAGCGCCGAGGAACATCCCACCCAGGCGTTGACGGACCTGACCACGCTGCTGCGGCAGTTCGGCCGGATCGAGGGGCTGCGCCTGCTCTACGTGGGGGAGGCCAACAACACCGCCACCGCGCTCGCCCTGGCGCTCACCCGGTTTCCGGGCGTGGAGCTGGAACTGCGCACCCCGCCCGGGTACGGCCTGCCCGAGCAGATCCTGGCCGACGCCACCCGCCAGGCCGGGGTCAGCGGAGCGAGCGTCGTCGAGCGGCACCACATGTCCGACCTGCCGGGTGATCTGGACGCCATCTACACCACCCGGTGGCAGACCACCGGCACCAGCAAGCCGGACCCGGACTGGCGCCGGATCTTCGCACCGTTCCGGGTCGAACAGGCGCTCTGGCGGCGCAGCCCGCACGCGGTCTTCCTGCACGACCTGCCGGCACACCGCGGCGAGGAGGTCACCGCGGAGGTGCTCGACGGGCCGGCCAGCATCGCCTTCGCGCAGGCGGAGAACAAGTTCTACAGCGCCATGGCGGTGCTGGACTGGTGCCAGGCGCCGGCGGACGGTTCGACGAGGTGACCACCTCCGAGGCACCGGGCCGCCCCGCCCGTCGACGTACGGGTCTGGCCGGCAACCGGGACTTCCTGCTGCTCTGGACCGGCTCCGGTTTCTCCGCGCTCGGTGCCCGGGCCACCTCCATCGGCTACACCCTGCTGGTCTTCTGGTCGACCGGGTCGGCCACTGCGGCCAGCCTGGTCACCTTCGCCGCGCTGCTGCCGAACCTGGTCGCCCAACTGCCGGCCGGCGCGCTTGTCGACAGGTGGAACCGGCGTACGACGATGCTGGTCTGCACCGTCGGCCGGGTCGCCGGGGTGGGCAGCGTGGCGGTGGCGGTGCTGCTCGACGCGGTGTGGCTGCCGCACCTGATGCTTGTCGCGTTCGTCGAGGCCACCCTGGCCATCTGCTACACGCTTGCGGAGCGGGCGGCGGTGGCAAGTGTGGTGTCGCGCGACCAGTTGGGTGCCGCGACGGCGGCCAACGAGTCGCGGGCCAACGCCGCCAGCATCCTGGGCCAGCCGGCCGGCACAGTTCTCTACTCCGTCGCCCGCTTCGCGCCCTTCCTCTTCGCCACCGTGGCACACCTGATCTCGCTGGTGACCCTGCTGTTCATGCGGCGGGACCTACGGGCGCCCCGGGCGGCGGGTGCCGCACCGGGCCGGCTGCTCGCCGAGATCAAAGAGGGCTTCGACTTCGTCTGGGGCCAGCTCTACCTGCGTCGGGCGCTCTGTCTCTTCGCGGCCAGCAACATCCTCTTCCAGATCCTCGGCCTCGGCCTGGTGGTGCTGGTCAAGGAGCGCGGTGGCGAGCCGACCACGGTGGGTCTGCTGCTTGTGGTCAACAGCGTCTTCGGCATGCTCGGCGCGCTGACCAGCAATGTCTACCTGCGCCGCTGGGGCATCCGTCGGATGATGATCGGCATCAACGTGGGCTGGGCGGTGTTGATGCCGCTGCTGGTGGTGGCACCCGGCCTGATCGCGGTCAGCGCCATCCTCGCCCTGATCAACTACGGTGCCGGGATCGGCAACGTGGCCGGCATGCTCTACCTGCTCAAGACGGCGCCGGACGAGCTGCGCGGCCGGGCCGGCTCGATCTTCACGCTGCTCGCCTCGGGTGCCAACGCCGCCGGGGCGCTGCTCGCCGGCTTCCTGCTCGACCGCGTCGGCATCGAGGTGGCCCTGGCGATCGTGGGCGCCACGATGGTGGTGATCGCCGTCTTCGCGGTCCTCGCCTTCGGCACCCGGGCCGCCGCCGAAGCCGAACGCGCCGAAGCCGACGCCGACCGCGAATTGAC
>NZ_JCANNB010000073.1:0-8981 GCF_059553435.1 Micromonospora sp. PRAS1
TGTCGGCCCGGCCGTGGAACTCGAGCGCCCCGGCCGCGTTCCAGCGGACCCGGTCGCCCGTCCGGTACATCCGGGAGCCGTCGGCGGCGAACGGGTCGGCGACGAACCGCTCGGCGGTGAGCGCGGACCGGCCGCCGTAGCCGCGCGCGACACCGGCGCCGGCGAGGCAGAGTTCGCCGACGACCCCCACGGGCACCGGGCCGAGCCGGTCGTCGAGCACGTAGGCCCGGGTGTTGGCGATCGGCCCGCCGACGGTCACCGGTTCACCCGGCGACAGCGGCGCGCAGGCCGACCAGATCGTCGTCTCGGTCGGGCCGTACATGTTCCACAGGCCGTCCGTGCGGGCCAGGATCGCCGCGGCGAGCCGCTCGGGCAGCGCCTCACCGCCGCAGAGCGCCCGGAGGCCGGGTGCCGGGGCCCAGCCGTCGTCGACGAGCAGCTGCCAGGTCGCCGGGGTGGCCTGCAGCACCGTGGCGCCGCGGCGGCGCAGCTCGGCGGCGAGCGGGCCGGGCAGCCGCGCCGTGCGGGCGTCGGCGACGGCCACGCGGGCACCGACGACGAGGGGCAGCAGCAGTTCCAGGCCGGCAATGTCGAAGCCGAGCGTCGTGACGGCGAGCAGCACGTCCTCCTGACCCAGCCCGGGCCGCTCGGCCATCGCGGCCAGGAAGGCGGCGAGGTTGCCGTGCGTCACGTGCACGCCCTTGGGGCGCCCGGTCGAGCCCGACGTGTACAGCACGTAGGCCAGGTCCTCCGGCCCGATCGGGGCGTCGGGCTCGTCCTCCGTCGCCGGCTCCGCACCGGTGTCGCGCAGCACGAGGGCGACGCCGGAGTCGGTGACCATGAAGTCCCGGCGTTCGGCCGAGTGCTGCGGGTCGAGCGGCAGGTAGGCGGCGCCGGCCCGCCAGACGGCGAGCATCGCCACGACGAGGTCCTCGGAGCGCGGCAGGGCGAGGCCGACGATCGAGCCCCGCCGCACGCCGGCGCGGCGCAGGCGGGCGGCGATGGCGGCCGACCGGCGCAGCAGCGCGGCGTAGGTGAGCGCCCGGTCCCCGAACGTGACGGCGACCGCGTCGGGTCGCTCGGCCGCGCGGGCCGCGATCAGCTCGGGCACGCCGGATGCGGGCCGTGGCGCGGCGGTGGCGTTCCAGGAATCGAGGACCAGGTGCCGCTCGGCCGGGGTGAGCAGCGGCAGGTCGCCGATGCGGCGGTTGGCGTCGGCGGCGACCCCGTCGAGCAGCCCGACGAGGTTGCTGGCCATCCGCTCGACGGTGGCCGCGTCGAACAGCGCGGTGCTGTACTCGATCCCGCCCGCCAGGCCGTCGCCGGCCTCGCCGATGCTGAGCGACAGGTCGTACTTGACCGGCCCTACCGGGCCCTCGACCGGGCCGCCGGGTTCGCCGTCGGCGGCGGCCTCGCGGGTGACGTAGCTGAACAGCACCTGGAACAGCGGGGTCCGGGACCGGTCCCGCTCAGTGACCAGGGCGTCGACGAGTCGCTCGAACGGCAGGTCCTGGTGCGCGTAGGCGTCCAGGGTGGTCCGGCGAACCCGCTGGACGACCTCGCCGAACACCGGGTCGCCGGCGAGGTCGGCCCGGATGACCAGGGTGTCGAGGAACAGCCCGATCATCGGCTCGGTCTCCGGCCGGCCGCGGTTGGCGACCGGGGTGCCGAGGACGACGTCGTGGGTGCCGCTGTACCGGCCGATGAGCACGGCGAACGCGGACAGCAGCGTCATGAACATGGTCGCGCCGGCCTCGCGGGCCAGCGCCCGCAGCCCGTCGGCGGTCGCACCGGCGACCGTGAAGCCGACGACGGCGCCGTCGGTGGAGCGCACCGGCGGCCGGGGCCGGTCGGTGGGCAACTCCGCGACCGGCGGGTCGGCGAGCTGACGGCGCCAGTAGGCGAGCTGCCCGTCCAGCGCGGCGCCGGCGAACCACCGCCGCTGCCACGCTGCGTAGTCGGCGTACTGCGCCGGCAGTGCCGGCAGCCGATGCCCGTGGTACAGCAACTCGAGTTCGCGGCGCAGAATCCGGCCCGACCACTCGTCGCAGACGGCGTGGTGGGCCGAGAGGGCGAGCACGTGCTCGTCGGGGGCGAGCCGGATCAGCACGCCGCGCAGGAGCGGACCGGCGGCGAGGTCGAACGGCGTGGCCGCGTCGAGGCCGAGGACCCGGCGGGCGGCACCGATCGGGTCGTCGCGTCCGGAAACGTCCACAACGAGCAACGGGAACGGCCGCGGCGGGTCGATCACCTGGTGCGGCACCCCGTCCGGCCCGGCCACCAGCCGGGTCCGCAGCACCTCGTGCCGGGCCACCACCGCGGTCAGCGCCGCGGCCAGGCCGGGCAGGTCGAGCCCGGGGCCGAAGCCGATCGGCGGCATCGACACGTTGTACTCGGTCGAGCCGGGGCTGAGCCGGTGGAGGAACCACAGGCGCTGCTGGGCAAAGGACAGCGGCAGCCGCCGGTCGCGCGGGGCGGGCTCGATCGCGCCGACGGCTCCGGGCCCGGCCGCGTCGATCAGGGCGGCCAGCCCCGCGACGGTCGGCCGGTCGAAGAGCGCCGCGAGCGGTACCTCGACCCCGAACACCGACCGGATCCGCGCCACGAGCCGGGTCGCGAGCAGCGAGTGCCCGCCGAGGTCGAAGAAACTGTCGGTGACCCCGACCCGGTCGACGCCCAGCAGTTCGGCCCACACCGCGGCGAGCGCCTCCTCGGTGGGCGTCGACGGCGCCACGGCGGTGCCCGGCACCCGGGGCGCCAGCAGCGCGGCCCGGTCGAGCTTGCCGTTGACGGTCATCGGGATGCCGGAGATCTCGACGACCACCGCAGGGACCATGAACTCCGGCAACCGCCGGGCGGCGAACGCCCGCAGCTCCGCCGGGTCCGGCAGTCCCTCGGCCAGGTCGGCCGGCACGAGGTAGGCGGCGACCCGCCGGTCCTCGCCGTCGCCGAACGCGACCACCACCGCCGCCCGCACCCCGGGGTGGCCGGCCAGCACGACCTCGACCTCGCCGGGCTCGACCCGGAACCCGCGGACCTTGACCTGCTCGTCGGCCCGGCCGAGGAAGTCGAGCCGACCGTCGGGCCGCCACCGGGCGCGGTCGCCGGTGCGGTACATCCGGGTGCCGTCGCCGGCGAACGGGTCGGCGACGAAGCGTTCGGCGGTCAGCACGGCCCGGCCACCGTAGCCGCGGGCCACGCCCGAGCCGGCGATGTAGACCTCGCCACCGGCGCCCACCGGAGCGGGTGCCAGCGCGGCGTCGAGCACGTAGATGCGGGTGTTGCGGATCGGCGCGCCGATCGGCGGGGCACCGGCCACGCCGGGGTCGGCCACGGCGGTGGTCGAGATGACAGTCGACTCGGTGGGGCCGTAGGTGACCGTCATCCGCCGGCCGGGCGCCCACCGGGCGACGATCTGTGCCCCGACCCGCTCCGAGCCGGTGAACAGGGTGGTCACGCCGGGCAGCGCGGCCGGGTCGAGCACGGCCAGCAGCGACGGGGCCAGGCTGGCCGACTCCACCGCCTGGGCCCGTAGCATCGCGGTCAGCCGGGCGGGCTCGGCCCGCTCGGCGGCGGTGGCCACCACGAGCGTCCCGCCGCTCGACAGGACGACGGCCACGTCCCGCACGGAGGCGTCGAAGCTGAACGAGGCGAACTGCAGCACCCGGCCGGTAAGCCCGGACCCGAGTTCGTCGACGAGGTTGGCCAGCCCGCCGTGCTGCACCTGCACGCCCTTCGGCCGGCCGGTCGAGCCGGACGTGTAGATGAGGTAGGCCAGCTGCCGCGGGTCGGGCGTCACCGGCTCAACCTCGCCGGCGCCCTGCACATCGGAGAGGACGAGGCCGACGCCGGCGTCGGTCGTCATGAACTCAAGGCGATCGGTCGGGTACTGCGGGTCGAGGGGCAGGAAGGCGGCGCCGGCGAGCCAGACGCCCAGCATTCCGACGACGGTGCCGCCGCTGCGGTCGAGGCGCAGGCCCACCACCGACTCCGCGCCGACGCCGGCGGCCCGCAGCCGGGCGGCCAGTCCGCCGGCCCGCCGCAGCAGCGCCGCGTAGGTCACCGCCCGCCCTCCGCAGACCAAGGCGACCGCGTCCGGTGTGGCGGCCGCCCGCGCCGCCACCCGCTGCGGCACCATCGCCGGATCCGGCGACGCCGTGATGCCGGTCCCCGCACGCAGCACGAGGTCGCGCCCGGCCAGCGGCAGCTCGCCGACCGGCCGTTCGCCGCCGGCGGCGGCGAACGCGGACAGCAGCTCCAGGAGGTGGCCGACGAGCCGTTCGATGGTCGCCGTGTCGAACAGGCCCGTGCTGTACTGCACCTTGCCCGACAGGCCGTCCCCGGCGTCGCCGAACCGCACGGCCAGGTCGAACTTCGCGTCGACCGGCCCGCCGAACGTCACCCCGGCGGGGCCGCCGGGCGGCGCTGCCGCCGGGCCGCCGACGTCGGCCGCGTCGTAGGTGAAGAACACGTCGAACAGTGGCGACCGCGACCGGTCCCGCCCGGCGACGAGCGCGTCAACCAGCTGCTCGAACGGCAGATCCTGATGCGCGTACGCGGCCAGGGCAGTTGCCCGCACCCGGGCCAGCAGCTCGCCGACGGTCGGGGCACCGGACAGGTCGGTGCGCAGCACGAGGGTGTTGACGAAGAACCCGATGAGGCCGTCGGTCTCGGCCTGGCCCCGGTTCGCCACCGGCGTGCCGACCACGACGTCTTCGGTGCCGCCGTACCGACCCAACAGCGCCGACAGCGCCGACAGCAGCGTCATGAACATCGTGGTGCCGTGGGCTGCGGACAGCGCGCGCAGCCCGTCCGCCGTCGCCGCCGGCACGGTGAACCAGGCGGCGCCACCCGCCGACGAGCGGATCGCGGGTCGCGGCCGGTCGGTCGGTAGGTCGGGGGCGGTGGCGCCGGACAGCTGCCGGCGCCAGTAGGCGAGCTGCCGGTCGAGCACGTCGCCGGTCAGCCAGGCCCGCTGCCACACCGCGAAGTCGGCGTACTGCACCGTGAGCGGCGGGAGTTCCTCCCCGCGGTACAGCAGGTCGAGCTCCTGCCGGAGGATCCGGTCGGACCACTCGTCGAAGATCGCGTGGTGGGCGGTGAGCGCGAGGACGTGCTCGCCGGAGGTGAGCCGCAGCAGCATCGCGCGCAGCAGCGGGCCAGCGGCCAGGTCGAACGGCGTCGCCGCGTCGGCCGCCACCACGTGGTCGGCGGCGGCGAGCGGGTCGGCGGCGCCGGTGAGGTCGACGACCGGCATCCGGAGCCGGCCCGGCGGGTCGATCACCTGGCAGGGTTCGCCGTCGGCGCCGACGACGAGCCGGGTCCGCAGCGCCTCGTGCCGGGCCACGATCGCGTCCAGCGCCACGGTCAGCGCGGCTACGTCGAGGTCGCCGGTGAAGTGCACCGGCACGGCCAGGTGATAGTCGGTGGAGCCCGGGTCGAGCCGGTCGAGGAACCACAACCGCTGCTGGCCGAACGACAGCGGCAGGGGCCGACTGCGGTCGGCCCCGGTCACCGGCGGGGCGGCGGATCCCGTCGCACTGTCCACGGCCGCCGCGAGGCCACGGGCGGTCGGCCGGTCGAAGATCGCCGCGAGGGGTACCTCGACCCCGAACACCGTCCGGATCCGCGAGACGACCTGGATGGCCAGCAGGGAGTGCCCGCCGAGTTCGAAGAAGCCGTCGGTGGCGCCGACGCGGTCGAGGCGCAGGATACCGGCCAGGATGCCGCTCAGCAGCTCCTCGGTGGGGGTGGCAGGGACCTGGTGGTCGCCGTCCGGGCCGAGGGTGTCCGGGCCGGGGGCGGGCAGCGCGGCCCGGTCGAGCTTGCCGTTTGGAGTCAGCGGCAACCGTTCCTGCTCGACGAAGAGCGACGGCACCATGAACGGCGGCAGGGTGCGCGCCAGGTACTCACGCAGCTCGGCGGCGGCGGGTGCGCCAGCGGCCGGGTCGGCGGGCACGACGTAGGCGACGAGGCGGGCCCGGGCGCCGTCGCCGGCGGCGGTCACGGCGACGGCCGCGACGCCGGGATAGCCGGCCAGCGCGGCCTCGATCTCGCCGGGTTCGATCCGGAAGCCCCGGACCTTCAGCTGGGCGTCGGCGCGGCCCAGGAACTCGAGGCGGCCCTCGCCGTTCCACCGGACGCGGTCGCCGGTGCGGTACATGCGGGAGCCGTCGGCAGCGAACGGGTCGGCGACGAACCGTTCGGCGGTGAGCGCGGGCCGGCCGTGGTAACCGCGGGCTACGGTCGGCCCGCCGATGTGCAGCTCGCCGGTGACGCCGGCGGGGGCCAGCCGCAGGGCGGCGTCGAGGACGTAGACGACGGTGTCGGCCAGCGGTGTGCCGATGGGCACGGGTCGGCTGGGCTGGCGCAGCTGCCAGGCGACGGCGGTGATCGTCGCCTCGGTGGGCCCGTAGGTGTTGTGGACCGGGACGTCGGTGTGGTCGAACCAGCGGGCGAGGGCCTGGGGCGCGACGGCCTCACCGCCAAGCGCCATGAGCCGGAAGGCCGCTCCGAGCCCGTCCGAGCCGGGCAATGCGGCGATGAGCAGCTCCCAGAACGCCGGGGTGAGCTCGACGAGCGTCGCCGCGCGGGCCCGGATCTGCTGGATGAGCGTCTCCGGTGTCCACTGCCGGGTGCCGCGCAGGATGAGCCGACCGCCGTGGACGAGGATCGTGAAGATCTGGTCGACGGCGGCGTCGAAGGTCGGCGCGGCGAACTGTAGGACGCCGTCGGCGGGGGTGAGCGCGTAGGCGCGGCCGATGTCGAGCAGCCGGAGCCCGATGGCGTGGTGGTCGGTCATCACGCCCTTGGGCCGGCCGGTCGAGCCGGACGTGTAGATGACGTACGCGAGGGTCTGCGGCTCGATCGCGGGCAGTTCGCCGGTGACGACCGGCGGCGGCTCGACGTCGACGAGCAGCCAGGGCACGTCCGGCGTGTCCAGGGCCGGGACGAGGGACGAGTCGGTGATCACGAGCCGGGCGCCGGAGTCCGTCACCATGTACCGCAGCCGCTCCCCGGGGTGGTCGGGGTCGAGCGGCAGGAACGCGGCACCGGCCTTGAGCACACCGAGCATCGCCACGATCATGATCGGTTCCCGGGCCAGGCACACACCGACGACGTCGTCGCGACCGACGCCGACGGCAACGAGGTGACGGGCCAGCCGGTCGGCGCGGCGGTCCAGCCCGCCGTAGGTGAGCTGCCGGCCGGCGGCGACGACGGCGACCGCGTCGGGCCGCCGTCGGGCCTCTTCGGACAAGAGTGCCGGCAGGCTCTGCCAGGCCCGCGTAGCGGCCGGGCCGGTGCCGAGTTCCAGCAGCCGGGCCCGTTCGTCGTCGGCGAGCGGGGCGAGGCGGCCGAGGCGGCAGCCGGGGTCGGTGGCCGCGTCGAGGACGGCGACGAGGTGGGCCGCCATCCGGCGGATCGTGGCCGGGTCGAACAGCGCCGTGCTGTACTCGATGACGCCGGTCAGTCCCTGCTCGCCGGCGTCGCTGAACGTCACAGCGAAGTCGGATACGGTCAGCTGGGTCATCGGTCCGGCGCCGCCCTCGCCGGGGTCGCCGAGCGCCGCCGGGTCCTGGACGTAGTTGAAGAACACGTCGAAGAGCGCGTTGCGGGAGCGGTCCCGGTCGGTCACCAGGTCGTCAACGAGCTGCTCGAACGGCATGTCCTGGTTGGCGTAGGCGTCGAGGGCGGTCCGGCGCACACGGGTGAGCAGGTCACCGAAGGTGGGGTCGCCGGACAGGTCGGTGCGCAGGACGAGGGTGTTGACGAAGCACCCGATGAGGCCCTCGGTCTCGGCCTGGTTCCGGTTGGCCACCGGTGTGCCGACGACGACGTCGTCGGTGCCGCAGTACCGCCCGAGCAGTACGGAGAACGCCGACAGCAGCGTCATGAACATGGTCGCCCCGCTGTCCCGGGACAGCGTCCGGAGGGCGTCCACGGTGGCCGGGGCGACGGGGAACGCCAGCTGTCCACCGGCCGCGGAGCGCACCGGCGGCCGGGGCCGGTCGATCGGCAGGTCGAGCTCGGGCAGGCCGGCGAGCCGGGCCCGCCAGTAGTCGCGCTGGCCGGCCAGGACGGGGCCGGACAGCCAGGCGCGCTGCCACACGGCGAAGTCGGCGTACTGCACGGGCAGCGGCGGCAGCGGGTCGGGCGCACCGGCGCAGCCGGCGTCGTAGAGTGCCCGCAACTCGCGCTGGAGGATGCCGCCGGACCACTCGTCGAACGCGGCGTGGTGCACGGTCAGGGCCAGCAGGTGCTCGTCGGCGGCGAGCCGGATCAGGGTGCCGCGCAGCACCGGCCCGGTGGCGAGGTCGAAGGGCGCGCCGGCATCGGCCTCGACGACGAGGCGGGCGGCACCGAGCGGGTCCGCGCCCCCGGACACGTCCACGACGGGCAGGTGGAAGGTACGCGGCGGGTCGATCACCTGGTGTGGCACGCCGTCCGGCCCGGCCACCAGCCGGGTCCGCAGCACCTCGTGCCGGGCCACCAGCGCGGTCAGGGCCGCCGTGAGGCCGGCCAGGTCGAGGTCGGTGCCGAGCCCGATCGGTGGCAGCGCCACGTTGTACTCGGCCGACGCCGGGTCGAGCCGGTGCAAGAACCACTGGCGCTGCTGGGCGAACGACAGCGGCAGTATCCGGTCCCGGCCGGCGGCGACGATCGGCACCCCGACCGCCCGGGTGCCCGCATCGACGACCGCGGCGAGGCCGGCGACGGTCGGCCGGTCGAAGAGCGCCGCGAGCGGTACCTCAACCCCGAACACGGTCTTGACCCGCGACACGAGCCGGGTCGCGAGCAGCGAGTGGCCGCCGAGGTCGAAGAAGCTGTCGGTGACACCGACCCGGTCGACGCCCAGCAGCTCGGCCCACACGCCGGCCAGCAGCTGCTCGGTCGAGGTGGTGGCCGGCGCGAACCCGCCGGACACCTTCGGGGCCGGCAGCGCGGCCCGGTCGAGCTTGCCGTTGGCGGTCAACGGGATA
>NZ_JCANNB010000074.1:0-7888 GCF_059553435.1 Micromonospora sp. PRAS1
GACCCTGCACCACCCCCTGGTGATGCCCGAGCACGCTGGCGTCCGGGTGCAGGTCGCCGTGGCGGCCCCGGACGGCGATGGCACCCGCGAGCTGACGATCTGGTCCCAACCCGACGACGCTGGGGCCGACGTACCGTGGACCCGCCACGCCGAGGGCCGGCTCACCGCCGCCGCCGCCCCACCCGCCGAGCCGCTCCCGGCCCCGTGGCCACCCACCGGCGCCGAACCGGTCGACCTGACCGGCGGGTACGACGCGCTCGCCGCCATCGGCCTCCACTACGGACCGGTCTTCCGCGGCCTGCGTCAGGCCTGGCGCCTCGGCGACCACGTCTACGCCGAGGTCACCCTCGACCCGCAGGCCGCCGAGCAGGGCGCCCGGTACGGCCTGCACCCGGCGCTGGCCGACGCCGCCCTGCACGCCACCGGCCTGCTCAGCGCCGCCTCCGACACCCCGACGCTGCCCTTCTCCTTCACCGGCGTGCGGCTGTACGCCACGGGCGCGACCCACCTGCGGGTCCGGCTGACCCCGGCCGGCCCGGACAGCCTGTCCCTGCTGCTCGCCGACGTCGAGGGCCGCCCGGTCGCCACGGTCGACCGGCTCGTGCTGCGGCCCGCCGGTGCCACCCGCCCGGCCGTCACCAACTCGCTGTTCCGGATGACCTGGGTACCCGTCGAGCCCGCCACCGAGCCGGCCCGATCCCTCGCCGTGCTCGGCGAGCCCGAGCCCGGTCTCCCGACCGCCGCGCACCACCCCGACCTGGACGCGTTCCTCGACACCCTGACCGCCGGCCGACCCGCCCCCGACGCGGTGGTCGTCCGGCTGCGCGGCGACCGGGCGGCCGACGCACCGGCCGCAGTGCGGCGACTGACCACCGAGCTGCTCACCCTGCTCCAACGGTGGCTGGCCGACGACCGGCTGACCGACACCCGGCTGTTCCTGGTCACCGCCGGCGTGGTGGCCGTACCCGAACCGGTCACCGACCTGGCCGCCGCCGCGGCATGGGGACTGGTCCGTGCCGCCCAGGCGGAGAACCCGGACCGGATCGTCCTAGTGGACACCGACGCCGAGCTACCCCCGGCCGTCTTCGGCGCAGACGAACCGCAGCTGGCCGTCCGCGCCGGCGTGCTCCTCGCCAACCGGTTGACCCGCACCACCCCGCCCGACACCCTGCTGCCGCCCTCTGCCGCCGGCTGGCGGCTGACCGCCGGCAACGGCACCCTCGAAGGCCTGCGGCTGACGCCCGACCCGTCCACCACCCGGCAGCTCGGTCCCGGCGAGGTCCGCGTCGCGGTGGGCGCGGCCGGGGTCAACTTCCGCGACGTGGTCGTCGCGCTCGGTGTGGTGCCGGAGGAGTCCCGACCGATCGGCAGCGAGGCCGCCGGCCGGGTACTGGAGGTCGGCACCGACGTCACCGACCTGGCCCCCGGCGACCGCGTCTTCGGCCTCTTCGACGGGGCGTTCGGCCCGACCGCCGTCACCGACCGGCGGCTGCTGGCCCGCACCCCCGACAACTGGTCCGACCGGGACGCGGCGAGCGTGCCGGTCACCTACGTCACCGCGTACCTGGGCCTGGTCGATCTGGCCCGGGTCCAGCCCGGCGAGCGGGTGCTGATCCACGCGGCCACCGGAGGCGTGGGCACCGCCGCCGTGCAGCTCGCCGGCCAGCTCGGCGCGCAGGTCTACGCCACCGCCAGCCCGGCCAAGTGGGACACGCTGCGGGCGGCCGGGCTGCCCGACGAGCGCATCGCCTCGTCCCGGGAGACCAGCTTCGCCGACCGCTTCGGCGAGGTCGACGTGGTGCTCAACTCGCTGACCGGTGACTTCATCGACGCGTCCCTGGGGCTGCTGGCGCCCGGCGGCCGATTCCTGGAGATCGGCAAGGTGGACAAGCGGGACCCCGCCGAGGTGGCGCGGACCCGGCCCGGCGTGACCTACACCGCGTACGACCTGATGGATCCCGGCCCGGACCGGCTGCGGGCGGTACTCGCCGAGATCCTCGACCTGTTCGGCCGCGGCGCGCTGACCCTGCCGCCGGTCACCACCTGGGACGTCCGCCGGGCCCCCGCCGCGTTCCGGCACCTCGCCCAGGCCCGGCACGTCGGCAAGGTGGTGCTCACCGTGCCGCCGCCCGCCTTCGGCCCGACCGGCACCGTGCTGGTCACCGGCGGCACCGGCGGACTGGGCGCCCTGGTCGCCCGGCACCTCGTGACCGAGTACGGCGTACGCAGCCTGGTCCTGCTCAGCCGCTCCGGCGGCACCGCACCCGACGGCCTGGACGCCCGGGTCCGGGTGGTGTCGTGCGACGTCGCCGACCGGACCGCCCTGGCCGAGGTGCTCGACAGCATCGACGACCTGACCGCCGTGGTGCACACCGCCGGTGCCCTGGACGACGGCGTCCTCAGCTCGCTCACTCCCGACCGGCTGGACACGGTGCTGCGACCCAAGGTGGACGGCGCGTGGCACCTGCACGAGCTGACCGCCGGACGCGACCTGTCGGCGTTCGTCCTGTTCTCCTCGGCCGCCGGCATCCTCGGTGACGCCGGCCAGGCGAACTACGCCGCGGCCAACGCCTTCCTGGACGCACTCGCGGCCCACCGGCACGCCGCCGGCCGGCCGGCCCTCTCCCTGGCCTGGGGCTTCTGGTCCCGGCGCACCGGCCTGACCGGGCATCTCACCGACATCGACGTCGCCCGGATCGCCCGGGACGGTTCGACCGGACTCTCCGACGACGAGGGCACCGCCCTGCTCGACCACGCCCTGCTCGCCGCCGAACCGGTGCTCGTACCGGTCAAGATCGACACGCGGCTGGGTCCGGACGCGCCCGCCGTACTGCGTGGCCTGATCCGCACCCCGGCGCGCCGCGCGGCGAGCCTGCCCAGCGGCTCGGCCGACGAACGACTGGCCAGCCTCTCCGGAGACGACCTCTCCGCTGCCCTGCTCGACCTGGTCCGGGCCCAGGCCGCCCTGGTGCTGGGGCACACCGGTACGGAGCCGATCCAGCCCGGCCGGGCCTTCCGCGAACTGGGCTTCGACTCGCTCACCGCAGTGGAGTTGCGCAACCGACTCTGCGCCGCCACCGGCCTGAAACTGCCCGCTGCGGTGATCTTCGACTACCCGACGGCCGAATCGCTCGCGGCCCACCTGCTCGGCAAGCTCACCTCGGCGACCGGCCCGACCCGACCCGTCGCGGTCGCGCAGGCCGTCACCGACGACGACCCGATCGTCATCGTGGCCGACGCCTGCCGCTACCCGGGCGGCGTGCGTACCCCGGAGGACCTGTGGCACCTGGTCGCCGAGGGGGTGGACGCCATCGGCGGCTTCCCCACCGACCGGGGCTGGGACATCCCGGACGACGCGCCGTACGCACGGATCGGTGGGTTCGTCGAGGACGTCGCCGGCTTCGATGCCGACTTCTTCGGCATCTCACCGCGCGAAGCGCTGGCCATCGATCCGCAGCAGCGGCTGCTGCTCGAAGTCACCTGGGAGGCGCTGGAACGCGCCGGCCTGAACCCGCGCGGCCTGGCCGGCAGCAGCACCGGCGTCTTCGTCGGCGCCGCCGCCGGCAACTACCACCAGCACGCCGCCGATGAGCGCATCGAGGGCTACCAACTGGTCGGCAACTCGACCGCCGTGCTCTCCGGCCGGATCTCCTACACGCTGGGCCTGGAGGGCCCGGCGGTGACCGTGGACACCGCCTGCTCCTCGTCGCTTGTGGCGCTACACCTGGCCGTGCAGTCGCTGCGCCGGGGCGAGTGCACCCTCGCCGTGGTCGGCGGGGTGACCGTGATGTCGGCACCGGACATCTTCGCCGAGTTCGCCCGGCAGGGCGGCCAGGCGCCGGACGGCCGCTGCAAGGCGTTCTCCGACGACGCCGACGGCACCGGCTGGTCCGAGGGCGCCGGTGTGCTGGTGCTGCAACGCCGCTCAGACGCTGTGGCCGAGGGCCGCGAGATCCTCGCCGTGGTACGCGGCAGCGCGGTGAACCAGGACGGCGCGTCGAACGGCCTGACCGCACCGAACGGTCCTTCGCAGCAGCGGGTGATCCGCCGGGCACTGGCCGACGCCCGACTGACCGAGTCCGAGGTGGACGTGGTCGAGGCGCACGGCACCGGCACCCGGCTCGGCGACCCGATCGAGTTGCAGTCGTTGCTGGAGACGTACGGGCAGCGGACCGGTGAGCCGCTGCTGCTCGGCTCGGTGAAGTCCAACATCGGCCACGCCCAGGCCGCCTCCGGCATCGGCGGCGTGATCAAGATGGTGCAGGCGCTGCGGCAGCCCATGCTGCCCCGCACCCTGCACGTCGCCGCGCCGACCCCGGCGGTCGACTGGAGCGCGGGCGCGGTGGAGTTGCTTACCGAGTCACGCGCGTGGCCGGAGACCGGGCGTCCGCGCCGGGCCGGGGTGTCCTCGTTCGGGATCAGCGGCACCAACGCACACGTGATCCTCGAACAGGCCCCGGCCGCCGAACCGGCCGCCGAACCGGCCGAACCCGCTCCGGCGCTGCCCTGGGTGATGTCCGGCCGGACCGCCGAGGCACTGGCCGACGCGGTGCGTGGGCTGCGGTCGTACGTGGCCGCCCGGCCCGCTCTCGACGCGGTCGACGTCGGACGGGCGCTGACCAAGCGCTCGACGTTCGAGTACCGCGCTGTGGTGGTCGGCGCGAACCGCGACGAACTGCTCGCCGGCCTCGACACCGTGGCCACCGACGCCAGCACCACCCATGGTCGGCTTGCTGTGTTGTTCACCGGTCAGGGTGCGCAGCGGTTGGGGATGGGTCGTGAGTTGTATGGCGTGTTCCCGGTGTTCGCTGATGCTTTGGATGCGGTGTGTGGGTTGTTGCCGGGCGTCCGTGAGGTGATGTGGGGCGCTGAGGTTGAGGTGTTGTCTCGGACGGTGCATGCGCAGGCGGCGTTGTTCGCGGTTGAGGTGGCCCTGTTCCGGCTTGTCGAGTCGTGGGGTGTGCGGCCGGATTTTGTGGCGGGTCACTCGATTGGTGAGGTGGCGGCGGCCCATGTCGCCGGGGTGTTGTCGTTGGCTGATGCGTGTGTCCTGGTGGGGGCGCGTGGTCGGTTGATGCAGGAGTTGCCGGCCGGTGGGGTGATGGTGTCGGTGCGTGCCGCTGAGGCGGATGTGCTGCCGTTGCTGCGCCCGGGTGTGGATATCGCGGCGGTGAATGGTCCGTTGGCGGTGGTGCTTGCCGGTGACGAGGACGCGGTGGCGGAGGTGGTGGACCGCCTTGGGGTGAAGGCGAAGCGGTTGCAGGTGTCGCATGCGTTCCACTCGGCGCGGATGGAGCCGATGTTGGCGGAGTTCCGGTCGGTGTTGGAGGGGTTGGCGTTCCATCCGCCTCGGATTCCGGTGGTGTCGAACGTGACAGGTGCGGTCGTTCAGCCTGATACGGCCGACTATTGGGTGCGGCATGTGCGGGAGACGGTTCGGTTCGCCGACGGGATCGCCACGCTCACCGGTGCGGGTGTGACCCGGTTTTTGGAGCTTGGTCCGGATGGTGTGTTGACCGCGATGGCGCAGGAGACCGCTGCGGATGCGCTGCTCGTGGCTGCGCTGCGCAAGGACCGTGGTGAGAGCGTGTCCCTGCTGACCGCCGTCGGCCAGCTGTGGCGCGCCGGCGTCGAAGTCGACTGGGCGGTTCCGTACGCCAAGTGGGGTGGCCGCCCGGTCACCCTGCCGACCTACCCGTTCCAACACCGCCGCTACTGGCTCGACGCCGCGCCGGGCGCGGACGTCACCCGCGCCGGGCTCACCGCCGCCGGTCACCCGCTGCTCGGCGCCACGGTGGAGCTGGCGGACTCCGGACAGGTGGTGTTGACCGGACGGCTGTCGGTGCGTACCCACCCGTGGCTCGCCGACCACCGCGTCGGCACGTCCGTGGTCTTCCCCGGCACCGGCTTCGTCGAACTCGCCCTGCGCGCCGCCGACCAGGTCGGCGCCGGAGTGCTCGACGAGCTGACCATCGAGGAACCGCTGGTCCTACCCGAGCACGACGCCGTCGACGTACAGGTCTCCGTCGGCGTACCGGACGAAGTGGGCGTACGGTCCGTGGTCGTCAGCGCCCGCAGCGCCGACGCCGCCTGGACCCGGCACGCCCGTGGCGCCGTCACCTCCGGTAGCCGGCCCACCGGCGACGGCGACCTCACCGCTTGGCCACCGCCCGGCGCCGACGCCCTCGACATCGGCGACGTCTACCCCGGCGACGGCGAGCTGACCCATGGCCCCGCCTTCCAGGGCCTGCGGGCCGCCTGGCGGCACGGCGACGACCTGTACGCCGAGGTCGCCCTGCCCGACGGCGTCACCGCCGACGGCTACCTCCTGCACCCGGCCCTGTTCGACGCAGCCCTGCACTGCCTCGGTCTGCGCGCCGGAGACACCACCACCGCGCTGCCGTTCAGCTGGACCGACGTCTCGGTCAGCAGCGCCGGTGCGACCGCTTGCCGGGTCCGGGTGTCCCCGCGCGGCGACGGCTTCAGCCTCCTCGTCACCGATCCGTCCGGCCGGGTCGTGGCTTCGGCGGGATCACTGGTGCTGCGGCCGGTCGGCCCGGTCACCGACGCCGTGACCCGCCGGGCCCTGTTCCGGCTCGTCTGGAAGCCGACCGTTCCGGTGCCGGCCACCGGGGAAACCGAGCCGCTCGATGTGCTCCGCGCCGGCACCGGCACCCTGACGGAGGTCACCGCATACGTGCTGGCCGAGATCCAGCGTCGGCTGGCCGACGACCGGCCGGGCCGGCTCGCGGTGCTCACCCGGGACGCGGTGGACGTCGACGGATCCGGCGTCATCGACCCCGCCCAGGCGGCGGTCTGGGGCCTCGTCCGGGCCGTGCAGGCCGAGGAGCCCGGTCGCATCGTCCTGGTCGACACCGACACCGACACCGACACCGACACCGACGGCGGGCTCGACCTGGCCACGCTGGCCGCGACCGGCGAGCCCGAACTGGCCGTCCGCGACGGCGTCGTCCACCTCGCGCGGCTGGCCCGGACCTCGCCAGCCCCGGCGTCCGGCGCGTTCGGCAACGGCTCGGTGCTGATCACCGGGGCGTCCGGGAAGCTCGGCGGGCTCGTCGCCCGCCACCTGGTCGACGCGTACGACGTGCGAGACCTTGTCCTGGTCAGCCGCAACGGCGCGCCGGAGGAGCTGGTGTCCGACCTCACCGCCGAAGGTGCCCGGGTACGGGTCGCCCGCTGTGACGTCGGCGAGCGCGAGGCACTGGCCGGTGTGCTCGCCGAGGTCGAGAACCTGACCGGCGTCGTGCACGCCGCCGGGGTGCTCGACGACGGCCTGTACGGGGCGCTCACCGCCGACCGGCTCGCCGGTGTGCTGCGTCCGAAGGCCGAGGGTGCCTGGCACCTGCACGAGCTGACCGCCGACCGGGAACTCTCCGCGTTCGTGCTCTTCTCCTCGGCTGCCGGTGTCCTCGGTGCGGGCGGCCAGAGCGCCTACGCGGCGGCCAACGCCTACCTGGACGGACTCGCGGCCTACCGGCGTACGGCGGGGCTGCCCGCGCTGTCGCTGGCCTGGGGACTCTGGGACGGCACGGACGGCATGGGTGGCGGCCTGGCTGGCACGGACCGGGCCCGCGTCCTGCGGGGCGGCGTGGCGGCACTCACCGAGACCGAAGGGTTGGCCCTCTTCGACGCCGCCCTGGGCGCGACCACGCCGGCTGTCCTGCCGGTGAAGCTCGACCTCGGCGCGTTGGCGGACCTGCCGCTCTTCGCCGACCTGCGGCCCGCCGGCCGGCCGGCCCGGGAGACGTCGCCACGCACCGCCCGCCCCACCGACCGTGCGGACCTGCTCCGGCTCGTCTGCGCCGAGGTCGCGGCGGTGCTCGGCTACGGCTCGGATCAGCGCGTCGAGGAGGAACGCGCGTTCCAG
>NZ_JCANNB010000075.1:0-7845 GCF_059553435.1 Micromonospora sp. PRAS1
ACCACGACAGCTGCCCCAACGGCGCAACGGGGGGCGGGCCCCTCCCGATCGAACTCGGGAGGGGCCGCGCGATGCTGCCGTCAGCGCCAGGTGCCGGTCAGCGCCGGGGTGTCGGTCAGCGCCGGGGTGTCGGTCAGCGCCAGGTGTCGGTCACGCCGGGGTGCCGGTCAGCGCCAGGTGTCGGTCAGGGTCAGCGATCCGGTGGCGGTGGCCGTACGGTTCGCGCCCGACTCCCAGACCACCTGGCCGGAGTCGGTGCGCTTGACGTACTTGTAGGAGAACGCGGTGCCGGCCGGCAGGCTCAGCTCGCCCGTCCAGACCGGGTAGCCGGTGGACGAGAGCCGTACGCCCCGGGCCGGATCCCAGCCACCGAGCGCGGGCAGGTCACCCACGACGTAGACGTGCTGGCCCAACGTGGTGGTGGCGGTGGCCCGGAAGGAGACCGTCGCATCGCCCGGCGGGTTGCCGGCCGGCTGGTTCCAGCTGGCGGTGATGGCCGTGCCTGCGGTGCCGCTGCGGTTCGGGTCGTTCTCCCACTGCACGGTGCCGTTGCCGACCTTCACCAGCTTCCACTCGAAGGCGGTGCCGGCCGGAATCTCCACCGACCCGGTCCAGGTCGGGTAGCTGCCCGACGTGGTGGCCAGCTTCACCCCGTTCGCCGGGTTCCAGGAACCGAGCTGCGGGAGCGAACCGACCACGTACACCTCCTGACCGGGGTTGGTGGTCACGGTCGCGGTGAACCGGGTGGCCCCGGCGGGGTTGGAGGGGCTCGGGGTTGGCGTCGGCGAGCCGGTCGGGCTGGCGGTCGGGGTCGCCGTGGGGGTGGGGTTCGGGCCGTCCAAGCGGGCCTCGACGTGCAGGGCGAGGGCCTGGTCGGCGGCGATGGAGGCGGTGAAGGCACCGCCGGAGACGGTCACCGCGCCGCCCGGGCAGGCCCCGGTGGACGGGTCGTACCGGCCCCGGCCCACGTTGCAGTAGCGGCCGTCCGGCAGCGAGGTGCTGAAGCTGCGGCTCCAGGTGCTGCCGGTCGCGTTGAAGGCCGCGTACCCCCGGTTGCCCCGGGCGAAGGCCAGC
Source organism: Micromonospora sp. PRAS1 (assembly GCF_059553435.1). Classification (NCBI taxonomy): domain Bacteria; kingdom Bacillati; phylum Actinomycetota; class Actinomycetes; order Micromonosporales; family Micromonosporaceae; genus Micromonospora; species Micromonospora sp. PRAS1. The sequence continues at coordinate 1,075 of NZ_JCANNB010000075.1, forward strand.
CGGCCGTTGCCCTCGGTGACGACCGAGCCGATGCTGGTGCCGGCGACCGCGTTGCGGAAGCCCGGCATGCCGGCCACACCGGGGTTGCGGTGCTCGCAGATCCACGCGCCGTTGCCGCAGTCGGTGGCGAGGGTGCTGCCGTTGGAGGAGCTGGGCGGGCCCTGTCCGTGCACCGAGCCGAAGGCGTAACTCGACATCAGCTGGGGCCGGCCGTACGGGTGGGCCATCATGAACGTGTCCGCCAGGTAGTAGCGGGCACCGTTCTTGTAGGTGAGCGTCGGGTTCTCCCGCTGGGTGTCGTGGTTGTCGATGAAGACCACGGCCTGTTGCGCGGTGAGCCCGCCGTAGTTGGGCAGGTTGCCCAGTTGGGCGATGTTGCCGTCGCGGAACGCCGACGAGACGGACCGCTGGTAGTCGAAGTTGGTCACCCCGCCGTACGGGGCGTACGCGGTGTAGGGGATCGTCCCGTCGCCGTACACCTCGTGGAAGAGGTCCGGCCGACCGCCGAAGCCGGGCACGTCGCGCAGCCGGTTGATGATGTCGGCCAGGTGCGCCTCCTGTACGTGCTTGGCCGCGTCCACCCGGAACCCGGCCACGCCCAGGTCGATCACCGCATTCATGTACTTGGCGATCTTCCGCCGTACCTCCGGGTCGGCGGTGTTGAGGTCGGCCAGGTCGAGCAGCTCGCAGTCCTGGACCTCCTGCTTGTTGCCCCAGTTGCTGATCCGCCGGTAGCAGGGCGCGAAGTCGCCGTAGCCGTAGCTGTCGCCCGAGCCGTCGTTGAAGAGGTTCGGGTAGTTGTACTTGCTGTAGACGGTGCCGGCGCTGCCCGGCCCGCTGCCGGCCGAACCGGTGCCGCTCATGTGGTTGAGCACCATGTCCACATAGATCTTGACGCCCTGCGCCCGGCAGCGCTCGACCATGTTGACGAACTGGGCCCTGGTGCCACGCCGGGTGGTGTCCAGCCGGTACGACACCGGTTGGTAGTCCTGCCACCACGGGTAGGTGGCGCCCTCGGCGCTGGGCAGCACCACGTGCTCCTGCGGCGGCGAGACCTGCACACCGCCCCAGCCGTTGGGGCCGAGGTTGGTCTCGCACTCGTCGGCGATGGAGTCCCACCGCCACTGGAACAGGTGGACGATCGCGTCGCCGTTGGCGCGTACGTCGGCCGCGCTGGCCGGTGTGGTGCCGAGGGTGACGGTGGTGAGACCGGCCGCGACCAGGGTCGCGGCCAGTGCCGCGGAGATCGCGGCACGGGGACGGGGGATACGCACGGAGCCCTCCTCTGGGGACGGTCAGGTGCAGTCACGGTTACGGCAAGGATTCCTGCAAGCAATGCAAGAACTTGCGGTGGTTGCGTGACCGTAACAGCGCCGTCGACGGTTGTGAACCTCTGTTTCATCCTTCGAGGCAATGATGAATCGACCCTTGTGGACTCCTGAAAACCCTGCAAAGATTTCCGTCCGTGCTGCTGCCCCGGCGCTGCCGCGATCAGGCCAGGGGCGGCTGGCGGGGTGCCGCGATCAGGCCAGGGGCGGCCGGCGGGGTGCCGCGATCAGACCAGGGGCGGCCGGCGGGGTGCGGCGTTCAGACCCGGGGACGGCGGGAATCCGCGCCGAACTGCACGTACGCCAGCACCGCGGCGGCCGATAGCACGGCCTGCACACCTACCCAGCCCCAGCTCGGGTGCACGTTCACCAGCAGGGCGAAGAGGGTGGGCGCGGCGAACACCAGCACGTCCAACCCGTTGCACAGCCACATCACCGGGCCGGGCGCGATGGCACCCATCGGAGTCTCGATCAGCGGCAGGGAGTTGTCGATCCGGCCGGCCTGGGCCCGCCGCACGGCGGTCATCGCGGCCAGCGGACCGAACGCCAGCCCCAACGCCCACCACGGCCCCGGCGGCAGGTCGCCGAGCCACCCCAGCACGGCCATGGCCAGCCCGGACCAGGCGGTGGCCAGCAGCGCCGGCACGATCAGCCGGATCGCCACCACCCGGCGACCGGAGAGCCCGAGCAGCCGCAGCAGCGCCGGATGGGCCGCGTCGCGGCGCAGCGCGTCGAGCGTGACCCCACCGGCGGTCACCGCCCCCACCACCAGGGCCGCCGTCGGCAACCACCCGGGACCGGCGGCGAGCAACGCCGGCAGCGCGGCCGCCGCGAGCAGCGCGGCCACCCGCCGGCCGCGCCGACGCAGCACCAGCAGATCCTGCTGCCACGGTACGAGCCAGCCCCGCCGGGGCCACAGCGGCCGGGACCGCAGCGCCCGACGTCGCCAGTACTGCCGCTCGCGCAGGTCGGCGACGAAGGAGGGTTCGACCGCGTACGCCGCGTCCAGGTAGGTGCCGACGGCCAACGACGGTTCGTAGAGCCGAGCGTCGGGCAGCCGCGCCAGGCCGCGTACCGCCACGGCGGTGAGGGCGACGGCGGTGCCGAGCACGGCGACGGTGAGGGGAAGCGGGGGCGCGCCGACCGGCGGCAGGACCGGCAGCGGCTGCACCCGGGCGAGCAGCGCGGCCGCGCCCAGCACCAGCAGGACCGCCGGCAGCCCCGCGTCCAGCAGCCGAGCACCGGCCGGCCTTCGCTGCGCGGCCACCGCGAGCAGCGCGAGCAGCACACCGGCGGCGGCACCCACGGCGAGCCAGCCGGCCAGATCGGGCCCGGAGATCGGGCGGGCCGCCAACCGGGCGACCCCGGCGAGCGCCAGCACCGACCCCGCCACCGCGCCGACCGTCAGCGCCCGGACCAGCGCGGGCAGCAGCAGGCCGCGCCGGGCCACCGGGGCCGGCAGCAGCCAGGTCAGCTCGTCGCGGCCGAGCACCAGCGGGCCCAGCCCGCGCAGCAGACGCACCAGGCCGGCCGCGCCCGCGCCCAGCAGCACCAGCGCCACGAGCCGGTCCGACCCGGCCACCGGCTGCTCCGGCCAGAGGGCGGGCCCGAGCCGTGGGCCGGCCAGCGCGACCGCCATGGCCACCGTCAAGACCAGCACGTACGTGGTCTCCAACGACAGGGTGCGGCCCCGTCCGGCCCGCCGCCGCCGGATCCAGCGGCGCAACCGGCGCGCGGTCACCGCGGCCCGCTCCCGCTCGACCGGCGGGTCGGCGACCTGCGTCATCCGTACGGTCCCGGCGCAACCGCCGCAGACCGCTCGTCCGGCACCGGGGCGCCGGAGCGCAGCCGCAGCACCGGGCAGCCGAGCGCGGTCACGAAGGTCGGGTCGTGGCTGGCCAGCAGCAGGCTCCCGCCGCCAGCCAGATGCTCGCCGAGTAGCCCCGCCACCACCGGCCGGATCGCCGCGTCCAGCCGCTGCTCCGGCTCGTCCAGCACCAGCAGGTCGGCCGGGCGGGCCAGGGCGGCGGCCAGCAGCAGCCGCTGCCGTTCCCCGGAGGAGAGCCGGTCCGGCGTGCCGTCGCCGAGATCGTGCAGGCCGAGCACGGTGAGCAACTCGTTGACCCGGCCGTCGGCCGGATCGCCGCCACCGGCCAGCCGGACCAGCTCAACGTGCTCACGGACGGTGAGCCCGGCGTACCAGCTGGGTTGCTCGACGGTCGCCACCACCCGGCGCCAGAACGCGGCCGTGCCGTCCGGCGGCGCGCCGAAGACCCGCACCGAGCCGGCGGTCGGCTCGACCAGACCGGTCACGCAGCGCAACACCGTGGACTTGCCGGCGCCGTTCTCGCCGACCAGACAGAGCGCGCGACCGGCCGGCAGCTCGAATCCGACGTCGCGGACGACGGTCACGCTGCCGTAGGTGACCTCAAGGTCGGTCGCGGTGACGGCGATCTCGGACATCGCCTCACCCTAGAACCAGGCGACAAGGCTGGTGGCTTCCTATGCTCGACACATGGAATTGCGGATCTTCACCGAACCTCAGCAGGGTGCCAGCTACGACGACCTGCTCGCCGTGGCCCGCCGCGCCGAGGAGACCGGCTTCGGCGCCTTCTTCCGCTCAGACCACTACCTGAAGATGGGCTCGGTCAGCGGCGAGCCCGGACCCACCGACGCCTGGACGACCCTGGCCGGACTGGCCCGCGACACCCGGTCGATCCGGCTCGGCACGCTGATGACCGCCGCGACGTTCCGGCTGCCCGGCCCGCTCGCCATCACCGTCGCCCAGGTCGACCAGATGAGCGGCGGCCGGGTCGAGCTGGGCATCGGCACCGGCTGGTACGACGCCGAGCACAGCGCGTACGGGATCCCGTTCCCGGGGCTGGGGGAGCGCTTCGACCGACTGGCCGAGCAGCTGGCCGTGATCACCGGTCTGTGGCGGACCCCGCCGGGCGAGACGTTTGACTTCGCCGGGCGGCACTACCAGGTAAGCGACTCGCCGGCTCTGCCCAAGCCGGTGCAGCGGCCGCACCCGCCGATCCTGCTCGGCGGGATGGGCGCGAAGCGTACGCCGGCGCTCGCCGCCCGGTACGCCGACGAGTTCAACCTGCCCTTCGTCTCGATCGCCGACACGGTCACCCAGTTCGACCGGGTGCGCGCCGCATGCCAGGAGATCGGCCGCGACCCGGCCGAGCTGACCTGGTCCAACGCGCTGGTGCTCTGCTGCGGGCGGGACGATGCCGAGGTGGCCCGGCGGGCCGGAGTGATCGGCCGGGAGCCGGACGAACTGCGCGAGAACGGGCTGGCCGGCACGCCGGCCGAGGTCGTCGACAAGATCGGCCGGTACGCGGAGACCGGCACCCAGCGCGTCTACCTTCAGGTGCTCGACCTCAGCGACCTGGACCACCTGGACCTGGTCGCCACCGAGGTGATGCGGCAACTCTAGCCGTCACCGGGCGCCCGGCCACCGGCCCTGTCGTCGGGCGTTCCGGCCCTGTCGCCGGGCGTTCCGGCCCTGTCGCCTGGCCGGTCGCCTGGCCGGTTCCGCTTACCCGGCCGCTTCCGGTCAGTGGGCCGGGGCCCGCAGCACGGTGTCCAGCCGCCCGTCCCGGTCACTGTCGATGTAGGTGACATCCGGCACGCCGTCACCGTCGAGATCGAACTGCACCACGTCGGCGATGCCGTCACCGTCGAAGTCGGTGACCACCTCGACCGAGCCGTCCAGGTGCCGACTGACGATCGACCGCGAGCCGACCTCGCCCCGGGGCGGCGGGCCGGGGGTGGGCGGCGGCGTGGGCGCCGGCCCGGGCGTCGGTGCGGGCTGTGGGCTGGGCTGGCTCCCGAAGTACGCACCGACCGGCCCGCTGGCCGGCTCGACGCCGCTGCCGGTCGGGTCGATCTCCTCTTCGGAGGGGTAGACGTCGCCACGAGGGGCGGGATCACGGTAGCTGCTCATCGGCGTAGGGTTCCCCGACGGAGCCGACGGTAACCGTCGGCGCGGAGAGGGGGTCGCAGTGTCGACGCACCGCAACTGGGCAGGCAACGTCCGCTACGCCGCCCGGGCGTACCACCGGCCGTCCTCCATCGACGAGCTGCGCGAGCTGGTCGCCGGCAGCGACCGGATCCGGGCGGTGGGCAGCGGGCACTCCTTCAACCGGCTCGGCGACACCACAGGCGACCAGGTCACCCTCACCGGGCTGCCGACCACCGTACGCCTGGACGAGGAACGGCGGCAGGTCGAGGTGCCGGCCGCGATGCGCTACGGCGAGCTGGCCACCTGGCTGCACGATCGCGGGTACGCCCTGGCCAACCTTGCCTCGCTGCCGCACATTTCGGTGGCCGGCGCGGTGACCACCGGCACCCACGGATCCGGTGCGGCGATCGGCAACCTGGCCACCGCGGTCGCCGGCCTGGAACTGGTCACCGCGGCGGGGGAACTGCGCACCGTGGAGCGCGGCGACCCCGACTTCCCCGGGATGGTCGTCTCCCTCGGCGCGCTGGGCATCGTCACCCGGCTCACCCTGGACGTGGTGCCCACCTTCGACATCCGCCAGTACGTACAGCTCGACCTGCCCCGCGCCGCCCTGGCCGAGGCGCTCGACTCCGCGTACAGCGTGAGTGTCTTCACCGACTGGCGCTCGACCCGCGGCACCCAGGTCTGGCGCAAGCAGCTGGCGGACCAGGCCCCGCCCCCGGCGGACTGGCTGGGTACGACGGCGGCCGACCGGCCCTGGCATCCGGTGCCCGGCATGCCGACGGTCAACTGCACCGAGCAGCTCGGCGTCGCCGGCCCCTGGCACGAGCGGCTGCCGCACTTCCGGCTCGGCTTCACCCCGAGCAGCGGCGAGGAGTTGCAGTCCGAGTACCACCTCCCCCGGGCGGTGGCCGCCGACGCGCTCGCCGCGCTGGACGAGGTGGCCCACCTGATCGCCCCGGTGTCACAGACCAGCGAGCTGCGCACCGTCGCCGCCGACGACCTGTGGCTCAGCCCCAACCAGGGCCGCGACACCCTCGCCGTCCACTTCACCTGGATCGCCGACGCGTCGGCGGTGCTGCCGGTGGTCGCCGAGGTCGAACGCGCCCTCGCCCCCTTCGCCCCCCGCCCTCACTGGGGCAAGGTCTTCACGATCCCCACCGAGGAGATCGCCGCCACCTACCCCCACTGGACCGACTTCGCCACCCTGCTGCACGACCTCGACCCCATCGCCACCTTCCACACCCCCGCCCTGGACCACCTCTTCCCCCGCTGACCCCGGCCCCGCCCCCCGTCGCCCCTCGCGCCCTCGCGCCCCTCGCGCCCCCTCCGCGCGTCGATCTTGCACTTTCGGTCGCCGGTACATCCCTTTCTTGGGGCTTTGTCCCGACCAAGAGTGCAAGATCGACGGGGCGGGGCGGGGCGGGGCGGGGCGGGGGCGGGGCGGGGCGGTGTCTGCCGATCCGGCCG
>NZ_JCANNB010000076.1:0-6577 GCF_059553435.1 Micromonospora sp. PRAS1
TCGGTGGAGGCGGCGCTGGCCGGACGGCGGCGAGCGGCGTCGTCGGCGATGATCACGGTCGCCACCATCAGCGCGACGCAGAGGCTGAACAGCCAGGAACTGTCCGCGACCAGCTTGGCGGAGACGGGGGCCTGCACGGCGGCGAGGAGGAAGCCGAGCCATGCCAGGCGACGCTGACGCGTGGTGAGGTAGCCGGAGCCCTGATGCATTCCGAAAGTCTTGCGCGGGACGCCGCGATTGCCGTCAGCCGAACGGCCGATTCTGGCCGACCTGTCCGCAACATCACCCATTCGGCCTACTGCACACCGTGTGTGCCCGGTGTCAGAGCGTGTCGGGGCCGGTGCGGCCGGTGGTGGAGGGGCGGTACGCGCGGTCCGGGTCGGTGGGCTCACGACCGGTGCCCGGGATCTCGGCGCCCCGGTCGACCGGCTCGGGGCCATGCCCGAAGGCGGCCTCCTCACCGGCGTCGTTGGCGGTCACGTCGTCGGCCTGCCCGTCCAGGGACGATCGGGCGACGGCCCGATCCAGCTCCTTCGCCGACAGGCGGTCCTCGTTACGCCACACCCTGTCCTCGCCCCTGTCCTCGCCCCTGTCCTCGCTCATGCCCTAACCCGTACCCCCGCCCCACCCCCACAAACCGCCCCCTCGCACGTGTTGACCATGAAGTTGTTGCCGCGACACGCCAGGTGGACTGACAACAACTTCATGATCAACGCAGTTGGCCGCCGGTGGGCGGCGGCCAACTGCACGGGTACGGGGGGTTGGTCAGGGTTGGGGACGGTCGACCTTTCCGCGCCAGGCGCCGGTCTCCTGGCCGCGGCGCTCGATGAACTGCTTGAAGCGTTGCAGGTCGCCCTTTGCCCGGCGGTCGATCACGCCGAGCTTGTCGCCGGCCTGCTCCATTACGCCGTGCGGGTCGAACTCCAGCTGGAGGCTCACCCGGCTGCTGTTCTCGTCCAGCCGGTGGAAGGTCACCACTCCGGCGTGCTGGGTGCCGCCGGTGGAGCGCCAGGCGACCCGCTCGTCGGGCAGCTGCTCGGTGATCTCGGCGTCGAACTCGCGCTTGACCCCGGCGATCTCGACCGTCCAGTGGGTCATCGTGTCGGAGAGCTGGCGGACCTCCTCCACGCCCTCCATGAAGTGGGGGAACTCCTCGAACTGCGTCCACTGGTCGTACGCCGTCCGTACCGGGACGGCCACATCGACATGCTCCGTAACGCCACTCATCAGCATCCCTTTCTGCGCCGGCGGGGATCGGCGGACCCGGAAAACGGCCCGCCTACCAGCGCGTTGTCTCGTTCTTGTGTCCGAGCGCCGCCCACACCTCGGACACCGTCTGGTAGCGGGTGTCCTCGGGCAGGCGCTCCAGCTCGGCGAGCACGTCGGCGGGGGCCTCGTTGTCCCGCGCGTTGGCGAGCAACGCGGCCCGGTCACCGGGCAGCGCAGTCATCGTGATGAACCGCCCGAGCCGGCTACGTGCCTCGACGTCGGAGGAGGTCATTCCCTGCGGGGTACCGCTGCGCAGGTCGCCGGCCGGAGCGGTGGTCGGCTCCGGCTGGTCCTCACCCGCGGGCTCCGGCACCCGGAACTCGTCGACCCGCGAGCCACCGGCCCCCGGTCCCTGCACGAGACCGTTGACCTCCTGGCTCATCTGCTCGTCGACCCTCGGTGAGTGCTTGCTGCTGCCGCGTTCCATGCCTTCTGCGCTACCCGAGGGGGCGGGTGGTAAACCCGGCAAGCCGTCACGAACCGGCCGGTGAACGGGGTTCCAACACCGGTTCCTCGGTGTCGGCCGCACCCGACTGGAGCAGCCGGCCGCGCTGGAGTTCGGCGTTGATCTGCACACCGAGCATCAGCGCCGAGTTGGACAGATAGAGCCAGACCAGGAAGGCGATCACCGCGCCCAGGCTGCCGTAGGTGGTGTCGTACGAGCCGAAGTTCGCCACGTACAGGCCGAAGCCGAAGGAGCCCAGCGCCCAGGCGAGCAGGGCCACCGCACCGCCGGGGGTGAGCCACCGGAACCTCGGCTGGCGGACGTTGGGCGCGGCCCAGAACAGCAGGGAGAGCAGCAGCATCGCGATAAGCGCGAGCGCCGGCCACTTGGCCACCGCCCAGGCGGTACGCGCCGCGTCGCCGGCGCCCACCAGGTTGCCTACCGCGTCGGCCACCGGGCCGCTGACGATCAGGCCGGCCGCCACCGTGGCGAGCATGACAAGCGATAGTGCCGCGAGACCGAGCTGCGTAGGGCGTAGCCGCCAGACGGGTCGTCCCTCGGTGACGCCGTAGATCGTGTTCGACGCCCGGGTGAACGAGGCGATGAAGTTCGAGGCCGACCAGAGGGCACCGAGCAGACCGAAGCTGAGCAGGACCCCGGCCGAGCTGTTCTGCTCCACCACCCCCCGGATCACCCCGACGAACCCCTCGTTCGCCACCACCGAGCCGGCGCCGATGTCCCGCGCCAGGTCGAGCACCGTGTCGACGGTGCGTTCCCCGTCGGAGACCAGCCCGACCAGGGCGACCACCACGACGGTGGAGGGGAAGAGCGCCAGCACCCCGTAGTAGGTGAGCGCGGCGGCCCAGTCCGTGCAGTTGTCCCGCAGATAGTTGCGCCCGCTGCGGACCAGCACCCCCCGCCAGGTGGGCCAGTGCAACTGGCGGATGCCGGGCAGCGGCGAAACCGGCGCGTCGGTGGTCGAGGTCTCGGGGGTCGTCGTCGCCATCTGTTGCTCCTGTCGCCGGCCGGCGCGTGCGCCGCGCGCCGGGTGCCCGCGCCGGTACCCGGCGCCGTCCGCCGGCAAACCGGCTGGCAGACCGGCTGGCAAACCGGACGGTGTTTGCCGGGCCCGGGGTGGGGAACGCCAGGGGGAATGGCTCGCACACGGAGGAGGATCGAGATGCCCGGGCGCGAGGTACTGCCCAGCACGCTGCGGCGCTCCCCGGAGAAGGCCCAGCGCACCTGGGAGAAGACGCACGACTCCGCAGTCGAGACGTACGGCGAGGGGGAGCGGGCCCACCGGACCGCCTTCGCCGCCGTGAAGCACGAGTTCGAGAAGGTGGGCGACCACTGGGAGCCGAAGGGCCGCAAGGGGCCGAGCGACGAGCAGGCCGCCGGCGGCGGTCCGGCCCGGCGGGCGCCCACCGCCGGTGGGGTCGACGCGAACGCCCCCAAGGAGCACCTCCTGGAGGTCGCCCGCAGGCTGGACGTGCGGGGGCGATCGAGCATGACCAAGCCGGAGCTGGTAAAGGCCATCCAGAAGGCCAACGACCGGCAGACCGCCAGGGCGCGCGGCGACTGACCGCGCCGTCGGCGACGGGCCCCTGATCCGGGCGTACGGCTCGGGCCAGGGGCCCACACGCTGACCGTGGTGCCAGCGGTGGCGGCTCGGTTCACCAGTGGCCGCCGCCGGGTGCCTCGATGTGCACCGCCTTCACGGCGGTGAACTCGTCAAGCAGCTCGGGGCCGTAACCGAAGCCCTGGCCGCTGGCGCGGCGCGGGTGGGCGGCACCGGCCGGGGCCCCGCCGAAGACGGCGTTCACCTTGACCGTGCCCGCCGGGAGTTCCCGCCAGGCCCGCTGGGCGTGGCTCATCGAGCCGGTCAGCACCGTCGCGGCCAGCCCGTACGGCGAGTCGGCCGCGCACTTGAGCGCCTCGCTGAACGAGTCGACCACCACCACCGGCGCGACCGGACCGAAGGTCTCCTCCCGGACCAGCGCCATGTCGTGCCGGCAGTCGTCCACCACGGTGGCGGGGTAGAAGGCACCCGGGCCGTCCGGCAGCGTGCCGCCGACGCGGACCCGCGCGCCCTCGGCCACCGCAGCGGTGACCTGCCCGTGCACCTGGTCGCGGTGCCGCCGGTCGACAAGCGGACCCAACTCGGTGTCGGGCTCCCGACCCGGTCCGAGCCGCAGCGCGGCGGCCCGGTCGACAAGCGCGGCCACGAAGTCCTCGGCGATGTCCCGGTGGACGTAGATCCGCTCCACCGCCACGCAGATCTGCCCCGCGTTGGCGAAGGCACCCTGGGCCGCCTGGGTTGCCGCCCAGATCGGATCGACGTCGGCGTCGACGATCAGCGGGTCGCTGCCGCCATTCTCCAGCAACGCCTTCGCACCGGTGGTGGCGGCGGCGGTGGCGATGGCCCGACCGGTGACGCTGGAGCCGACATGCGCCACCACGTCCACCTCGGCGGCGGCGAGCGCCGCGCCGCTCTCGGGCCCGCCGGTCAGCAGCGACAACACCCCGGCCGGCAGCGCGGAATCCAGCGCCCGGGCCAGCAGCCAACCGGTGGCGGGGCTCCGCTCGCTCGGCTTGTGCAGCACCACGTTTCCGGTGACCAGGGCCGCGCCGAGCAACCCGCACGCGACGGCGACCGGGTCGTTCCAGGGGGTGATGACGGCGACCACACCGCGCGGCTGCGGGGTCATGAAGTCGAGCGCGGCGGAAGCGCCGTGCAGCGTACGACCGCCCCGGGCCGGGGCGAGTTCGGCGTACTGCCGCAGGGTGGCGATGCCGGCCTCGACGCCGCCGCGCGCGTCGGCAAGGGGCTTGCCCATCTCGGCGGTGGTGGCCTGGGCCAGTTCGTCGGCGGCCTCGGCCACCGCGTCGGCGGCCCGGCGCAGCGCGGCGGCCCGCTCGGCGGGAGCCGTCTGCGCCCACTCCGCCGCCACGCCCCGGGCCGCCGCCACCGCCTTGCCCACCTCGTCGGCGGTCGCCACCGGCGCGCTGGTCACCCGGCTGCCGTCGGCCGGGTCGTGCACCACAAGTTCACCGGCCTCGCCGCCGGCCCCCCACACGCCACCGATCAGCTGCGCAACCGTGTACATGGGCGCTGGATGCCCCGGCCCGGAGCGGACAAACGTTTCACCTGGCCGTCTCTGGGGTAGCGGCCTTGGATGATCTCGCGGGGCTTGACCGGTGCCGAGCAGGCCGATGCCGTTGTCGTCGGTGCGGGACACAACGGCCTGGTCGCGGCGAACCTGCTCGCCGATGCGGGCTGGGACGTGGTGGTGCTGGAGGCGACCGAAGTGCCGGGTGGCGCGGTCCGCTCGGCCGAGGTCACCGCCCCCGGCTACCTCAGCGATCTCTACAGCTCCTTCTACCCGCTCGGCTACGTCTCGCCGGTACTGCGCGGGCTGGACCTGGACCGGCACGGGCTCGCCTGGCGACACGCCCCGGACGTGCTGGCCCACCTCTTCCCCGACGACCGCGCGGCACTGCTCAACCTCGATCCGGTGGTCACCGCGGCCTCGCTGGAGACGTTCGCGCCCGGCGACGGCGAGCGCTGGCTGGCCGCGTACGCGCAGTGGCGGCAGATCTCCGGGCCGCTCACCGAACTGATCACCACGCCGTTCCCGCCGGTCCGCGGCGGCCTGCGGCTGCTGCGCCGGCTGCGGACCGGCGGCGCGTTGCGGCTGGCCCGACGGATGGTGCTGCCGGTACGCCGGCTCGGCGCGGAGATGTTCGCCGGTGCGGGCGGTCCGGCGCTGCTGGCCGGCTCCGCCCTGCACACCGACCTGTCACCCGAGGAGGCCGGCTCCGGCCTGTACGGGTGGCTGCTGGTCATGCTCGGCCAGCAGGTCGGCTGGCCGGTGCCGGTCGGCGGCGCGCAGCGGATCACCGACGCGCTGGTGGCCCGGCTGACCGAGCGGGGCGGTCGCATCGAATACGGCGCCCGGGTGGAGCGGGTGCTGCTGGCGCGGGGCCGGGCGATGGGCGTCCGTACCGCCGGGGGAGAGCTGTGGCGGGCCCGCCGGGCGGTGCTGGCCGACGTGCCAGCGCCCGCGCTCTACCTGGACCTGGTCGGCGCGGCGGCCCTACCGCCCCGGCTGGTGACCGACCTCGAACACTTCCGCTGGGACGGCTCGACGGTGAAGGTCGACTGGGCCCTCTCCGCACCGGTGCCGTGGACCAACCGGCAACTGGCCACCGCCGGCACCGTGCACCTCGGCGCGGATCTCGACGGGCTCACCGACTACGCCGCCACGCTGGCCCGGGGTCAACGACCACACGATCCGTTCCTGCTGGTCGGGCAGATGTCGGTGGCCGATCCGAGTCACTCCCCGCCGGGTACCGAGTCGCTCTGGTCGTACACCCATCTGCCGTTCCGGCAGCACTGGCGGGCCGAGGAGATCGCCGCGCACGTCGAGCGGATGGAGGCGGTGCTGGAGGCCGCCGCCCCCGGCTTCCGGAGCCTGATCGTCGGCCGGCACGTGGCCAGCCCAGCCGAGCTGGAGCAGGCCAACCCCAGTCTGGTCGGCGGTGCCCTCGGTGGTGGCACCGCCGCCCCCTACCAGCAGCTGTTCCTGCGCCCGATCCCCGGCCTGGGTCGCGCCGACACGCCGATCGATCGGCTCTTCCTGGCCAGCGCGTCGGCGCATCCCGGCGGCGGGGTGCACGGCGCACCGGGCGCGAACGCAGCCCGGGCGGCCCTGGCCCGGGACCGCGCGGTCACCGGCGAGTTCTACCACCGGGCGGTGGCCACCGCCCACCACGCCATCTACCGCTGACGGCCGCCCCACCCCGCCCGCCGCCGCCGTTGATCATGAGGTTGGCGGCAGTTTGAAGATCAACTAGTGCCGT
>NZ_JCANNB010000077.1:0-5585 GCF_059553435.1 Micromonospora sp. PRAS1
GCCGGCGGCACCGACCACGCCGGACACCGGTGTGGCGGCGAGCAGTTCGGGGCGGTCCCGGCCGATCAGCACCTCCCGGTGGTCCAGGGCCGGGCGCCGCAGCAGTGACCGGGCGACGTCCTCGGGGGCGAGCTGCGGGTCGGCGGTCAGCCGGTCGAGTAGCCGCTGCCGCTGCTCGCGCAGTGCCGCGGGCGTCTTCGCGGAGAGCACCCAGGGCAGCGCCACCGGGCGCGTCTTTGACTCCGCATCCTCGGCCACCGGCGCCTGTTCCAGGATCACGTGCCCGTTGGTCCCGCTGTAGCCGAACGACGAGACCCCGGCGCGGCGCGGCTGGCCGGTCTCCGGCCAGGGACGCTGCTCGGTGAGCAGACGGACGTTGCCGGCCTGCCAGTCCACATGCGGGGTCGGCTCGTCGACGTGCAGGGTCGCGGGCAGCACCCCGTGCCGCATCGCCTGCACCATCTTGATCACCCCGCCGACACCGGCGGCGGCCTGGGTGTGCCCGAGGTTCGACTTGAGCGAGCCCAGCCAGAGCGGTTCGCCGTCGCGCCGGCCGTAGGTGGCAAGCACCGACTGCGCCTCGATCGGGTCGCCCAGCGTGGTGCCGGTGCCGTGCGCCTCCACCACGTCCACCTGGTCGGCGGCGAGTCGGGCGTCGGCAAGCGCCGCCCGGATCACCCGCTCCTGGGAGGGTCCGTTGGGCGCGGTCAGCCCGTTGGAGGCGCCGTCGGAGTTGATGGCCGAGCCGCGTACGACGGCGAGGATCTGGTGGCCGTTGGCGACCGCGTCGGAGAGCCGTTCCAGCACCAGGACACCCACGCCCTCGGCCCAGCCGGTGCCGTCGGCCGCGGCGGCGAACGACTTGCAGCGCCCGTCCGCAGCGAGGCCACGTTGGCGGCTGAACTCGACGAAGACGCTTGGGGTGGCCATCACCGTGACGCCGCCGGCCAGCGCCAGCGAGCACTCGCCGGAGCGCAGCGCCCGCACCGCCCAGTGCAGTGCCACAAGCGACGAGGAGCAGGCGGTGTCCAGCGTGATCGCCGGGCCCTCCAGCCCCAGCGTGTAGGCCACCCGGCCGGAGACGACGCTGCCGGTGCCGTGCCCGCCTGCGTAGTCGTGGTACATCACGCCGGCGTACACCCCGGTCGCGCTGCCCCGCAGCGACCGGGGGTCGAGGCCGGCGTCGGCGAGCGCCTGCCAGGAACTCTCCAGGAACAGCCGCTGCTGCGGGTCGGTGGTCAGCGCCTCACGCGGGCTGATCCCGAAGAACCCGGCGTCGAACCAGGCCGCGTCGAGCAGGAAACCCCCCTGCCGGGTGTACGAGGTGTCGGGGTGCTCCGGGTCCGGGTGGTAGAGGCGGTCGACGTCCCAGCCCCGGTCCCCCGGGAAGTCGCCGACCGCGTCGCCGCCGCGCAGCGTCAGGTCCCACAGGTCGGCCGGTGACTGCACCCCGCCCGGGTAGCGGCAGGCCATGCCGACGATCGCGATGGGTTCCCGGGCGGCGGCGAGCAGGGTGCGGTTCTGGTCGCGCAACCGTTCGGTCTCCTTGAGCGAGGCCCGGAGCGCGGCGACGATGCGGTCATCTGCGGTGCTCAACGATTCACTCCCGAGGTCGTCTGGTCGTCGGAACCCGCGTCGCCCAGGGCCAGGCTGATCAGGCTGTCGGTGTCCATGTCGTCGATGCCGTCGGCCGGAGCCGGTCCGGCGGCCGGTACGCCGGGGCCACCGCGCCCGGCGAGGTCCAGCAGGGCGTCCAGCAGTCCCGCGTCGCGCAGCCGGCCGAGCGGGATCGTGCCGAGCAGTGCGCGCACCTCGTGCTCGCCCTCGTCGTCGGTCGTCGCCGGCACCAGCCGGGCGGTGAGCATCTCGGCCAGCGCCATCGGGGTGGGATGGTCGAAGACGACGGTTGCGGGCAACGCGGTGCCGGTGGCGGCGGCCAACCGGTTGCGGAACTCGATCGCGGTGAGCGAGTCGAAGCCGAGTTCGCTGAAGGGCTGGTCGGGGGCGAGCGTGGCCGGCTGGGCGTGGCCCAGCACCAGGGCGGCCTGGGCCCGCACCACGTCCAGCACGGCGGCCGGCCGGTCGGCGGCGGGCAGTCCGGCCAGCCGGCGGACCAGCGCACCGGCGCCGATCGCGCCCTGCGCCGTACGGCGGTTGCGGGACGGGATCAGACCGGCGAAGAGCGGTGGCAGGTCGTCGGTCGTACCCCGGCCGGTGAGGTCCAGCTTGACCGGGGCGAGCACCGGATCCGGCAGGGCGAGGGCGGCGTCGAAGAGCCGCAGCCCCTCCTCAGCGGTCAGCGCGCCCACACCGTCTCGGGTCGTGCCGTCTTCGGTGGTCGCGGCGGCCATTCCGGCGGGCTCGGCCCACAGGCCCCAGGCCAACGACCGGGCGGCAAGGCCGTGTGCCCGCCGGTGCGCGGCGAGCCCGTCGAGGAAGGCGTTGGCCGCGGCGTAGTTGGCCTGGCCCGCGCCGCCGAGCAGACCGGCCGCCGAGGAGAAGAGCACGAACTCGGCGAGGTCGCGGTCGCGGGTGAGGGTGTGCAGGTGCCAGGCCGCCTCGGCCTTGGGTCGCAGCACCCGCTCCAGGCGGTCGGGGGTGAGCGCGTCGAGCACCCCGTCGTCGAGTACGCCTGCGGTGTGCACGACGCCGTCCAGTTCCGGGATGCCGTCGAGCAGCGCGGCCAGCGCGTCCCGGTCGGCGACGTCGCAGAGCGCGGTGGTCACCTCGGCGCCCAGCTCGGTCAGCTCCCGGGCCAGCTCGCCGGTGGTGGGTCGGCGTGCGGCCAGCACCAGCCGGCGGACCCCGTGGACGGTGACCAGGTGCCGGGCGAGCAGGCCGGCGAGGGCACCGCCGGCACCGGTGATCAGCACCGTTCCGGTCGCGGCCCAGCTGCCCGGCTGCTCCGGCACGGCCCGGCGGGTGAGCCGGGCGGCGCGCAGGCCGCCGTCGCGCAGGACCAGTTGCGGCTCGCCGAGGGCGGCCAGCGCCGGACCGTCGATCTCCGCACCGGCCTCCGCGTCGACAAGTACGACGCGGCCGGGGTGTTCAGCCTGGGCAGCCCGGACCAGACCCCAGACGGCCGCGCCGGCGAGGTCGGTGACGTCGTCGTCGGCGACCGGTACCGCGCCTCGGGTCACCACGACCAGCGCGGGGTTCTGCTCGTCGGCGAGGTGCCGCTGGAGCGTGGTGAGCATCTCGGTCGTGGCCGCCACGGGTGACCCGGTGGGTGCCGCCACGACGCGCACCGGTGCCGCCTCGGCGGCGGTGGCCGACACGGCGGTCCAGTCGAGATGGAACAGGCCGGCACCGGCGACGCTCGCCGGACGGTGCACCGCGACCGGGCGCAGGGTCAGCCGTTCCACCTCGACCACCGGGGCACCGGTGCCGTCGGTCAGGCGCAGGGTCACCGTGTCGGCCTCTCCGGCCACCGGGGCGACGTACACCCGGACCGCCTCGGCGCCGGTGGCGGCGAGGGTTGCGCCGGTGAAGCTGAACGGCACCCGGACCGTCCCGTCGTCGGAACCGGGCAGCAGGCCCACGGCGTGCAGGGTGGCGTCGAGCAGCGCGGGGTGCACGCCGAACCGGTCGCCGCCGGCACCGGCGGCCGCCGGCAGCACCACCTCGGCGAAGACCTCACCGGCCCGCCGCCAGGCGGCCCGCAGGCCCCGGAAGGCCGGACCGTACGCCAGGACGCTGTCGTCCCCGTCGTCGTAGCGGCCGTCCACGTCGACCGGTTCCGCGCCGGGTGGCGGCCACTCGGTGTGGCCGGGCCGGGTGTCACCGGTGGCCGGGCCGGCGGTGCCGGTCGCGTGCCGGGTCCACGGCTCGTCGTCGGCGGCACCGACCGGCCGTGAGTGCACGGAGAGGGTGTGTGTGCCGGTCTCGTCAGCCGCGCCGACGGCCACCTGGAGGCGGACCTCGCCGTGCTCGGCGACGGTCAGCGGCGCCTCCAGGGTGAGTTCGGCGACCCGTGCCGCACCGACCCGGTCGGCGGCCAGGAACGCCATGTCCAGCAGGGCGCTGCCGGGCAGTACGACGGCTCCACCGACGCGGTGGTCGGCCAGCCAGGGGTGAGTGGCCACGGAGAGGGTGCCGGTGAGCACCGCACCGGCGGCACCCGCCAGGTCGACCACCGAGTCGAGGATCGGGTGGGCGGCCGGATCCCCGCCGCCGGTACGCCGGGACAGCCAGTAGCGTTCGTGCTGGAAGGCGTAGGTGGGCAGCGGTACCCGCAGGTCCGCGCCGCCGACCACCGCGGCCCAGTCCAGGGCGGCGCCGGTGACGTGCAGCGCCGCCGCGGCCTCCAGCGCCGCCGCAGCCTCGTCCCGGCCCCGGCGGCTTACCGAGACGGAGAGCGCCTCGGGGGCCGACTCCTGGGCCAGGGCGGTCAGCACACCCGCCGGCCCGAGTTCGAGGAAGCGGGTGACTCCGAGCCCGGTCAGGGTACGCAGGCCGTCGTGGAACCGGACCGCGTCGCGGACGTGCCGGACCCAGTACTGCGGGGTACGGATCTCCGGGCCGGCGACCCGGCCGGTGCCGTTGGAGATCACCGGCAGGGTCGGCTCGTGGTAGTCGAGCCGCGCGACCACTGCGGCGAATTCGTCAAGCATCGGCTCCATCCGGGCCGAGTGGAAGGCGTGCGACACCTGGAGGCGCTTGGCCTTCACGCCGAGGCGTTCGACGAGCGCGGTGACCGCGGCCTCGTCGCCGGAGAGCACCACGGATTCCGGGCCGTTGACCGCGGCGAGGTCCACGCCGTCGCCGAGCAGCGGCCGGACGGTCTCCTCCGAGGCGTGCACGGCGGTCATCACGCCACCGGCGGGCAGCGCCTCCATCAGCCGGCCGCGCGCCTCGACCAGGGTGCAGGCGTCGGCCAGGCTGAACACGCCAGCGACGTGTGCCGCGGCGACCTCACCGATGGAGTGTCCGATCAGGGCGTGCGGCCGGAGCTGCCAGGACTCCACGAGCCGGTACAGCGCGACCTCGACCGCGAAGAGCGCGGCCTGGGCGTGCATGGTCCGGTCGAGCAGCTCCTGGTCGTCGCCCCAGACCACGTCCCGCACGTCGAGGTGCGCGCAGACCTCGTCGAAGGCCCGGGCGAACACCGGCTGCGTGGCGTACAGGTCGCGGCCCATCGCCAGGCGCTGCGAACCCTGGCCGGAGAACATCACGGCGAGCTTGCCGGCCGGTCCGGCGGATCCGGTCACGACGCCGGGCAGGTCCTCGCCGTCGATTACTGCGGCCAGGCCGGCGAGCAGTTCGTCGCGGTCCGTGCCGACGAGGACGACACGGTGGTCGAACCGGGTACGGCTGGCGAGCGAGCGGGCCACGTCGGCCGGTGCGGCCTCCGTCGTCGTCAGGTACGCGTGCAGCCGTTCGGCCTGGGCCCGCAGCGCGTCCGGGGTGCGGCCGCTCACCACCCACGCGGCGGGTCCGGTGGGGCCGGCGGGCGCCTCGGCGACCGGCTCCGGTGTCGGGGCCTGCTCGATGATCACGTGCGCATTCGTGCCGCTGATGCCGAACGAGGAGACTGCGGCGCGGCGGGGTCGGTTGGTTTCCGGCCAGGGTCGGGCCTCGGTCAA
>NZ_JCANNB010000078.1:0-5372 GCF_059553435.1 Micromonospora sp. PRAS1
TGTCCGGCGGTGTCCTACTCTCCCACACCCTCCCGAGTGCAGTACCATCGGCGCTGGAAGGCTTAGCTTCCGGGTTCGGAATGTAACCGGGCGTTTCCCCTCCGCCATAACCGCCGTAACCCTATCAACATATCAAACAACACACACAGTAGGGGTTGTTTGTTTGTCGTGAGTTACACAGTGGACGCGAGCAGAACCTTTGTAGTCAAGTCCTCGGCCTATTAGTACCGGTCAACTGAACCAGTTACCTGGCTTACATCTCCGGCCTATCAACCCAGTCGTCTAGCTGGGGGCCTTACCCCCACAAAGTGGGGTGGGATACCTCATCTTGAAGCGAGCTTCCCGCTTAGATGCTTTCAGCGGTTATCCCTTCCGAACGTAGCTAACCAGCCGTGCCCCTGGCGGGACAACTGGCACACCAGAGGTTCGTCCGTCCCGGTCCTCTCGTACTAGGGACAGCCCTTCTCAAGTATCCTACGCGCACGGCGGATAGGGACCGAACTGTCTCACGACGTTCTAAACCCAGCTCGCGTACCGCTTTAATGGGCGAACAGCCCAACCCTTGGGACCTGCTACAGCCCCAGGATGCGACGAGCCGACATCGAGGTGCCAAACCATCCCGTCGATATGGACTCTTGGGGAAGATCAGCCTGTTATCCCCGGGGTACCTTTTATCCGTTGAGCGACACCGCTTCCACACGCAAGTGCCGGATCACTAGTCCCGACTTTCGTCCCTGCTCGACCCGTCAGTCTCACAGTCAAGCTCCCTTGTGCACTTACACTCAACACCTGATTGCCAACCAGGCTGAGGGAACCTTTGGGCGCCTCCGTTACCCTTTAGGAGGCAACCGCCCCAGTTAAACTACCCACCAGACACTGTCCCTGAACCGGATCACGGCCCGAAGTTAGATACCCAAATCAACCAGAGTGGTATTTCAAGATTGCCTCCACACATACTGGCGTATGCACTTCACCGGCTCCCACCTATCCTACACAAGCTAATTCGGATACCAATGTCAAGCTATAGTAAAGGTCCCGGGGTCTTTCCGTCCTGCCGCGCGTAACGAGCATCTTTACTCGTACTGCAATTTCGCCGGGCCTGTGGTTGAGACAGTGGGGAAGTCGTTACGCCATTCGTGCAGGTCGGAACTTACCCGACAAGGAATTTCGCTACCTTAGGATGGTTATAGTTACCACCGCCGTTTACTGGCGCTTAAGTTCTCCGCTTCGCCCCCGAAAGAGCTAACAGGTCCCCTTAACGTTCCAGCACCGGGCAGGCGTCAGTCCATATACATCGAATTACTTCTTCGCATGGACCTGTGTTTTTAGTAAACAGTCGCTTCCCCCTGCTCTCTGCGGCCATACAACGCTCCACCCGCACGGGGCTTCACGTCTCCGGCCCCCCTTCTCCCTAAGTTACGGGGGCAATTTGCCGAGTTCCTTAACCACAGTTCACCCGATCGCCTCGGTATTCTCTACCTGACCACCTGTGTCGGTTTGGGGTACGGGCCGC
The DNA here is from genome assembly GCF_059553435.1 of Micromonospora sp. PRAS1. Taxonomy (NCBI): domain Bacteria; kingdom Bacillati; phylum Actinomycetota; class Actinomycetes; order Micromonosporales; family Micromonosporaceae; genus Micromonospora; species Micromonospora sp. PRAS1. The sequence goes on from NZ_JCANNB010000078.1 coordinate 1,514, forward strand.
TCGGAACTCGCTAGAGGCTTTTCTCGACAGCATAGGATCACTGACTTCACCTGAATCGGCTCGGCATCACGTCTCAGCCACAAGTGCTGCGGATTTGCCTACAGCACGGCCTACACGCTTACCCCGGCACAACCACCGGCCGGGCTCAGCTACCTTCCTGTGTCACCCCATCGCTTGACTACTACCCGCCAGGTTCCCACGCTCCCCCAGCAAAGTCCGAAGACCTCACCAAGTTCGGATGGTTAGCACAACGAGGTTCATCAGGGACGCTCCTTCGCGGGTACGGGAATATCAACCCGTTATCCATCGACTACGCCTCTCGGCCTCGCCTTAGGCCCCGACTCACCCAGGGCGGAATAACCTGGCCCTGGAACCCTTGGTCATCCGGCGGAAGGGTTTCTCACCCTTCTTTCGCTACTCATGCCTGCATTCTCACTCGTGCCGCGTCCACAACTGGGTCACCCCGCTGCTTCACCCCCGGCACGACGCTCCCCTACCCACCCACACACCTGGATGCCCCCTCCGAAAAGAAGACACCGAGTCACGTGTGAGTGCCACAGCTTCGGCGGTGTGCTTGAGCCCCGCTACATTGTCGGCGCGGAACCACTTGACCAGTGAGCTATTACGCACTCTTTAAAGGGTGGCTGCTTCTAAGCCAACCTCCTGGTTGTCTATGCGACCCCACATCCTTTTCCACTTAGCACACGCTTAGGGGCCTTAGCTGGTGATCTGGGCTGTTTCCCTCTCGACTACGAAGCTTATCCCCCGCAGTCTCACTGCCGCGCTCTCACTTACCGGCATTCGGAGTTTGGCTGATTTCGGTAAGCTTGTAGGCCCCCTAGACCATCCAGTGCTCTACCTCCGGCAAGAAACACACGACGCTGCACCTAAATGCATTTCGGGGAGAACCAGCTATCACGGAGTTTGATTGGCCTTTCACCCCTAACCACAGGTCATCCCCCAACTTTTCAACGTTGGTGGGTTCGGCCCTCCACGCGGTCTTACCCACGCTTCAGCCTGCCCATGGCTAGATCACTCCGCTTCGGGTCTAGAACATGCGACTCAAACGCCCTCTTCAGACTCGCTTTCGCTACGGCTCCCCCACACAGGTTAACCTCGCCACATGCCACTAACTCGCAGGCTCATTCTTCAAAAGGCACGCCGTCACCCCTCAAGGCTCCGACGGATTGTAGGCGAACGGTTTCAGGTACTATTTCACTCCCCTCCCGGGGTACTTTTCACCATTCCCTCACGGTACTCGTCCGCTATCGGTCACCAGGAAGTATTTAGGCTTACCAGGTGGTCCTGGCAGATTCACGGCAGATTTCAGGAGTCCGCCGCTACTCGGGAACACCCACAGAAGACCAGCTGCTTTAACCTACCGGACTATCACCGTCTACGGTCAGCCTTTCCAGACCATTCAGCTAACAACTGGCTTTGTAACTCCTTAGGTGGTTGTCAGCCCACCACATGAGGTCCCACAACCCCGACCACGCAACCCCTGACAGGTATCACACGCAACCGGTTTAGCCTCAATCCGCTTTCGCTCGCCACTACTCACGGAATCACTATTGTTTTCTCTTCCTACGGGTACTGAGATGTTTCACTTCCCCGCGTTCCCTCCACACACCCTATGAATTCAGGTGCAGGTGACATCACATGACTGATGCCGGGTTCCCCCATTCGGACACCCTGGGATCACAGCTCGGTTGACAGCTCCCCCAGGCCTATCGCGGCCTCCCACGTCCTTCATCGGCTCCTGGTGCCAAGGCATCCACCGTTCGCCCTTGACAACTTGACCACAAAGATGCTCGCGTCCACTGTGCAATTCTCAACAAACAACCAACCCACAACCCACCACCCCACACCAGCAACCCCACCCCCCAAGGAGGCAGCATCCGGTATGCAAGGCCAGACTGTGCCTGGCAGCCAGCGAACCACAACGGTCCGCACCAGCCTCTGAAAGACAACCAACGGTTGTTCCTTCAGGACCCAACAGGGTGCCCATCATCCACTCCCAGCCGCACCAACCCCACCATTCCTGCACCCCCCACAGGGAGCGTGTACTAGGAAAAAGCCGGCCGTTGCCAGAAACAGACTCACCAGTGTCTCCGCCATCGAGCACCCCGACCCGACATCCGCAGGCCGCGGGCTCCATACCAGCCTTCGCTGGATGGTGCTCCTTAGAAAGGAGGTGATCCAGCCGCACCTTCCGGTACGGCTACCTTGTTACGACTTCGTCCCAATCGCCAGCCCCACCTTCGACGGCTCCCTCCACAAGGGTTGGGCCACCGGCTTCGGGTGTTGCCGACTTTCGTGACGTGACGGGCGGTGTGTACAAGGCCCGGGAACGTATTCACCGCAGCGTTGCTGATCTGCGATTACTAGCGACTCCGACTTCACGGGGTCGAGTTGCAGACCCCGATCCGAACTGAGACCGGCTTTTTGGGATTCGCTCCACCTCACGGTATCGCAGCCCATTGTACCGGCCATTGTAGCATGCGTGAAGCCCTGGACATAAGGGGCATGATGACTTGACGTCATCCCCACCTTCCTCCGAGTTGACCCCGGCAGTCTTCGATGAGTCCCCGCCATAACGCGCTGGCAACATCGAACAAGGGTTGCGCTCGTTGCGGGACTTAACCCAACATCTCACGACACGAGCTGACGACAGCCATGCACCACCTGTCACCGGCCCCGAAGGACCCCACATCTCTGCAGGATTTCCGGCGATGTCAAACCCAGGTAAGGTTCTTCGCGTTGCATCGAATTAATCCGCATGCTCCGCCGCTTGTGCGGGCCCCCGTCAATTCCTTTGAGTTTTAGCCTTGCGGCCGTACTCCCCAGGCGGGGCGCTTAATGCGTTAGCTGCGGCACAGAGAACCGGAGAGGCCCCCCACACCTAGCGCCCAACGTTTACAGCGTGGACTACCAGGGTATCTAATCCTGTTCGCTCCCCACGCTTTCGCTCCTCAGCGTCAGTATCGGCCCAGAGACCCGCCTTCGCCACCGGTGTTCCTCCTGATATCTGCGCATTTCACCGCTACACCAGGAATTCCAGTCTCCCCTACCGAACTCTAGCCTGCCCGTATCGACTGCAGGCCCGCAGTTGAGCCACGGGTTTTCACAGTCGACGCGACAAGCCGCCTACGAGCTCTTTACGCCCAATAAATCCGGACAACGCTCGCGCCCTACGTCTTACCGCGGCTGCTGGCACGTAGTTGGCCGGCGCTTCTTCTGCAGGTACCGTCACTTGCGCTTCGTCCCTGCTGAAAGAGGTTTACAACCCGAAGGCCGTCATCCCTCACGCGGCGTCGCTGCATCAGGCTTCCGCCCATTGTGCAATATTCCCCACTGCTGCCTCCCGTAGGAGTCTGGGCCGTGTCTCAGTCCCAGTGTGGCCGGTCGCCCTCTCAGGCCGGCTACCCGTCGTCGCCTTGGTAGGCCATCACCCCACCAACAAGCTGATAGGCCGCGAGCCCATCCCAAGCCGAAAAACTTTCCACCCACCATCATGCGACAGCAGGTCATATTCGGTATTAGCCCCGGTTTCCCGGGGTTATCCCAAAGCCTAGGGCAGGTTGCTCACGTGTTACTCACCCGTTCGCCGCTCGAGTACCCCGAAGGGCCTTTCCGCTCGACTTGCATGTGTTAAGCACGCCGCCAGCGTTCGTCCTGAGCCAGGATCAAACTCTCCAACAAAAACCTGTTGAACAATCCAAACCCGGCAACATAATGTTGCCAAAGGAATCCCAAAACCAGCCAAACCCCAAAAGGTCCGACCAGCACGGGGTATCAAACAAATTGGCACTGGCTTATCAAGCACCCTGTTGAGTTCTCAAAGAACAACCACACACCA
>NZ_JCANNB010000079.1:0-5020 GCF_059553435.1 Micromonospora sp. PRAS1
AAGCGGGCGAGACCGTCGTGACCTCTGTCCCCCTCGCCCATGATCAGGTGCACGGATCTGCCGCCGTCCGCGTGCTGTGCGGCATACACCGGTTGTCTGAATGTCCGTCTGGCTGGCATGGCAGCTCGGGCCGATGAAGGTGCAGTTGAACAGTGAGGTTCCCCCGGTTTGCCGGAGGGTTGGTTACCTGGCGCCGGTGGGCTCAGGCTGAACGATAGTTGTCTCGTCGTGCTGTGCCTGGTGGGTGCGCCTCCCTCAGCCGGACCCGCCTCCACGACCTGACGCGGTACACGCTCATGCCGATGTGCGGGCGCCGGCCGACGATCGGTCAGCCGAGGCGGTGGGCTCGGCGTTGGAGGTATCGATGCTCGACCTGGTTGTGGGTTAGGGCGGCTGCTTCGCGGTACAACGCCGCCGCGCCGGCCGTGTCACCGGTCATGTCAAGCAGATGTGCGCGGATCGCGTGTTCGCGTTGCTGGGTCAGCGGTTCCTCGTCCAGGTGGTAGCACCGGTTGAGGTCGTCGAGTAGGGCCAGCCCCCGGGCCGGCCCGTACGCGTGCGCGACTGCGACCACCCGGCTCAGTCGTACCGGCGCGGTCGGACTGAGCCGTTCCAGTCCCAGGTACAGTGCCGCGATCTGGGGCCAGTCCGTCCGGTCCGGCGCCGCAGCCGCGGCATGCACGGCCGCGATCGCCGCCTGCAGCTGGTACGCGCCGACCTCGCGCCGCCGCCAGACGCTGTCGATAAGCTCCGTGCCCTCACGGATCAGCTCGGGATCCCACCGTGTCCGGTCCTGCTCGTCCAGCGGCACCAGTTCGTCGCCGTCGGTACGGGCAGCGCGCCGCGACTCGGTGAGCAGCATCAGGGCGAGCAGCCCGGTCACCTCGGGGTCGTCCGGCAGGGAGGCGCGGAGCATACGGGTCAGCCGGATCGCCTCGCGGGTCAGGTCCACGCGGGTGAGTGCGTCTCCGGTGGTGGCGGTGTAGCCCTCGTTGAAGATCAGGTAGAGCACCTGCATGACAGCGTTCATCCGGCTGTCGCGGTCGGCGTCGGTCGGCGGGGTGAACCGGGCGCCGGCGCGGGCCAGTTGCTGCTTGGCGCGGCTGATCCGGGCGCCCATGGTGTTCTCGGTCGTCCCGTGCGCGTGTGCGATCTCCGCCGTTGTCAGGCCGCCGACCGCGCGCAGCGTGAGCGCCACCTGGGAGGTGGGGCTCAGCGCGGGGTGACAGCAAAGCAGCAGAAGCGTGAGACTGTCGTCGGTCTCCAGCGCAGGGCCCGCCTGGCGGGTCGGGTCCCGCATCGCCAGCTCGCTCATCCCGGCGTGCCGCTCACGGCGGCGTCGGGCCTGGTCGGTACGGAGCAGGTCGACCATCCGCCGGTACCCGATCCGGATCAGCCAGCTGCGCGGGTTCTCCGGCACACCGTCCGTCGGCCACACCCGGCTCGCGACGAGCAGTGCCTCCTGTACCGCGTCCTCGGCGATATCGAAGCGGCCGAAGTGCCGCACCAGCGCGCCGAGAACCTGCGGCGCCTCGGTGCGCAGCAGGTGCTCGACGTCCGGCGTCACGCCGGTACTGCCGTTCGTGCCCTCCCGGCTGCCGCCGTCCGGCGACGCTGGATGCGGCGGGTCATGCCGCGAAGTCCGCGCCCATTATCGGCCGGATCTCCATCGGCTCGCCCAGAACCTCGACCATCCGCGAGACGATTTCGACGGCGCGCTCCTGGCTGCCCACGTCGATCACCGCGAAGCTGGCCAGGACCTCCTTGAGCTCGACGAACGGGCCGTCGATGGCTACCACGCCGGTCGGGGTCTTGCGGACCGTGGTGCTGACCGCCGGGTGACCGAGTCCCTCGCTGCTGACGAACTCGCCGGTCTCGATCAGCTCCTGTTCGAACCGCTGGTACGCGGCGAACGCGGCCAGCGCCTCCTCGGACGGGGTGTCGGCGGTCGCGGCGTCCCAGGCGGCGGCCGGCGTGTAGCTGAGCAGCAGATACTTCATGATCATCCTTGTGTTCGCGGGGCTCGGGTCACGCTACGCCGATCAGCTCGAACGGCGCAGGGAGAGGGCGACGACCGTCGTCCAGGTGAAGGCGGCCAGGCCGTTCACGGCGATCTGGATGCTCATGTGGCTCGGCGACATCGGCATCAGCAGGATGAGCGCGGCGAGGCCGTTCAGCGCCGCCGGCAGGGCGGCCCGACGGCGGACGTACCGGATGGTCAGCACGATGGCGGCGACGGCCAGCGCGGTGAAGGCGATGGCCGCCGCCGCCGAGTGCGCGATGCTGTGCCAGGACATCTCGTCGACGGGCCCGTCAGGGGTCCCTATCGGGAAGCCGTACTCCGGATCCATCGTGAACACCCCGGCCGCGACGAGCCCGGCACCGAAGATCCCGATGAAGATTGGCAGCACACGTCGGCCGGTGCCCTCGGTGAGGGTACGCCGGACGCCGACGGCGAGGGCGATCCCGCCGAGGCCGGCGAGCACGAACGTGGTGATCTGGATCCAGCCGAGACTTCCGGTGGCCAACTGGCTGATCGGGTGCCGCGTGATGTCGTAGCCCTCCCGCGTGAGCATCTGCGTCACGGCCGAGGCGAAGAAGACCGGTCCGGCGAGGCCGCCGGCGAGGAGCAGGCGGTCGGACGAGCGGCGGGCAGCGGGAACGGTGGCGGCGACGGTGGCCATGACTTCCTCCTTGGTGGGTGCTTGCCGCTACCTCGTGGCCGCACCGCGAACTTTGACGTTCTACAGCGTGAGCTGGATCACGCAACGTCGAAGTCAAGGCCCGGACGTCGCCTCCGAGGTACCGGCGAACACCTACCGAGGAGGACACGATGTCTGAGAACACCCAGCCGAGCGCCGAACTGACCGCTCTGGACCGTCTGGTCGGCACCTGGTCAGTGACCGGCGGTGCCGAGGGAACCGTGCGGTACGAGTGGATGGCCGGCCGATTCTTCCTGCTCCAGCACGTCGAACTGAGCCAGTTCGGCCAACCCGTCACCGGTCTGGAGGTCATCGGCAATCTGCACCCGTTCGGCGAACCGATCGGCGCGGACGTGGTGTCGCGGTTCTACGACACGGCCGGCAACACCTTCGACTACGTCTACGAACTCGTCGGCGACAAGCTGACCATCTGGGCCGGTGCGAAAGGCAGCCCCGCCTACTACGAGGGCACATTCAGCACCGACGACACCACGGTCACCGGCGAATGGACCTACCCCGGCGGAGTCGGCTACGCCTCCACCATGACCCGGCTCTGAGAACGCGGAAAGCCACATCAACCCGAACGGCCGGAGCGCAGTGTCGTCCTACCATTGCGGACCTCACGGTCCGGACACTGGTGCACCTGGCCCCCCTTGGCCCTGATCTTCTTCCCTAGACAAAAAGAATGATCAACCAAGGGCTGCGGCCATGATCAGCCAGGGTCGATACCAACCAACCCCAGGTTAAAGATCAAGCTAGCGGCCCGGCGTTCGCCCCGGCACAGGTTCAGTCAGCGTACCGGGCGGCGAGTCGGTCGAAAAAGTCGCTGATCATCTGCGTGGTGGCGGGTGAGCCGACGAGTTCTTGGCCACCGAAGCGGTATACCTCGTATCCCTTGAGCCGCAGGTCGCGATCCTTGGCCATCATCGCCGCATAGCGGCGCGGGCTCGCCCGGCCGTCATCATCCGCGTAGTGCTGCCTCCCGTCGCACTCGATGACCACGCGCACCCGATGCGGCAGCAGGAGAAGGAAATCCATGCGCTGGCGCTGCAGCGGCGACGTGCCGGGCAGGTACCGGCTACGGGTGTATGGGTCGTAGTGCAAGTAGACCTGCGGGATCAGCGCCGGAATGTCCGCGCCGAGCCGGAGGTAGCGTTCGGCGTACGTGCGCAGGATCCGCCGCTCGGCGGGGTTGTCGTCAAGCGACCTGTCTAGCCGCTGGTACAGGTCGCGTGCGATCTCAGCCGCCGCCGCGCCGGTCATGCGCTGCCGCTCAGCCCGCCAGTCAATCAGCTCGGCCCACGTAAGTCCGTGCGCGGCTAGGGGCCGGTCGTAGACCAGGCAGCCCTGCTCGTTGCGGACGATGCGTAGGTCATTGTTGACCGCGTCCTCGAGGACGATCTCCGGCTTGGGTCCGACGGCCGCGAAGATCAGGTTTTTCATCGCGCCGCGCACACCTGAGCCGATTCGGCGCGGAGCGAATATAGGGGCACTGCTGATGTCGTCTACCTGGACGAGTTCGTAGCCGTCGTGGACCAAGATCCCATTGATAAAGCTGCGCAGCCGTTCAACCTCGACTAAGGCGTGTTTCGTAAGTCAGGCTGGCAGCGTCGGGGGCACGGCGTGGCGGTGATCGACAACTGAAGAGGTCTCCGGTATCTGGTTCTGCGACCAAGCAAGAACTTCATACCGGAGACCTCGTGCCCAGCGTAGCGGTGACGAGGCGGCATGACCTGACCGACAGGCAGTGGGCTGTTCTGGCCCCGCTGTTGCCTGCCGCGCCGACGACGGGTCGTCCGCCGAAGTGGAAGAAACGGCAGCTCATCGACGGGATCAGGTGGCGGATCCGGATCGGGTCGCCCTGGCGTGACGTCCCGGCCGAGTACGGAGCCTGGCAGACGGTCTACGGTCTGTTCCGTCGCTGGCAACGCGACGGAACCTGGGACAAGATCTTGGCCGCGTCACAGGCTGCCGGCGATGCGGAAGGCCGGATCGCCTGGACGGTCAGCGTGGACTCGATGACCAGCCGCGCCCACCAACACGCCGCCGGCGCCCGCAACGACGGCCACCTGCAGAAGGAGCCACCCGGCGGTGTGCACGACGAACCTGCCGATCACGCCCTCGGACGATCTCGCGGCGGTCTGACCACCAAGACGCATCTGGCCTGTGAGCAGGGCCAGAAAGTCCTATCAATGGTGGTGACCGCCGGGCACCGTGGTGACAGCCCGCAGTTCATCCCGGTCCTACGCCGCATCAGGGTGACCCGTCTCGGAGTAGGCCGGCCCCGCACCTGCCCCGACCTCGTCCTGGCCGACAAG
>NZ_JCANNB010000080.1:0-4999 GCF_059553435.1 Micromonospora sp. PRAS1
GCCAACACGACAAGCAACCGCGCGGCGAACACGTCGAAGAAGACGGGTAACCCGGAGCAGAAGCAGGCCCAGGCCAAGTCCAACCCGAAGGCGTCAACCGCCGCATCGAGCGGCGCCGGCGGCAAGGGCGGCGGTAAGAGCAGCGGTGGCGACTCGAAGCCAGGCGGCAAGTCGGGCGCCTCGGAACGCAGCAGTGGTGGTACCACTGGTGGTTCCTGCGAGCGTCCGGGCAACAGTTTCGTCCCGGGTACCAAGGTGCTGATGGCTGACGATTCGACCAAGGCGATCGAGGACGTTGACCCGGGTGACGAGGTGATGGTCACCGATCCGGAGACCGGTCGTACCGAGGTGGACACGGTCACCGCGAAGATCACCGGTGATGGAGTCAAGCATCTGGTGAAGGTCACCATCGACACCGACGGAGACCAGGGCTCGGAGACCACCGAGGTTACCGCCACTGATGGTCACCCGTTCTGGGTGCCTGAGCTGGGCGAGTGGGTCGAGGCCACCGAACTCCAGGCCGGGCAGTGGCTCCAGACCAGCGCCGGCACGTACGTCCAGATCAGCACCGTCGATCGCTGGAGCGTCCCCCGCGCCACCGTCCACAACCTCACCGTCGCCAACACCCACACGTACTATGTGATGGCTGGCAACACGCCGGTCCTTGTGCACAACTGCGACGGTGAGGTCGACTGGGTTAAGGAGAGTTCGGGGCGTAGCGATGCCGCCCAGGACTACGAAGATGGGGCCCACGGTGCCATGACCGATGTTGCCACCAGGATGCGTCGAGTGCCGGCACTCGACTACGTAAACCTGGAGGGCGACCTCAGGCAGGTAAAGTTTGATGGATTCGACGAGGCGAATGGTGTTTTGATCGACCGAAAGCTGGGCGTGCGCACACAGGAAAAGACGCAGCGTGCCGCAATTAATCAGTCAATGGCGCTTGAGCAAAACGGATACACTGGGCGATGGGAAGTCGCCAACCAGCGTGCTGCTAATCGTGCAAACAGAATGTTCGGTAGGCTCGGAATTGCGAACATCGTTGTGGAGGTTGTGAAGCCGTGAGTCGGGCAGTGGAGGTCGCCTTGGCGAGGGCGCTTGCCGACATTATCGTTGCCATTGAGCAGACGGATGATGAGGTTATTGCTCCGGAAGTGTCGGCGGATATTGTCGATCCTGTGACGGCTATTTTTGATGAGCTGTCGAACACTGATCGACACCAAATCGCACAGCTAATCCTGGAGTATGCGAAGGAACAACGGGATCCTGCTCGGAAGCGCATCATGCAGGAGGTTCCAGACGGTATGGGGCTCCTGGACGATGACTAGCCCTGGTTCGTCTAACGTTAATCGGGTAATGCCCTGGTTCTGAGGATGGATGGCCGGTGGGCAGAAGGCCGGAAGTGGTGGCGGTTCCATTGGGGTGAGGGAGATGAGACTTGCTGGTGACGACAGGAGGGGTGTCCGGTCTGCCGATTGGGAGGTGGATAATCCGCAGTTGGAAGACCTCTCGACGGCGCTTGATAGGCTCGATGGTCGTCGGTACACCGAGATTTCTGTCAATTTCTTCGAACCATTCAGCTACTTATCTATCTCCGGTGGGCCGCAGTTATTTCTTGTAACCGGAGAGCTGGCGAGCGGCGAAATTATTCAGCTGAAAGATTCTGGTGTCGAGTCGGGCAAGGTTCAGCTGGTTTGTGGGGGGCAGCTCGGCGAATTTGAGCGCGATGATTTGGTGGATCGAAAATCGGCTCTTGGTGCGTTGATGAACTTTATGGAGGGATTCCCGGCAGGGCTGGATGCAAACTGGTCCGTTGAATAGGTTTCGCCCCCTGTAGGGAGTGTGAAACTTTGCCATAACCGATCACCCTCGGTGCTTTGTCTGGGTATGCGGTGCTTTCCCGAGTACGATGGTTCCGAACGGAATTAAGTTATTCATTGTTGGAGGCGGACTCAGCAACTATGTGTTCTCCGGTCCGCTGGATGCGGATTCCGCTCCCGAATGGAGCGGGCGCGCGGGTGGCTCAGCTCCTGACTCTGGACGCCGAACTTGGTCCCTATAGCAAAATGAGCAATAGTTGCGTTACATACTGTGTGGGCATCCTTCGCGCTGGGGGCGTCGACATGCCGAGCGGGGCGCGCGGAGCTGTTTGGTTGAAGAGGCTGATCGATAATGGTGGATGACGCCGCGCCGGGCCAACTCGACATCCTTGCTGAGATCTTGCAGAGCAAGAGGGTTGGGCGTGGGCTTGTGCGGCTGGTTGGGGAAATCCTTCTAGCGGAGGATGATCTTACTGAGTGCATCACGTCGCTTGGTGAGCCTTCCACCGAGAGCTGGTTCAATGCGCTGGATGGCATATTGGATCATGTGGAGGAATATCAAAAAGCGTGGTTTAGTCTAAAATCGATGAAGAGTGTCGTTGACTCGGGAAGCTTGACACCGGAGGGTCAGCAGGCCATTGATGAACTTGCGTTATCGATGCGTGCTGCCGTCGATGCTTATCGTCGAGTGACTGATGAACTACGCGGCTCTAGCGGCTGACGGACTCTGACTTGAGCCCTCTTCAAACGTCGAGCTAATTCCCCTAAAAAGGATCGAGGAGTGGGGATCGGATCAGTTCATCGACACTGTCCGCAGCGCGATCCAGGCGTGGCACCGGTGCTCAACAGCAACGGTATGAGATTCGGCGGCGCAGGGTACTTTGGTGGCCGTGCGGACAAGACGCCGTTCTCGTACTTCTGGCAGGAGGGCTGGTAATGTTGGAGAGCGTCAGGCTGGCCGAAGCATTGGGTTATGCAGTCGGTGACCTGCTTGTGATCTCGGCGGAAGCGTTCGATACGTGTATCGCGGGTACCACGCCCCGGCGCGTGCGGGTCGAATGGCCGTGGCGGGAAATTGATCCGGAATCGGCTAACTCATGGGACGGCACTATGGCCTTCTCCCGTGATCCGGAAGCATATGACTGGTGTAATACCCCGTGGCGTCTGGAGCCTGACCCGTCAGAATTGCAAACGGGTGACGCATGCTTCGTCGGGATTCCGCCGACGGAGGTGAAAGTTGTTGGGATCGAAAAGTATGATCCCCCGGCTGACTTCGGATTCTTGCCGCGGCCCGACTATGTGCTCGAAGTGGTTCCGCTGGACATGATAGACGACGAAGAAGCGGGCTTTGTTCTTTATCTCAATGGCGAAGAGCCGATTGATATCGAGATGGCCAGTAGGGCGATTGGCATCGATGATTCGCGCGTGCCGGACCTGGTGTGTTGCGGGGAGGTTGGTGGTGGTTACGATCGCGGCTCATGGCCAGGGCGATCGCAAGGTAGAGGTATGCCTGTTTTAGGCGATTCCTAGTATCAGGGTGGTTCGGTAATGAATTTCGACCCTGTCATCATGGCGATGGTCGGCTGCGTCCAAATGCTTGATGCTGCGGAATCCGATGAGGTGGATCCGAGCTTTGCTGTCAAGGTGCAAGAGGTGATGGGGGAGTATCTGGCGGAGATTCCTCGCTCCGACGAACCGGAATTGCGAGCGATGCTCCTTCGAATAGCGGAAGAAGTATCCGTTCGAGAGCCTGTGATGGCCAAGCATCTGACGCGGTGGGCTAGGAATCTGAACGCTTCGTGCTCGGGTGCTTTGGCCGGCGTTGGGCGGATCGGCGACTTGAATGCTGGTCAGACCGACTCTATAAACCTGGCCGCACGGATCCGTTAGGGCGGTCTAGGATTTCGGCGGAAGGTGCCGTGGTGGATAGGGGCTAGCTTAATTCCGATCGCTTCCAGTCGACCGTGAAGTGGCGGAGACCCGGCCGGGACAATTGTGTTCCGGGTAGTAGTCGATAGAGAACTACCCTAGGAGGGCGTAGTGACAGTCGAACCCCGGCCCGATCCGGTGGAGATTTTTGCCCGCGTCGGGGATGTGAGGCCGGGAATCGGGGGCGCCGCTCGGGCATTCGAGGTCTGGACGCACCATGCCCGTAAGGCAGGCTGGGAAGTCGTTGATGAGCCTGGTTTCCTCTCGCATGCAGATGGGACGCTGTGTGGTGAGGTTGAGATTGAGGGTTTGCGATATCAGATTCACTACGGGCTCAGGGTCCGTGCTGTGGGCCTCGATGACCAGACTTCTCCGCCGTCATGGCGACCGTTGCTGCATTTCGCCGCTTGGGCTGAACCGAAGCTAGAGGGCTACCGTTTGGAGCAAGTCGGTTGAGTTGGCCCCGGAGTGAGGTGCGGGAGACCGGTGTGGTGGTGGGTACGGTGATGGGAAGCCTGCTGTTAAGTCAGGCCGCGGGCGCGGCGTAATTCCGCGAGGCGGTGTCCGACGACGCCCGCGAGTAGTTCCTGCTTGCCGGCTTCGACGGTGTGCTCGCCGCCGGCGCGTTGGATGTGGGTGGCGCGGATGTCGCGCCAGCGTGCGTAGCCGTGCATGGCTGTCTGCCCTCCTCTTCGGCGCGTTCCTTGAGGTAGATCTCGTAGTGTTGCTCGGCCAGTGGGATTGCCTCGGTGTACCACTGCTGCCAGCGTCTGGCTTTGTCTCCGGCAACGAGCAGAATGCTGGAGCGCCAGAGGTTGAAGGCGAACAGGATGCGTAGAGGCGCGTGCTGTCGATGAAGGCGAGGAAGTCGTGGGCGACCTGTGGTGGCTGATGGGGGCTATCGCGGCGCTGGCCGTTGCGCTGGTCGGAGTCTGGCTGCTCGTCCGGCGGCAACGTCGGGCCAGGGCGGCGGCGGACTCCGAAGCGCACACGCGGGAGGCCGCTCGGCGAGCTATCGGGCAGATGGCGAAATCCTCGCGCCGGAAAGGAACGATCCGTGGCAAGGGCGGCGGTGGCGACACGCAGACCGCCCATGACGCGGCGACGGGCACCGATTTCAGTGGCGGCATCTGAACCGGCACCGGCCAGGCAAATGCGTTGCGCTGATGCGGGTCGTCGTTACGATCGCGATCATGGCGATCGTGGAGACTGAGCGGCTGCTGGGGCGGGAGTGGACCGATGGGCCGGCG
>NZ_JCANNB010000081.1:0-4402 GCF_059553435.1 Micromonospora sp. PRAS1
CGGCGTGTCGCAACAATAACTTCATGATCAACGGGGCGGGAGGGAGGGGGTGGGGAGGGATGGAGAGGGTGGGGCGGGAGGGAGGGGTGCGGGAATGGGCGCCGGCCGGGTAGGCGGGCGGGCAGAGTGTGATTGGTAGCCCCGACCGGATTCGAACCGGCGCTACCGCCTTGAGAGGGCGGCGTCCTGGGCCGCTAGACGACGGGGCCAGAGACTTTCCTGTTCACCAGCCCTCGCGGGCGGTGCGGCAGTAGTCTAGCGACGCCGTCGCGGGGCACCAAAGAGGGGGTCGGTGACGGCGCGAGGGCTGCGGTGACGGCGCGAGGGCTGCGGTGACGGCGCGAGGGCTGCGGTGACGGCGCTTCGGGTGGCGCGGTGCCGTCGGGCCCGCCCTCTGACCGGACAGACGAAAAACGGCTCGTCCCGCCGAAGCGGAACGAGCCGAATCTGTAGCCCCGACCGGATTCGAACCGGCGCTACCGCCTTGAGAGGGCGGCGTCCTGGGCCGCTAGACGACGGGGCCAGAACACGAACGCGACACCACCGCGCGGGTGGTGCCGCCGAACTCTACCAGACATCCTGGTCGATCACCCTCGCGGGAAGATCGACGCTGAACTCCACCAGAATCCAGCGACCTCGATTCTTGCGAATCTCGGTTGCGCTGGGGTACCAGGACTCGAACCTAGACTAACTGAACCAGAATCAGTCGGGCTGCCAATTACCCCATACCCCATTGGCCCCTTGCGGCGCCGGGATCAAACTCTACCCTCCCGGCACCGACAGGCCAAATCGACTTCCCCAAACCGCCCTTGAGCTGCGAAAACGCAGGATCAGGTCGCAGACACGACCGGGTTGGTCAGGTCTCCGATCCCCTCGATCCGGACGGTGACCGTATCCCCCTCCGCGAGCGGGCTAACCCCCGCCGGCGTACCGGTCAGCACGACATCGCCGGGCAGCAGCGTCATCACGTGTGAGACGTACGACACCAGGGCCGGGGCGTCGAAGATCATGTCCCGGGTACGACCCAGCTGGCGCACCTCCATCTCCTCCGGATCGCGCCCCACCTCGCAGCGGATCTCCAGATCCCGGACGTCGAGGCCGGTGGTGATCCAGGGCCCGATCGGGCAGAACGAGTCGAATCCCTTGGCCCGGGTCCACTGGCTGTCGGAGCGCTGGAGGTCCCGGGCGGTGACGTCGTTGGCGCAGGTGTAGCCGAAGATGGCCCGCTCCGCGGCGGCCCGGTCGGCCCGACGGGCGCCCGGTGCGCCGATCACCACCGCCAACTCGGCCTCGTGCTCGACCTGCTTGCTGAACTCGGGCAGCCGGATCGCGTCCCGGGGGCCGATGACCGAGGTGGAGGGCTTGAGGAAGAGCAGCGGTTCGGTAGGCACCTCGACGCCGTGCTCGGCGGCGTGCTCGGCGTAGTTGCGGCCGACGCAGACAACCTTGCTGGGCAGGATCGGCGAGAGCAACCGGACGTCGGAGAGCGCCCAACGGACCCCGCTGAACGTGATCTGGCCGAACGGGTGACCCGAGATCTCGGCGATGGTGAGCCCCTGCGGGCCCGCCTCCGGCTCCCCCTCGACGACCCCGAACGACATTCCCTTGGCATGGGCGAAACGAGCGATACGCACGAGGCCAATCTAGTCCGACCTGGCGGACCGGGTGCGGCACCTTACCGGGTACGCCCATCTCGGGGGCCGGATTCCGCGCTTCGTACCCGCCCGACGTGACCCCGCACCTAGCGTCGGCTGCGGAGGTTCGTTCGTATGCCTGCATCGACACGACACCACAGGGCCCTCGCGGCGATCGTGCACTGCGTCGGCTTCCTCACCGCCCTGCCGGTGCTGCCGGCGGCCACCGCGCCGGACGCGCCGACCGCCGGACAATCCCAGGTCACGGCGGTCGGACAAGCGCACGCAGCGGCCGGGCCGGCCGGGCAAGCACACGCAGCGGCCGGGCAAGCACACGCAGCGGCCGGGCAAGCGCACGCAGCGGCCGGACGGCCGCAGGCGGCGACGGCGACGGCGACGGCGACGGCGGAACCGGATCCCACCTCGCCGGAGCCCGATCCGACCATGCTGACGCCGGATCCCGCGATGCCCGCGGCGCCGCCGGCGGTGCCCACCCCGACGCGACTCGCCTCACCGGCGCCCGCCCCGAAGGTCAGCGTGGCGGTGGCACCGGAGAACAGCACCGAGCCCGGGTACCGCATCGAGGTCCGCAACACCGGTAACGCGCCGGTGAACACCACCGTGCGGCAGGAACTGCCCCGGGGCGTCTCGGCGACCTCGATCACCGACGGCGGCCGGGAGGTACGCCCGGGCGGATCGGCGGCGACCGCGGTGACCTGGCAGCTGAGGTTGCCACCCCGGAGCACCACCACGCTGGGCACCACGCTGCGCACGGCCGCGACGCAGCAACCGCTGACCGCCCCGGCCTGCGCGTTCGCCGGGGACGGCCGGCAGCCGTACGACTGCGCGAGCGCCACCTGGACGAACCCGCACGCCGCGACCGCCGGGTCGCAACAGCCGTCGGGTTGGCGTGGCCAGGCGCCCGCACTGCTGGTCGGCGCGGGGGCAGCGCTGGTGCTGGCCGTCGTGGGGTTCGTCACCTGGCGGCGCAACCGGCGGCCGGTCGCCGCCGCACTCGCCTCGGACGGGCCGGGGACGGTCTATCCGCGGCCGGCCGCGCCCCGTCCACCTGGCCGCCGGCGTACGCCGCCGATCTGGTTGATCGTGCCGGTGGCCGCGACGGTGCTGGTGGCCACGATCGGCATCGCCGCCTGGACCGCCACCCGGCGGGTCACCGCGATCGACACCGACAGCCAGCCGACCAACGGCGCGTGGAAGGGCACCGGGGCCAGCGGCAGCCTCGGCGTCCCGCTCCGGGAGGACGCGTTCGAGTTCACCGTCTACCGGATGGTCTGCGAGCCCGGCCAGCAGCTGCGCCAGTGCCAGGCCACCGTCGGCGTCCGCAATGTCACGCCGGAGCACCAGAGCTGGCACGGCAAGCTGCAACGGGCGTACCTGCCGAACGGCAACTGGGTGACCGCCGACGAGCCGGCCACCCGGCGGGCGAACCAGGGACGGGACGTCTTCGCCGAGCCGATGGCGGCCGGGAGCCGCATGGTGCTGCCGCTGGTCTTCACGGTCAACGGACGGGCGGCCCCCGAGCGGCTGGAACTGCGCAGCGGGGTCTTCTCCGCCGGCGTCCGGGTGGAGATGCCCTGAGGCGCCTACCGGGACCGGCCCCGGGCAGGTCTGCCCGGGACCGGCTGATGGTATGGACCTGCCCCTGACCGGCTGAGCGTACGGACCGGCCCGTGACCGGCGGGCGGGCGGTGGTCGTACCCTTGGGCCGTGAGGGGGCAGGCAGGCGGCACCGCGCCGACCGTGGGCACGCCAAAGGTGATCCCTGCGGCGGGCTGGCTTCCCCTGCTGGCCGCGCACGAGGAACGTGCGGACGCGCTCACCGCGGCCCACCGCGCCCGCAGGGCCACCCGGGAACGGCACGCCATCGACGACTTCCTCTACGACTACTACGGCACCAGGCCGTCCGTGCTGCGCCGCTGGCACCCCGGGGTGGGGGTCGCGCTGGCACCCGGGCCGGACGGTCCCGCACCGCATCGGCGGTGGCGGTGGTACGCCACCGATGCCGACGGCCTGGTCAGCCTCGACCCGCCCGCCTTCCTCGCCGCCCGGGCCGACTCGGTGCGCTTCATCCACCGGCTCCTCTCCTCGATCGCGTCACGACCGGCCTTCACCGGCTGCTTCGGCCTGCACGAGTGGGCGATGGTGTACCGGCAACGTGAGCATCGGCACCCGCTTCCGCTGCGACTGGGGCAACCGGGCACCGACGCCGTGGTCGAGGCGCACCAGATCCGGTGTACGCACTTCGACGCGTTCCGGTTCTTCACCCCCGAGGCGGTCAGCCTGAACCGCCTGCAACCGACCCGGGCCAGCCAGGTCGACCTCGACCAGCCGGGCTGCCTGCACGCCGCGATGGACTGCCACAAGTGGGCCGGCAAGCTCGGCCCCGCGGTCCCGGGCGACCTGGCGCTCGACTGCTTCGAGTTGGCCCGGGACATCCGGCTGCTCGACATGCAGGCGTCGCCGTACGACCTCTCCTCGTACGGGCAGCCGGCGGTGGCCATCGAGACGCCCGAGGGCAAGGCGGAGTACGTGGCTCGGCAACGCGAGTTCGCGCAACGGGCCAGCCGGCTACGCGCCCGGCTGATCGAGGTCTGCGCGGCGTTGCTAGCGGAGGCGGCGCCAGCCGCAACGATGGGCTGAGCCGACTGCGGCGCAGGCCCGGCGGGCACCGCCCGGCACGCCGATCCGGAACGCCCGGTCGCGGTCCGGAACGCCCGGTCGCGGTCCGGAACGCCCGGTCGCGGTCC
>NZ_JCANNB010000082.1:0-4243 GCF_059553435.1 Micromonospora sp. PRAS1
GGCAAGCCGACCACCGGCGGCGGCACCGCCGCTCGCCACAGCCGCCAGTTCCGTCACCAACTCGGCGTGGTCGGCGCCGACCACTACCGTCCGGTGCTCGAAGACCGGCCGACCGGCCAGGGCGTACGCGACGTCGGCGACGTCCTGCTCCGGCCAGGCCGCGAGGCGAGCGGCCATCCCGGTCAACGCCTCGGCGCTGCGGGCCGACAGCGGCCACGGCACGACCGGCGGCCGGACGGCACGCTCGGGCGCGGTCTCGACCGGCGGTCCCTGCTCCAGGATCACGTGTGCGTTGGTGCCGCTGATCCCGAAGGATGAGACGCCGGCCCGGCGGGGACGCCCGGTCTCCGGCCACGTACGCGGCTCGGTGAGCAGCCGCACGTTGCCGGCGGTCCAGTCGACGTGGCTGGACGGGCTGCTGACGTGCAGGGTCCGGGGCAGGAAGCCGTGCCGCAGCGCCTCCACCATCTTGATCACACCGGTGATGCCGGAGGCGTTCTGGGTGTGCCCGAGGTTCGACTTGACCGACCCGAGCCAGAGTGGTTCACCGTCGCGCTGGCCGTACGTGGCCAGCAGCGACTGTGCCTCGATCGGGTCGCCGAGGGCGGTGCCGGTGCCGTGCGCCTCGACCGCGTCCACGTCGACCGTCGACAGGCCCGCGTCGGCCAGCGCCCGCCGGATCACCCGCTGCTGGGAGGGGCCGTTGGGGGCGCTCAGCCCGTTGGAGGCGCCGTCCTGGTTGACCGCGCTGCCCCGGATCACGGCAAGGACCGGGCGACCGTTCGCCACCGCGTCGGAGAGCCGTTCCAGCACGACGACGCCCGAACCCTCGGCCCAGCCGATGCCGTCGGCGTCGTCGGAGAACGCCTTGCACCGTCCGTCCGTGGCCAGTCCGCCCTGCCGGGCGAAGTCGGCGAACGCCTCCGGGGTGGCCATCACGTGGACGCCACCGGCCAGCGCGAGGGTGCACTCGCCCCGGCGCAGCGACTGCACGGCCAGGTGCAGTGCGACAAGCGACGACGAGCAGGCGGTGTCCACGGTCACCGCCGGGCCCTCCAGACCCAGCAGGTACGACACCCGGCCGCTGATGACCGACGTGGAGCCGCCGGTGATCATGTAGCCTTCGACGCCGTCCTGGTGGGCGGACTGGCCGGCGCCGTAGTTGTTGGCCGCGGCGCCGACGAACACGCCGGTGCCGGTGCCCGCCAGGCCGCGCGGGTCGAGGCCGGTCCGTTCCAGCGCCTCCCAGGACGCTTCGAGCAGCAGCCGCTGCTGCGGGTCGGTGGCCAGCGCCTCGCGGGGCGAGATACCGAAGAAGTCCGCGTCGAAGCCGGCGACTCCGTCGACGAAGCCACCGACCCGGGCGTACGGGGTGCCCTGCTCGGTTTCGAGGATCGCGTCCCAGCCACGGTCGGCCGGGAAGCCGTCGATCGCGTCCACGCCGTCGGTGACCAGGCGCCACAGGTCGTCGGGCGAGGCGACGCCGCCGGGCAGCCGGCAGGCCATGCCGACGACGGCGATCGGCTCGTGGTCGGCCGCCGAGGTCGTCACCGGTGCCTCGATCTCGGTGGCGTCGCCGAGCAGTTCGCGGCGTAGGTGGGCGGCGAGCACCGTGGCGGACGGGTAGTCGAAGATCAGGGTCGCGGGCAGCCGCAGGCCGGTCGCCGTGGCGATCCGGTTGCGCAGTTCCACTGCGGTGAGCGAGTCGAAGCCGAGGTCCTTGAAGGCGCGACCGGCGTCGACCCGGTCGGCCGACGGGTAGCCGAGCACGGCGGCGGCCTGTGCGCGTACCACGTCGAGGACGATCTCGTCGCGGTCCGTGACGGGCGCGGCCAGCAGGCGGGCGGCCAGGCCGTCGGTTGCTCCGGACGCGCGGCGGGCGGCGGCCCGGCGCAGCGGTACGCGGACGAGCCCGCGCAGCATCGCCGGTGGCGCGGAGTCCTGGGCGCGCAGGGCGGGCAGGTCCAGCCGGACCGGCACGACCACTGGTTCGTCCACCCGCAGGGCGGTGTCGAACAGGGCGAGGCCGTCGGTGTCGGTGAGTGCGACGACTCCCTCCCGGGCCATGCGGGCGACGTCGACGTCGGCGAGATGCCCGGTGAGGCCGGTGCGTTGGGCCCAGAAACCCCAGGCCAGGGAGACTGCGGGCAGGCCCTGGGCGCGCCGGTGTGCGGCCAGCGCGTCGACGAAGACGTTGGCGGCGGCGTAGTTGCCCTGGCCGGCGTCGCCGAACACGCCGGCGGCCGAGGAGAAGAGCACGAACGCCGACAGGTCGCGTCCGGCGGTCAGCTCGTGCAGGTGCCAGGTGCCGTCGACCTTGGGCCGCAGAACGGTGTCGAGGCGGTCGGCGGTGAGCGATCCGATGACGCCGTCGTCCAGGACGCCTGCGGTGTGCACCACGGCGGTCAGGTCGTCGATGCTGTCGATCACCTCGGCGAGCGCGTCCCGGTCGGCCACGTCGCAGCGAACCACCCGGACCTGGGCGTCCAGGCCGGCCAGTCGGCCGTCGTCGTTTCCGCTGCGGCTGAGCAGGACCAGGCTGCGCACGCCGTACGCGCTGACCAGGTGCTGGGCGACGAGCGCGCCGAGCACTCCGGTGCCGCCGCTGACCAGTACCGTCCCCGCGTCCAGGGTGGGTGCCGACGCGGCGACCGGTTGGTCGTCCAGCACCCGGGCGAGCCGGGCGGCCAGCACCCGGCCATCGCGGACCGCGAGCTGCGGTTCGGCGGCGTCGATCGCGGCCAGCATCGCCGCGGCCGGGATCGAGACGTCGGTCGGATTGAGGTCGAGCAGGTGGAAGCGGTCCGGGTTCTCGGTCTGCGCCGAGCGCACCAGGCCCCACAGCGGGGCGGCGGCCAGGTCGGCGATGTCGTCACCGGCTCGGGCCGCGACGGCACCCCGGGTGACCACGGTCAGGGTGGTGCCGGCCAGGCGGTCGTCGGTCAGCCAGGTCTGCACCGTTGCCAGCGTGGCGGTAAGCAGCGCTCGGGTGTCGGCGGCGACGTCGTTGCCGCCGGTGAACACGGCGAACACCACATCGGGCGCCGGCCGGTCGTCGTCCAGGGCGGTGATCAGCGCCGCCAGATCGGGGTGGGTGGTGACCTCGCCGCCGGCCGCGGTGAGCGCGCCGGCCAGGTCGTCGTCGCCGACCACGGCGTACCGGCCGGTGGGTGCGGAGACGGCCGTGGGCAGCGCGGGCCAGTCGATGCGGAACAGCGCGTCGCGTTGGGTGTCGGTGGCGGTCGCGACGATCGGTCGCGGTTCCAGGCCGCGGAGGAGCGCGACGGGCGCACCGGTGGGGTCGGCTGCCTCAACCGTCACCGTGCCGGGGCCGTCCGGGGTGATGCGTACCCGCAGCGCGGTGGCGCCGGTGGCGACGAGCTGCACCTCGGCCCAGACGGCGGGGGCGACCGGACCGGTTCCGGCCGGCAGTGCGGCGTGGGTGGCGGACTCCAGCAGGGCGGGATGCAGGCGGTGCCCGGCGGCTTCGGTGTGCAGTTCCTCCGGCAGTTCGACCTCGGCCAGTACGGTGTCGCCGTGCCGCCAGGCGGCGTGCAGGTTGGTGAAGGCGGAGCCGAGTTCCAGCCCGCGCGCGGCGAGCCCGGCGTGCACGGCGTCGACGTCGACGGCTTGGGCACCCGGTGGCGGCCAGGCGGTGAGGTCGAACGCGTGCGGGGTAGCGCCGGGCAGCAGCACTCCGGTGGCGTGCCGGGTCCAGGGGACGTCGGAAGCGCTGGCCGGCGGGCGGGCGTACACGCCGAGGGCACGGGTGCCGCTGTCGTCGGTGGCGCCCACGACGACCTGGACCAGCACCGCGTCGTCGGCGGGCACGGTGAGGGCCTGGTGCACCTCGAGGTCGCGGACGGTGTCGCAGCCGACGTGGTCACCGGCGCGGACGGCCAGGTCGACGAAGGCCGAGCCGGGCAGCACGACGGTGCCGTCGACGGCGTGGTCGGCCAGCCAGGGGTGGGTACGCCGGGACAGCCGGCCGGTGAGCACGGTGGTGCCGCTGCCGGCGACGGTCACGGCGGCACCGAGCAGCGGGTGGTCGGCGGGTGCCAGGCCGGTCGCGCTCAGGTCGCCGGCGGACTGCGGAACGTCGAGCCAGTAGCGGTCGCGTTGGAACGGGTAGGTGGGCAGGTCAGCGATCCGGCCACCTTCCACCGGCCAGTCGATCGGCACACCACGGGTCCACAACTCGCCTGCGGACCGCAGCACCCGGTCCCAGCCGCCCTCGTCGCGG
>NZ_JCANNB010000083.1:0-3700 GCF_059553435.1 Micromonospora sp. PRAS1
TCGTGACGAGGGCGGCTGGGACCGGGTGCTGCGATCCGCAGGCGAGTTGTGGACCCGTGGTGTGCCGATCGACTGGCCGGTGGAAGGTGGCCGGATCGCTGACCTGCCCACCTACCCGTTCCAACACAAGCGCTACTGGGCCGAGGCCCCCGAGCCGGACGACTCGGGCTTCTGGCAGATCGTCGCCGGAACCGACACCGACACCCTGGCCGACGGCCTCGGCGTCAACCCGGACGCGCTCCGTGAGGTGCTGCCCGCCCTGGAACGCTGGCGGCACCGGCAGAACGACGATGCGGTGATCGACGGCTGGCGCTACCGCGTCGACTGGGCCGCCCTGCCCGGCTCGGCCGACGACGCCCGCCTCACCGGCACCTGGCTGGTCGTACTGCCCGCCACCGAGCATCCGCTGGAACCCGTGGTCCTCGACGCGCTGACCGGGCACGGCGCGGACTTACTGCCGGTCCGGTCCGACGACGGCGACCCGCATCCGATGCGACAGGCCATCACCGGCACGCAGCTCGCCGGCGTACTCTCCCTGGCCGCCCTCGACGACCTGCCCGACCCCCGGCACCCGGCGCTCAGCCGCGGCGCCGTCGCCACCGTCGAGCTGGTCCGCGCGCTCGCCGACGCCGCCGTCACCGCGCCGCTGTGGTGCGTAACCTCCGGCGCCGTCGACACCGCGACGCCACGCGAGGGACAGACGGCGGTCTGGGGGCTGGGCACCGTGCTCGGCCTGGAGGCACCCACCACCTGGGGCGGTCTCGTCGACCTGCCGGAGGTACCCGACGAGTACACCGCCCGCCGGCTCGCCGCCGTCCTCGCCGGCCTCGACGACGAGGACCAGGTCTCGATCCGGAGCGACGGTACGCGTGGCCGGCGACTACGCCCGGCGAGCGGCATCGTCGGCACCCCCTGGCAGCCGCGCGGCACCGTCCTGGTGACCGGCGGCACCGGCGGCGCCGGCTCGCACGTGGCCCGCTGGCTCGCCGACCACGGTGCCGAGCACCTCGTCCTGACCAGCCGTCGCGGCACCGCCGCCGCCGGTGCCGACGACCTGACCGCCGAACTCACCGCGCGCGGCGTACAGGTCACCGTGGTCGCCTGCGACGTGGCCGACCGCGACGCCCTGGCGGCTGTGCTCGCCGACCTGCCGGCCGACCCGCCGCTGACCGCTGTCGTGCACGCCGCCGGTGTGGTCAGCGACGGCGTCCGGCTCAGCGACCAGACCGCCGCCGAGATCGCCGACACGGCCCGAGCCAAGGTGCTCGGCGCGCGACACCTCGAAGAACTCCTGGCCGGTCACGACCTCGACGCGTTCGTGCTGTTCTCCTCCGGAGCCGGAGTGTGGGGTCAGGCCGGCCAGGCCGGCTACGCCGCGGCCAACGCCACCCTCGACGGCATCGCCAAGCGTCGCCGCGCCGCCGGGCTGCCCGCCACCGCCGTGGCCTGGGGCGCCTGGGGCGGTGGCGGCATGGTCGACGCCGACGTCCGGGCCCGGTTCGCGGAGATCGGCATCACCGAGATGCCACCCGGGCTCGCCGCCCGGGCCATGGGGCACGCGGTCGCCAGTGGCGCGGCCAGCACGGTCGTGGCCGACGTCGACTGGTCGCGCTTCGCCCCCGCGTACACGCTGGCCCGGCCCCGCCCGCTGCTGCGCGACCTACCCGCCGCGCAGCCGACGCCGGACGACACCGAAGCGGGCGACGTCGATCTGGCCACCCAACTCGCCGCGATGTCCGCGGAGGACCAACGGCGCACCCTGGTCCAACTGGTCCGCACGCACATCGCCGCGGTGCTCGGCTACGACGACCTCAGCGAAGTCGAACCGTCCCGGGCCGTCAAGGACCTCGGCTTCGAGTCGGTCACCGCGGTCGAACTGCGCAACCGGCTGGCCGCGGCCTCCGGGCTGCGACTGCCCGCCACGCTGGTCTTCGACTATCCGACCGCGGTGGACATCGCCGGCTTCCTCCGCTCCGAGCTGGATCTCGACGACGGCGAGGAGCCGCTGGAGGTGCAGCTCGACCGGCTGGAGGCGCTAAGCGCCGAGCTGAACGGCGACCGCCTCGCCCGGTCCCGGACCGCAGCCCGCCTGCGCGCGATCGCGGCCCGGCTCACCGACGACGGTGCCGCCACGCAGACCGTCGCGGCCCAGACCGTCGCCGAACAACTCGACCACGCCTCGGCGGACGACGTCATCGCCTTCATCAACAAGGAGCTGGGAGTGGACTGATCCGCCCCGTACCCCCGGCCGCTCATCCGAACCACCGACCTGACGAGGCGAAGATGTCGAACGAAGAACAGCTCCTGGGCTACCTCAAGCGCGTGTCCGCCGACCTGCACCAGACCCGGCAGCGGGTGCGCGAGCTGGAGGAGGGCGACACCGAACCCATCGCCGTCGTGGCGATGGGCTGCCGCTACCCCGGCGGCGTCCGCACCCCGGAGCAGCTCTGGGAGGTGCTGGCCGACGGGCGCGACGTCATCTCCGGATTCCCCGACAACCGGGGCTGGGACCTGGACAGCCTCTTCGACGACGACCCCGACCGGGCGGGCACCAGCACCGCCCGTACCGGCGGATTCCTCGACGACATCTCCGGCTTCGACCCCGGCTTCTTCGGCATCGCCCCCCGGGAGGCCCGGGCGATGGACCCGCAGCAGCGGATCCTGCTGGAGATCGTCTGGGAGGCGCTGGAACGGTCGGGAATCGCTCCCGACTCGCTGCGCGGCGCACCGGTCGGGGTGTTCATCGGCAGCAACAGCCAGGACTACGGCGAGATCGCCGCCCGCGTACCCGAAGAGGCCGAAACCTACCTCAGCACCGGCAACGTCGCCGCCGTGATCTCGGGGCGGATCGCCTACACCCTCGGCCTGGAGGGGCCGGCGGTCACCGTGGACACCGCCTGCTCCTCGTCGCTTGTCGCGCTGCACCTGGCGTACCAGGCGCTGCGCCGCAACGAGTGCGCCATGGCCATCACCGGCGGCGTCAGCCTGATGTCCACCCCCGGCGCGTTCCTCGCGCTCAGCCGGCAACGAGGGCTGGCCGCCGACGGCCGCTGCAAGGCGTTCTCCGACAACGCCGACGGCATCGGGTTCGCCGAGGGCGCCGGCGTGGTCGTGCTGGAACGGCTCTCCGAGGCCCGTCGCCGCGGCCACACCGTTCTCGCCGTGATCCGGGGCAGCGCGACCAACCAGGACGGCGCCTCCAACGGCCTCACCGCGCCCAGCGGCCCGGCCCAGCAGCGCGTCATCTGGCAGGCCCTCGCCGACGCCCGGCTCTCCAGCAGGGACGTGGACGCGGTCGAGGCGCACGGCACCGGCACCACGCTTGGTGACCCGATCGAGGCACAGGCCCTGCTCGCCACGTAC
Source organism: Micromonospora sp. PRAS1 (assembly GCF_059553435.1). Taxonomy (NCBI): domain Bacteria; kingdom Bacillati; phylum Actinomycetota; class Actinomycetes; order Micromonosporales; family Micromonosporaceae; genus Micromonospora; species Micromonospora sp. PRAS1. Next base: position 3,364 of record NZ_JCANNB010000083.1, read on the forward strand.
GGGCGCGACCGTGATCCGGAGCAGCCGCTCTGGCTCGGCTCCGGCAAGTCCAACCTGGGTCACGCCCAGGCGGCAGCCGGTATCGGCGGCGTGATCAAGGTCGTGTTGGCGCTTCAGCACGGCGCGCTGCCGAAGACCCTGCACGTCACCGAACCCACCAACGAGGTGGACTGGTCGTCCGGCGGCGTCCGGCTGCTCACCGAGCAGCGGCCCTGGCCGCGCCCGGACCGACCGGCGCGCGCCGGGGTGTCCTCGTTCGGCATCAGTGGCACGAATGCGCACGTGATTTTGGAGCAGGCTCCTGAGGTTGAGGTGGTGCAGCGGGCGGAGTCTGTGC
>NZ_JCANNB010000084.1:0-3545 GCF_059553435.1 Micromonospora sp. PRAS1
CGGCGGTCACCTCGGTGAGGCGGTCGGTGGGCAGGGCACCGAGTTCCTCGCGGGCGAACCAGCGGGCCTCACAGGTGGAGCCGCCGACGTCACCGACGGTCGGCGGGGCCGGCTGGTCCACCACCACCCGGTAGAAGGCGCGTACGCCGTGCCAGTCGATCGGGTAGCCCTCCGGACCGAGCGACGCCGCGTCCCGGTGACTGGCGACCCCGAGCAGCTCGACGAGGCGCCCCGTCTGCCCGGTTTCCTCCACCAGTTCCCGGATCAGCGCCGCACCCGGCTGCTCGCCGTAGTCGGTGCCGCCACCGGGCAGGTGCCAGCAGCCAGCGCCGGGGTAGCCGTCGGAGACCCGGGTCAGCAGCACCCGCCCGTCCGGGTCGGTGACCACGGCGTACGCGGCGAAGCGCTGCGCCCGGTGCAGCCCGTCGGGACCGGGGACCGCGTAGAACGAGGGGAACTCCGGTGGCTCGTCGGGCACGATGTCCGCCGAGGAGGTGGGCAGCCCGAGGGCCCGGGCGGTGAACGAGCGCAGCGGCAACTGCCGCGCCTCCTCCAGGGTGAACCAGCGGGCCAGGTCGGTCGGGCGGTCGACCCGATCGGTAAGCGAACCACCCCGCACCGAGACCCGGTAGACCAGGCGGTCGGTGTGGATGGTGATGCCCCGCTCGGGCAGGGCCCGCATGTCCGCCAGCACGTCGTGCAGGCCGCCGACGGCCACCGACAGGCCGGTCTCGGTGGCGGTCTCCCGGACGACTGTGTGCTGCGGATCCTCACCGTGGTCGACCGCCCCGCCGGGCAGGGACCACGTACCGGGTGTGCCGGAGCGCTCCGATGCGCGGACCAGCAACACTCGGTCTACCGAATCAGTACAGACTGCGTATGCCGCGATCCTGCGCAGCGGCTCCAGCATGGTGGTCACGGAGCCAAATTCTCCTCGCGACCGGTTACCGACGCGGAAAAGAGTCGGATTCCTGACTGATCACTCCCCCCTGAGGTTGAGTTCAGGGTATGGATCCGGGCTGTCACCGAGGTCGATACGCATCGTGGCGCGGACCGTGGAGGCATGACTTCCACATCGCAGGCCCCGTACAAGCAACTACGCCGCCCGACCACTGACCGGATAGTGGCCGGGGTGGCCAGCGGCCTCGGCCGCTACTTCGGCGTCGACCCCAACCTGGTCCGCGTCCTCTTCGCCGTCGCGACCCTGTTGACCGGCGGGATCGCCGCGCTCACGTACCCGATCATGTGGTTCCTGATGCCCGAGGAGCCGGCCGGCGCACCCGCCTGGCCGCACCCGACGCCGCCCGGGCCGGCCGGCGCACCGCCGTACCCGGCACCCCACGGACCAGCCGGCGCACCGCCGTACCCGACGCCGCCCGGGCCGGCCGGCGCACCGCCGTACCCGGCACCCCACGGACCAGCCGGCGCACCCGCCTGGCCGCACCCGACGCCGCCCGGGCCGGCCGGCGCACCGCCGTACCCGGCACCCCACGGACCAGCCGGCGCACCGCCGTACCCGGCACCGCACGCACCGGCCGGCGCTTCGCCGCACCCGGCCTGGCCGTTTCCCGGGCCGGCGGGTCACCCGCCGCAGCCCGGCCAGGCGCCCCAGGGCGGCGCCGCAGCACAGCCCGGCTCCCCGCCGCAGGGCGACATTGCGGCACAGGGCGACATTGCGCCGCAGCCCGGCCAGGCGCAGGGCGAAAGCGCACCGCAGGGCGACGTTGCGCCGCAGGGCGGTCACGGGTCGGAACCGGTGGCGCGGCCGGCGCCTCAGCCGCCGGCCGGACCGGGGGCGTGAGCCCGCGTCACTCCCACTCGATGGTGCCCGGCGGCTTGCTCGTGACGTCCAGGACCACCCGGTTCACCTCGGCCACCTCGTTGGTGATCCGGGTGGAGATCCGGGCGATCACGTCGTAGGGCAGTCGGGACCAGTCGGCGGTCATCGCATCCTCGCTGGAGACCGGGCGCAACACCACGGGATGCCCGTAGCTGCGCCCGTCGCCCTGCACACCGACGCTGCGAACGTCGGCGAGCAGCACCACCGGGAACTGCCACACGTCCCGGTCCAGGCCGGCGGCGGTCAGTTCCTGGCGGGCGATGTAGTCGGCCCGGCGCAGCACGTCGAGGCGCTCCCGGTCGACCGCGCCGATGATCCGGATGGCCAGGCCCGGGCCCGGGAACGGGTGCCGCCAGATCATCGCCTCGGGGAGGCCGAGCTGGAGGCCGAGCGTACGAACCTCGTCCTTGAAGAGCGTGCGCAGCGGCTCGACCAGGGCGAACTTCAGGTCCTCAGGCAGTCCGCCGACGTTGTGGTGACTCTTGATGTTGGCGGTGCCGGTGCCGCCACCGGACTCGACCACGTCCGGGTAGAGGGTGCCCTGCACCAGGAACTCGACGTCGCCGTGCGAGGCGATCTCCCGGGCGGCGGCCTCGAAGACCCGGATGAACTCCCGGCCAATGATCTTGCGCTTCTGCTCCGGGTCGGTCACCCCGGCCAGCGCGCCGAGGAACCGGTCGGCCGCGTCGACCACCTTCAGCTTGATGCCGGTGGCCGCGACGTAGTCCTTCTCCACCTGCTCGGCCTCGCCGGCCCGGAGTAGACCGTGGTCGACGAAGACGCAGGTCAGCTGGTCGCCGACGGCCTTGTGCACAAGCGCTGCGGCGACTGCCGAGTCCACCCCGCCGCTGAGACCGCAGATGACCTCCTTGTCGCCGACCTGCGCGCGGATCCGGGCCACCTGCTCGTCGATGATGTTCTCGGGCGTCCAGGTCGGCTCGATCTCGGCGATTTCGTACAGGAAGCGGGTCAGCATCTCCTGCCCGTACGCGGTGTGCCCCACCTCGGGGTGGAACTGCACGCCGGCCCGCCGGCCGACCAGGTCCTCGAAGGCGGCGACCGGTGCACCGGCCGACTCGGCGGTCACCGTGAAGCCCTCCGGCGCCTCGGTCACGCAGTCGCCGTGGCTCATCCAGACCGGCAGGTCGGCCGGCAGGTCACGGAGGAGTACGCCCGGGTCGAGCAGGCGGGGTCGCAGCGGGGTGCCGCCGTACTCGCGGTTGCCGGTACGCGCCACCGTGCCGCCGAGGGAGCGGGCCATCGCCTGGAACCCGTAGCAGATGCCGAAGACCGGCACACCCGTGCGGAACAGGCCGTCATCGACCTGCGGGGCGCCCGGCTCGTAGACGCTCGACGGGCCGCCGGAGAGGATGATCGCGACCGGGTCGCGGGCCAGCATCTCGGCCACGGGCATGGTGTGCGGGACGATCTCGGAGTAGACCTTCGCCTCGCGTACCCGCCGGGCGATCAGCTGGGCGTACTGGGCACCGAAGTCGACCACGAGGACAGGACGCGGCAGGCTCATGTGCAGAAAGCCTACCGACAGTCAAGGCTCGCCCCGGCCCGGCCCCTCCCACCCCACAACCTCGCCGATCATGCACTTTCCGTCACCGATTTGCGGCTTATGAGCCCTATGCCCCGACGGTAAGTGCAAGATCGCGGGGCAGAACAGAGGGGGCAGAACAGAGGGGGCAGAACAGAGGGG
>NZ_JCANNB010000085.1:0-3467 GCF_059553435.1 Micromonospora sp. PRAS1
GCGCAGCCGTGGTGCGGGTCTGGGGCGACGGCGCCGACCGGCAACTGGCCGCCTATGTGGTGCCCGCCGACCCGGCCAAAGGCATGCCGGACCCTGCCGAGCTGCGACGGCACGCGCGGCAGACCCTGCCCGACCACATGCTGCCCGCCGTGCACATCGAGCTGGCCGCCATACCGCTCACCCCCAACGGTAAGCCCGACCGGGCCGCGCTACCCGCGCCCGACACCTCCTGGGCCGCGCCGCCGGCCGGGCACGAGCCGCCGGCCGGCCCGACCGAGAATCGGCTCGCCGCCGTCTGGAGCGAGGTGCTCGGCCTCGACGGCGTCGGCGCGACCGACGACTTCTTCGCCCTGGGCGGCCACTCCCTGCTCGCCACCCAGGTCACCTCCCGCATCCGGGCCGCGTTCGACGTCGAGCTGCCCCTCGCCGCGATCTTCGACCACCCGACCGTCCGCGCGCTCGCCGATGTCATCGACCACGCCGACGCCCACCCGATCGCCGATGACCGCCCAGTGACCCCCGGACGGCTCGCCGGGCTGCTGGTGCCGCCGGTCACCCCGGCCCGCCGTGACGGGCCACTGCCGCTGTCCTTCGCACAGCAGCGGCTGTGGTTCCTCGACCGGCTTGCCCCCGGCTCGACCGAGTACAGCCTGCCGATGCCGACGCGTTGGGCCGGCGACCTCGACGTCACCGCCTTGGAGCACGCCCTCGGAGCGCTGCTGGCCCGGCACGAGGTGCTGCGGACCCGGCTCGTGGCCGGGTCCGACGGCGTCGCCGTGCAGGTGGTCGACCCGCCGGGGCGCCTCGTGCTGCCCGTCGTCGACGTGTCCGACGCCGGTGACCCGGCGGCGGCCGCGCGGGCCCTGGTGTCGGCCGACGCCGCCGTGCCGTTCGACCTGGCCCGCGGCCCGGTCACCCGGATGACGCTGATCCGCCTCGGCGCCACCGAGCACCTGCTCGCGCTCTGCGTGCACCACGTGGCCTTCGACGAGTGGTCGGGCCGCATCTTCCGCCGCGAGCTGGCCGCCCTCTACGCCGGGCAGACGCTGCCACCGCTCGAGCTGCAGTACGCCGACTTCGCCGTCTGGCAGCGCCGGTGGCTCGCCGGAACGGTTCTGGAAGGGCAGTTGGCGTACTGGCGGGAGTGCCTCGCCGACCTGCCCGTCCTCGACCTGCCGACCGACCGGCCCCGCCCCGCGATCCGGTCCAGCGCCGGCGCCGTCGTGGCGTTCGATGTGCCTTGGTCCACGGTGGACGGTCTGCGGGCGCTGTCGCGCGATGCCGGCGCCACGATGTTCATGACGCTGCTCTCGGCGTGGTCGCTGCTGCTGGCGCGGTACTGCGCCACCGAGGACGTCGTCATCGGCACCCCCGTGTCCAACCGTGGCCGCGCCGAGACCGAGCCGATCGTCGGGCTGTTCCTCAACACCCTCGTCATGCGCACCGACCTGTCCGGCGACCCGACGTTCGGCGAACTGCTCGCCCGGGTCCGGCGCAGCGCCCTCGAGGCGCACGCCCACCAGGATGTGCCGCTCGAGCAGCTCGTTGACGTCCTCGCCGTCGAGCGTGACCGGTCCCGGACCCCACTGTTCCAGGTGCTGTTCAACTACGACACGGAGGACGTCACCGACGACGCGGGCGGGGTCGGGCTCTCCCACGCCGACGCCGGCGTCGACGTCGTCGCCAAGTTCGACCTGCGGCTCTTCGTCGCCGACGGCGAGGCCGGCATCAGCGGCGGCATCGAGTTCAGCACCGCCCTGTTCGATCCGCCGACGATCCACCGAATGGTCGGGCACCTGCTCAACCTCCTCGCCGCCGTGGCCGCCGACCCGGCGCGGCCGGTGTCGCGGGTGCCGCTGCTGGCCCCGGAGGAGCGCGACCGGATCGTGCGCGACTGGAACGACGACACCGAGCCGGCTCCGGCCGCTGGGCTCCTGCCTGGACGCATCCTGGACCGGGCCGCCCGCTGCCCCGACGCCGTCGCCGTCGCCGACGCGGCCGGGCTGCTCACCTACGCCGGGCTGGTGCGCCGTGCCACCGCCCTCGCCGGGCACCTGCGCGGGTTCGGCGTCGGCCCGGAAACCGTCGTGGCCGTCTGCGTCGCCCCGGGCGCCGAGACCATCACGACGATCCTCGCCGTGTGGCTGGCCGGCGGGGCATACCTGCCGCTCGACGCCGCCCACCCGTCCGAGCGTCTGGCGATGATGCTCGCCGACAGCGGCGCGGCGGTCGTGGTGACCTCCGGCGACGCCGCCGACGACCTGCCGGCCGGACGGCTCCCCGTCGTCGACCTCGGCGAGCGGATCCTCGCCGGCCCGGCCGCCGGGCCGACCCGGGAGATCCACCCGGAGCAGACGGCCTACGTCATCTACACCTCCGGCTCCACCGGCACCCCGAAAGGCGTCCAGGTCACCCACGGGGGCCTTGCCGGATACGTCCCGGCAGTCGTCGCGCGGGCCGGGCTCGGCGCGCCCGGCGGACGGTACGCGCTGCTACAGCCGGCGGTCACCGACTTCGGCAACACCTTCCTGTTCGCCGCCCTGGCCACCGGCGGCAGCCTGCACGTCATGGACCCCGGACAGGTCGCCGACCCGGCCGCCGTCGCCGCGTACCTCACCCGGCACGCCATCGACTACGTCAAGCTCGTGCCCTCGCACCTCATGGCGCTCGCCGGCGACCAGGACGCGGCACGTCTCTTCCCGGGCCGGGCGCTGCTGCTCGGCGGCGAGGCGGCCCCGGCGGCACTCGTCGCACGACTGCTCGCGGTCGCCGGCAACCGGGCCGTCGTCAACCACTACGGACCCACCGAGACGACAATCGGCGCCGCCGCCGGCCGACTCACCACCGCCGACGCCGAGACCGGCCGCACCCCGATCGGCCGGCCGCTCGCCGGCACCCGGGCCTACGTCCTCGATGCCGCGCTGAACCCGGCCCCGGCCGGCGTACCGGGTGAGCTGTACATCGGCGGCGCCCAGGTCGCCCGCGGCTACCACCGCCGGCCCGCGCTGACCGCCGAACGGTTCGTCGCCGACCCGTTCGCCGCCGACGGCTCGCGGCTCTACCGCACCGGCGACCGGGCCCGCTGGACCGGCGACGGACGCCTGGAGTTCCTCGGCCGCGGCGACCACCAGGTGAAGGTCCGCGGGTTCCGGATCGAACCCGGCGAGGTCGAGGCGGCGCTCCGCGCCCACCCGGGCGTCCGCGCCGCCGCCGTCGTCGCCGACCGGCACGGCGCCGACCGTCGGCTCGTTGCCTACCTCGTCCCCGCCGCAGACCTCCCCGACGCCACCGAATTGCGGGCGCATCTTCGCCGCCGGCTGCCCGATTTCATGATCCCCGCCGTCTTCGCCGAGTTGGCGAGCCTGCCGCTCACCAGGAACGGCAAGCTCGACCGAGCCGCCCTGCCCGATCCCGACGTCACCGGTTCGGACGCCGACGACGCCGCCGCGGCCCCGATGACCGCCACC
>NZ_JCANNB010000086.1:0-3221 GCF_059553435.1 Micromonospora sp. PRAS1
ATCGGCCGCGCCGTCGCGGCCGTCGTCGGCGAGCGGCTGGTCGCCTACGTCGTCGCCGCCGACCCTGCCGACGGGCTGCCCGACGTCGAGCAGATGCGCGCGCACCTGCGCCGCCGGCTGCCCGAGCACATGATCCCCGCCGTCTTCACCGAGCTGGCCGATCTCCCGCTCACCGTCAACGGCAAGGTCGACCGGGCCGCCCTGCCCGAGCCCGAGACGTTGCGCCCGGCCGGGGCATTCGTGGCCCCGCGCGGCGACACCGAACGGATCCTGGCCGATGTGTGGGCGCGGGTGCTCGGCGTCGAGCGGGTCGGCGGCGAGGACAACTTCTTCGACCTCGGCGGTGACTCGATCCTCTGCATCCAGGTCGTCGCCCGGGCCCAGGAACTCGGCGTGTTCGTCACCGTCGCCCAGATGTTCGACCACCAGACGGTGTCGGCCCTCGCCGCTGTCGCCACCGGGCAGCGCGACACCGTCGCCGAGCAGGGAGCGGTGACCGGAGGGTACGCGCCGACGCCCATCCAGCGCTGGTTCCTCGGCCGGCGGTTGCCCGAGCCCGGCCACTTCAACCAGTCCGTGCTGCTGGAGACCGGCGAACCCGTCGACCCGGCGGCGCTGGCCGCCGGCGTCGGGGCGCTCCTGGAGCACCACGACGCGCTGCGGTCACGCTTTCCCGCCGACGGTACCGCCGTGATCGACCCGCCGTCGCCGGTGACCACCGGCCCGGTGGGCTCCGCCGCGGTCGTCTGGCTCGCCGGCGCGGCCGACGACCCGGAGGGCGTCGCGACCGAGGCGAACCGGTCGCTCGACCTGGCCGCGGGCCCGGTGTTCCGCGTCGTGCTGTTCGACCGGCCCGGTGGCGGCCATCTGCTGCTGCTCGTCGCCCACCACATGGTCGTCGACACCGTGTCGTGGCCGATCCTCGTCGAGGACCTCACGGTCGAGCGGCGCCCGGCCAAGACCACGTCCTACGCCGAGTGGTCCCGGCGACTGACCGAGCTGGCCGCCTCCGACGACCTCGCGGCCGAGGTCGCCTACTGGGACGCCGCCGGGCGCGCCGCAGCCCCCCTGCCCCGCGACGGTGCCGGCCCGAACATGGTCGCCGAGGCGCGTGAGGTGCGGGTGGTGTTGGGTGAGGAGTGGACGACGCGGTTGCTGCGGGATGTGCCTGGGGTGTATCGGACGCAGGTGAATGATGCGCTGCTTGCGGTTTTGGGGGTGGTGTTGGGTCCGGTTCTGGTGGATGTGGAGGGTCATGGTCGTGAGGATGTTGGCGCGGGTGTGGATGTGTCGCGGACGGTGGGGTGGTTTACGAGTTTGTATCCGGTGGCGTTGGTCAGTGGCTCGGATCTTGGTGTGGTGTTGCGGGGGATGAAGGAGCGGTTGCGGGGGGTGCCTCGGCGTGGGCTGGGGTACGGGTTGCTGCGGTATCTGACCGATTGGGAGCCGACGGCCGTCGCCGACGTCACCTTTAACTACCTCGGGCAGAGCGGACCGGCGGCCCACCCCGGCGAGCACCCGGAGCCCACCGGGTTCCGGCCGACCGGGCACAGCCTAGGCCAGGAGCAGTCCCGGCTCGGTGACCGCTCGCACCTGCTCGAGGTCGTCAGCCAGGTGGCCGGCGGCCGCCTCGAAATGGTCTGGCGATACGGTGCCGCGGTCCACGAACGGACCACGGTGGAGCGGTTCGCGCATCGGTACATCGCCGTGCTGCGCGACCTGATCGAGCACTGCCTGCGCCCCGGTGCCGGCGGCAACACCCCGTCGGACTTCCCCCTCGCCGGCCTCGACCAGGCCGGCGTCGACGCCGTCACCGCCCGCGCCGGCGGCCCCGTCGAGGACGTCTACCCGCTCACGCCACTGCAGGCCGGCATGCTCTTCCACACCCGACTCGCCGCCGGCACCAACCTGTACTGGGTCCAGCACGGCGTCCTGCTCGAGGGCGGCCTCGACGTCGGCGCGCTGCACCGCGCCTGGGAACTCGTGTTCGCCCGCCACCAGGCGCTGCGCACCGGCGTCGTCTGGGACGGCGTCCCCGAGCCGCTCGCCGTCGTCCGCCGGTCCGTGCCGCTGCCGTGGCAGGTGCTGGCGGTGCCGGCCGGCGATCCCGACGCGCAGGAGCGGGCCATCCGCGATTTCCTCGAGGCCGACTACCAGCAGGGCGCCGACTTCACCGCGCCGACGCTCAACCGGATCGCCGTGCTCGACCTCGGCGATGGCCGTTGGCAACTCGTGTGGAGCTACCACCACCTGCTCCTTGACGGCTGGAGCGTCCCGATCGTCATGGGCGAGGTGATGGACTGCTATCACGCCCTCACCGCCGGCGAGACGCCGCGACCGGCCGCACGTCGCCCATTCCGCGACTTCGTGTCGTGGCTGGCGGCTCAGGACCAGACCGAGGCTCGGGCGTACTGGCGGGAGCGCCTCGGCGCGATCACCGAACCCACCGACCTCGGCATCGAACACGCCACCGGCGACACCGGCCACACCGGGCAGGCCACCCGCCCGGTCCGGCTGCGCGCCGGCCGGGAGCTGACCGAATTCGCCCGCCGGCACCGGCTGACCGTCAACACCGTCGTGCGCGGCGCCTGGGCCCTGCTGATGTCGAAGTACAGCGGCCGTTCCGACGTCGTGTTCGGCGTGACCTCCTCGGGCCGCGGCGGCCAGGTCGCCGGGATGGACACGATGGTCGGCCTGCTGATGAACACCACGCCGGCGCGGGTCACCGTCGAGCCCGGCGAACCGGTTGTGGCCTGGCTGCGGACGCTGCAGGACGAGCAGGTCGCGGCGCGGCACTTCGAACACACGCCGCTGCCGGTCATCCAGGAGTGCAGCGGCGTCCCGGCCGGCGGGCAGCTGTTCAGCACCCTCTTCGTCTTCGAGAACTACCCCGACCACGAGCACGGCCCGGCACCGGCCGGGTCGGCGGCGGCACCCGACCCGGCCGGTGTCCGCTTTGCCGTCAACTACGCCACCGACGTGCCCCACTATCCGCTCCAGGTCGTCGCCGGGGCCCGCCGGGACGTCGATGTGCGCCTCGCCTACGACCGTGCCCGCATCGACGACGCCGCGGTCGACCGGGTCGCCGAGCACCTCGCGCTGCTCCTCGACACCATCGCCGCCGACTCCGGCGCCCGGGTCGGTGAGCTGACGCTGCTGGACCCGGCCGAGCGCGATCTGGTGCTGCGGGCATGGAACGACACCGCCGCGCCCACCAGCCG
>NZ_JCANNB010000087.1:0-2668 GCF_059553435.1 Micromonospora sp. PRAS1
AAAATCACCAACACCATCACCACCCGCCACCACCAAATCCCAAAACTCCTCCGGAGAACCCACACCCCCCGGAAAACGACACGCCATCCCCACAATCGCAATCAAATCATCATCAGAACCAGAGCCGACGATCTCCGCGACGTCGGGTTCCGCGTGCCCGAACAGTTCGCCGTGCAGGAAGTCGGTGAGGATCTGCGGCGACGGATAGTCGAACACCATCGTCGCGGGCAGCCGCAGACCGGTGGCGGTGGCCAGCACATTGCGCAGTTCGACGGCGGTCAGCGAGTCGAAGCCGAGGTCCTGGAAGGCGCGGGTCGCGTCGACCGGGACGCCGGCCCCGTAGCCGAGCACCGCACCGGCGTGGTTGCGGACCAGGTCCAGCAGTTCCGCGTGGCGTTGCCCGGCGGGCAGTCCGGCCAGGCGTTCCACGGCCGGCACCGCACCGACCGCCGCAGCCGCGGCGGACCGGCGGGCGGGTGGGCCGGCCAGATCGCGCAGCAGCGCCGGCACGGTCGAGCCGGAAGCACGCAGGGCTGCCCGATCCAGCAGGGCCGGCACCAGGATCGGCTCGTCGGAGGCGCAGGCGGCGTCGAGCAGCGTCAGCGCATGTTCGGTGGAGAACGGGCGGACCCCGGCGCGGTCCACCCGGTTCCGGCCGACACCGTCGAGGGCGTCGGTCATGCCGCCGAGTTCCCAGAGCCCCCAGGCCAGGGAGAGGCCGGGCAGGCCGGCCGACCGTCGGTGGGCGGCGAGCCCGTCGAGGTAGGCGTTGGCGGCCGCGTAGTTCCCCTGCCCCGCGCCGCCGAACAGGCCGGCGACCGAGGAGAAGAGGACGAACGCGGAGAGGTCGCGGTCGACGGTCAACTCGTGCAGGTTACGGGCGCCGTCCACCTTGGGCCGGAACACGGCGTCGACCTGTTCGGTGGTGAGCGAACCCACGGTGCCGTCGGCGATCACGCCGGCGCAGTGCACGACCGCCGTCAGGTCGGGAGCCTCCGCCAACACGGCCTCGAGAGCGGCGCGGTCGGCGACGTCGGCGCGGACGTCACGAACGGCGGCACCCAGCTCGGTCAGCTCGGCGACCAGCGCCGGGTCGACGCCGCCGCGGCTGAGCAGCAGCAGATTCCGGACGCCGTGGGTGCCGGCCAGGTGCCGGGCGACGGTGCCGCCGAGCGTGCCGGACGCGCCGGTGACCAGGACGGTGCCGGCGCTGTCGAAGGTGGTGCCGGTCGGAGCAGGGACGGCGGTCAGCCGCGACGCCCACACGGTCCCACCGGTGGCGGCGAGTTCCGGTTCGCCGGTGGCCAGGGCGACACGGACGGTGTCATCCTGATCGGCGGGGGCGGCGTCGACAAGCAGGATGCGGTCCGGGTTCTCTGCCTGGGCGGAACGCACCAGGCCCCAGACGGCGGCACCGGCCAGGTCGGTGACGGGTTGGTCGCCGGCCGGTACCGCGCCGTGGGTGACAACGGCCAGCCGGGTGCTGGCGAACCGGTCCTCGGCGAGCCACGCCTGTAGCACGGCGAGGACGTGGTGGACGAGGTCGCGGGGTTCGCCACCGGCGGCCGGCAGGACCAGGACGTCGTCTTCCGCGTCTGCGGTGTTCAGGTCCACTACGCCGCCGATGGCGCGCAGGCGGGCGGTGGCGGGTGCGGTGTCGACAGGTACCCAGCGCACCCGGTGCAGCCCGTCGGTACGGCCACGGCCGGCCAGCCCGGCCGGCTGGACCGGGCGGAGCCGGAGCCCGTCGACGGCGAGCACCGGTGCGCCCGTGCCGTCGGCGGCCGCCACGGTGACGGTGTCGGCGGCGGTCTGCACGATGCGGACCCGCAGCGTGGTCGCACCCACTGCGGCGAGGGAGACGCCGGTCCAGGCGAACGGCAGTTCGCCGCGTTCGTCCTCGGCCACGTCCAGCCCGATGGCGTGCAGGGCGGTGTCCAGCAGGGCGGGGTGCAGCCCGTAGGCGCTGGCGTCGGCGGCGACCGGCTCGGGGAGCCGGGCCTCGGCGAGCAGGGCGTCCTCGTGCCGCCACACCGCGTGCAGACCCTGGAATGCGGGGCCTCGGCTGAGGCCGTGGGCCGCCAGTTCGGTGTACAGGTCGCCGATCGGCACCGGGGTGGCGCCGGGCGGTGGCCACTCGGTGAGGTCGAAGCGGGCCGTGGGGAGGGTGTCGCGTACCGCGCCGGACGCGTGCCTGGTCCAGGGCGCGTCGCCGGCCCGGGAGTGGACGCTGAGCGTACCGTCTGCGGTGACCGCGATCTGTACGTCGACGGCACCGTGCTCGGGCAGGACCAGGGGTTCTTCGATGGTCAGCTCGTCGATGCCGGCCGCGCCGGCCTCGTCGGCGGCGCGCAGCGCCAGTTCGAGGTATCCGGTTGCCGGGAAGACGATCGAGTCGCCGACGCGGTGGTCGGCCAGCCAGGGCTGCGCCTGCACGGAGAGCCGGCCGGTGAGCAGCACGCCGGCCGAGCCGGCCAGCTCCACCGCCGCGCCGAGCAGCGGGTGGTCGGCGGCGGCGAGCCCGGCCCGGGTCACGTCCGTCGGCGGAGCCGCGTCCAGCCAGAAGTGGCGGCGCTGGAACGGGTAGGTGGGCAGTTCCACCGGCCGCCCACCCCACGGACGGGTCATCGCCGCCCAGTCGACGTCGACGCCGGCGCGCCACAGCTGG
>NZ_JCANNB010000088.1:0-2571 GCF_059553435.1 Micromonospora sp. PRAS1
GCCGGCGCGACCGACTACAACCTGCCGCTGCCGCCCTTCCGGTTCCGCGGCACGCTCGACGCCGCCGCGCTCGGCGCCGCCCTCAGCGCGCTCACGGCCCGCCACGAGGTGCTGCGGACCCGGCTCGTCACCGCCGCCGACGGCGTGCCGCACCAGGTCATCGACCCGCCCGGTCCGTTCCCGCTGCCGGTCGCCGACGTCACCGGCGCGGCTGACCCTGCCGGCGTCCTCGCCGCCCTGACCGCACGGGACACCGCCGCGCCGTTCGACCTCGCCGCCGATCCGCCGATCCGCGCGGTCCTCGTTCGTCTCGCCCCGGACGAGCACGCCCTCGCCCTGACGCTGCACCACGTGGCCTTCGACGAGTGGTCGGGCCGGATCCTGCGCCGCGAACTCGACGCGCTCCACCGGGGGGAGCCGCTGCCACCACTGCCGGTGCAGTACGCCGACTTCGCCGCCTGGCAACGGGACTGGCTCGCCGGCGATGTCCTCGAGGCCGAGCTCGACCACTGGCGTCGCCGCCTCTCCGGGCTGCCCGCCGTCGACCTGCCCACCGACCGGCCCCGGCCGCCCGTGCGATCCTCGGCCGGCGCCGTGCTCCGTTTCGCCGTGCCGCCGGACGTCACCGCCGGCCTGCGCGCCCTGGCCCGCGAGCGCGGCGCCACCATGTCGATGACGCTGCTGGCCGCCTGCTTCACGCTGCTGGCCCGCCACTACGGCACCGACGACGTGGTCATCGGCACCCCGGTCGCCAACCGCAACCGAGCCGAGACCGAGGGCCTCATCGGGTTCTTCGTCAACACCCTCGTCCTGCGGGCCGATCTGTCCGGCGACCCGGCCTTCGCCGAGCTGCTCGACCGGGTCCGCGGCGTCGCCCTGGACGCCTATGCCCACCAGGACCTGCCGTTCGAGCAACTCGTGGACGCGCTCGGCACCGAGCGCGACCGCTCCCGTACGCCGCTGTTCCAGGCGCTGTTCGATTACTACGGGCAAGCTGACCCGGCCCCCGCCGGTGATCCGGGCGACGAGGTGCAGCACGGGGTGAACGCCAAGTTCGACCTGCGGCTCATCTTCGCCGACGACGGCGCGTCCCTGGCCGGCGCCGTCGAGTACGCAACCGCCCTGTTCGACGAGGCAACCGTGCGGCGGATGATCGGGCAACTGCTCGCCGTGCTGACCACGGTGGCCGGCGCGCCCGGACGGCCGCTGTCCGCCGTCGCCGCGCTGCCGCCGGCCGAGCACGACCTGCTGGTGCGGGCCTGGAACGACACCGCCACCGAACGGCCACCGGCCGGCGGTGTGCACGAGCTGATCGCCGACCGGGCCCGCACCGCACCGGACGCGGTCGCGGTGCTCGCCGGCGCCCGGACGCTTACCTACGGCGCACTGCTCGACCGCGCCGGGCGGCTGGCCCGGCACCTGCGGGACACCGGCGTCGGCCCCGAGACCGTCGTCGGGCTGTGCCTTCCCCGTGGGGCCGACATGGTCGTCGCCGTCCTCGCTGTCTGGCAGGTCGGCGGTACCTACCTGCCGCTCGACCCCGAATACCCGGCCGAGCGGCTCGGGTTCATGCTCGCCGACAGCCGGGCCGCGGTCGTCGTCGGCACCGACGACCTCGTCGGCGACCTGCCCGTCGGCCGGGCCGTCGTCGTGACGCTGGACGACCCGTACACGCGGACCGCCCTGGCCGCGACGGCGCCGCTGCCGGCCGTCGCGCCGCCGGCGCCCGAACAGCTCGCCTACGTCATCTACACCTCCGGCTCGACCGGCCTGCCCAAGGGCGTGCAGGTCACGCACGGGGGCCTCGTCAACTACGTGACCTGGGCGGTCGGGGCCTACGGCGTCACCGCCACCGGCGGTGCGCCGCTGCACACGTCGCTGTCGTTCGACCTGACCGTGACCAGCCTCCTGCCGCCGCTCGTCGCCGGCGCCCCGGTCGTCGTCAGCGGCGACGGCGGCGCCGACGGGCTCGCCGAGATCGCCCGCACCGCCGGTGGCTTCGGCCTGGCCAAGCTCGTCCCCGCCCACCTGCCGCTGCTGCGGGAGATGCTGGCCCCGGCGACCCGGGCCACCATGGCCGCCCGTCTCGTCGTCGGCGGCGAGGCGCTCCCCGGCGCCTACGTGCGGGCCTGGCTTGCCGACGCCCCCGGCACCGTCGTCGTCAACGAGTACGGCCCGACCGAGACCGTCGTCGGCTGCTGCGTCCACGAGCTCACCGCCGGACGGCCCGTGCCCGAGTCGCCACCGATCGGCACGCCCATCGCCAACACCACCGTGTTCGTGCTGGATGCCGGTTTGCGTCCCGTGCCGGTCGGGGCTCCCGGCGAGTTGTACGTGGGTGGGGCTGGCGTCGCTCGTGGGTACGGGGGTCGGGCGGCGTTGACGGCGGAGCGTTTCGTGGCGGATCCGTTTGCTGCTGATGGTTCGCGGATGTACCGGAGCGGTGATCGGGCGCGGTGGCGTGGCGATGGAGTTCTGGAGTTTCTGGGTCGTGTGGATGATCAGTTGAAGGTGCGTGGGTTCCGGATCGAGCCGGGTGAGATCGAGGCGGTGCTGACCGGGCACCCGGCG
>NZ_JCANNB010000089.1:0-2284 GCF_059553435.1 Micromonospora sp. PRAS1
GTGGAAGGCCCAGGTGACCTCGACGGTCTGGTCGGGCGAGTAGCCGAGCACCTGCGCCACCTGTGCCCGGACGACGGCCAGTAGCGCTTCCGCCCGGTCCTCGGCCGGCAACGCGGCAAGCTGGTCCTGTGCGGTGGCGTCGGTCGCGGCGCGGCGGGCCGGGGCACGGACCAACCCGCGCAGCAGCGACGGCAGGTCCGGGACCGCGGCCAGCGCCTGCCGGTCGAGGCGCACCGCGAGCGGGGCGGCGGTGGTGGCGGCGAGCGCGGCGTCGAAGAGGGTCAGGCCCTCGGCGACGGTCAGCGGCAGCACACCGCCCCGGGCGATGCGCGCCCGGTCCGCCTCACCCAGCGCGCCGCCCATCCCGCCGGTGCCGTCCCACAGACCCCAGCCCACGGAGACGGCCGGCAGACCGGTCGAGCGGCGGTACGCGGCGAGCCCGTCCACGAACCCGTTGGCCGCCGCGTAGGCGCCCTGTCCGGCGGCGCCGAGTACCGCCGCCGCCGACGAGAACAACACGAATGCGGAGAGATCCCGGTCGGCGGTCAGCTCGTGCAGCAGCCACGCGCCCTCGGCCTTGGCCCGCAGCACTCCGGCCAGCCGCTCCCCGCTGAGCGAACCGATCATGCCGTCGTCGAGCACACCGGCGGCGTGCACCACACCACTGAGGTCGTCGACCTCGGCCAGCGCTGCCGCCAGCGCCGCCCGGTCACCGACGTCGCAGCGCACCACGCGTACCCGGGCACCGGCCGCCGACAACTGCGCCACCAGTTCCTCCGGCGCGCCACTGCGGCCGAGCAGCAGCAGACTGGTCACCCCGTACGCGGTGACCAGGTGCCGGGCCACGTGCCCGCCCAGCTCGCCCGAGGCGCCGGTGATCAACACCGTGCCGGCGCCGGTGAAGGGCGCCGCAACGGGTCGTACGCTCGCCCGGGCCAGCCGGGCGCCGTAGAGCGCGCCACCGCGTACCGCGAGCTGCGGCTCGTCGGCGGCCAGCAGCAGCGGGACGTCCAGTTCGTCGTCCGGGCCGAGGTCGGCCAGGACGATCCGGCCGGGTTCCTCGGCCTGTGCGGCGCGGACGAGACCCCAGACCCCGGCCTGCGCCACGTCGGAGACACCGGATCCGGCCGCGTCCACCGCACCTCGGGTGACGATCACCAGCCGGGAGTCGTCGCCCCGGCGCAGCCACTGCTGCACCTGGTCGAGGACTCCGGCCACGACGTCACCGACCGGGCCGGCGTCGGCCCGCACCACGACCGGCTGTTCGGTGCCGTCCACGCCGGCCGGAACCGGCAGCGGAACCCAGTCCACCTGGTACAGACCGTCAGGTGCGGCGCCGGTGAAGGTGCCGGGCTCGACGGTGTGCAGGGCCAGGGACCGGACGGAGGCGACCGGGGCGCCGGTGGCGTCGGCGACCTCGACCGTCACGGCACCCGGCCCGGCCGGACGGACCCGCACCCGGGCGACCGAGGCGCCCGTGGCGTGCAGGGCGACACCGGACCAGGCGAACGGAATGGCCGCGCGGTCGGCGTCGCCGGTTGCCGCGAGCACGTGCAGGGTCGCGTCGAGCAGAGCCGGGTGCATGCCGTACCCGTCGCCGGTCACGCCGTCGGGAAGTGCGACCTCGGCGTACAGGTCGTCGCCGTCCCGCCAGGCGGCCCGCAGTCCCTGGAACGTCGGCCCGTACGGCAGGCCGGCGCCGGCCAGCTGCTCGTAGAGCCCGTCGAGGGCCAGCGGGCGGGCGGCGGCTGGCGGCCAGGCGACCGTGCCGGGCGTCACGGGTACGGTGCTGGCCAGCGCCCCGGAGGCGTGCCGGGTCCAGGAACCGCCGTCGGTACGGGAGTGGATGCTTACCAGGTCGCCGGTGACCGCGACCTGGACGTCGACCGCCCCGCTCTCGGGCAGCACCAGGGGCTCCTCGATGGTCAGCTCGTCGATGCCGGCCGCGCCGGCCTCGTCGGCCGCCCGCAGCGCCAGCTCGACGAAGCCGGTGCCCGGGAAGACGACCGCGCTGCCGACCCGGTGGTCGGCCAGCCAGGGCTGCGCCTGCACGGAGAGCCGGCCGGTGAGCAGCACGCCGGCCGAGCCGGCCAGCTCCACCGCCGCGCCGAGCAGCGGGTGATCGGCGGCGGTGAGCCCGGCCCGGGTGACGTCGGTGGCGGGTAGGGCGTCGATCCAGTAGCGGCGGTGCTGGAAGGGGTACGTGGGCAGGTCCACCCGGCGGCCGCCCCACGGGGCGTACATGGCCCGCCAGTCGACGTCCACACCGGCGCGCCACAGCTGC
>NZ_JCANNB010000090.1:0-2167 GCF_059553435.1 Micromonospora sp. PRAS1
GCCACCCAGGCGGAGGACGTTGGGGTAGCTGACGACGTGCGGACGGCTGAGGATGCTCAGCGTTCCGTCGAGGGTGGAGACGTGCAGGTCGAACTCGCTGGACGCCTCGTAGATGGCCTCGCCGAAACCGACCCGGTCGGTGTCGACCTGGGCGAAGTCGAGGAAGTTGAAGAGGATCTCGATCGGCCGCTCGCCGTTGGTGAAGCGTTGCACCGCCGGCAGCGGGTAGTGCCGGTGCGGCCACAGCTCCAGCTCGGCGGCGAAGGTCTGCCGGATCAGCTCCGCCCAGGTGGCGGCGGAACCCTTGTGTACGAACGGCAGCGTGTTCAGGTGCATGCCGTACACCCGGTCCGCGCCGGTCACCTCGGGCCGGCCGTGGCAGACCAGGCCGCTGGTGAAGGTTTCCTGGTCGGTGAGCTGGCTCATCACCTTCAGGTGTGCGGCCAACAGAACGCTCTTCAGCGACGTGCCGGTGCGGCTGGCCAGGTTCTTGAGCCCGTCGAGCAGGTCGTGCAGCGGCACCCGGGTGCCGCACTGGAACTCGGGGTCGCTCTCCGGCGCGCCCCAGCCGGTGGGCAGGGCGAAGCGCGGGTAGTCGACAACGGCCCGCCAGTACGCCTCGTCCTCGGCGGAGCGCAGGGCGGCGAGTTCGGCGGCGACGAAGTCGGCGTAGCGGACCGGCAGCGCGTCGAAGGGTACGGGCGTGCCGCTGTCCCGCAGCCGCCGGTAGTTGTCCAGGATCTCCATCAGCAGCGAGTGGTGGCTCCAGCCTTCGAGGATGCCGTGCGACATGGTCAGCACGAACCACCAGGCGTTGCCCTCGCCGATCGCACCGGCGACGCGGATCTGGGGATACTCGTCCGGCGCGAACGGGGTGGCCCGTTCGGCGGCCATGTATGCGCGCAGTCCCTCCTCGGCGTCGGTGCCGCGAAGGTCGAGCACGGTCACCTCGATCGGCACCTCGCTGTGCACGAGTTGCAGCGGCACCGAGTAGCCATCCAGGGCGAAGGACGTACGCAGGATCTCGTGCCGGTCCACGACGGTCTGCACGGCGCGGCGCAGCGCGTCGACGGCCAGGGACTGCTCGTCGTGGATCGGGAAGGCCGAGACGTTGTGGTAGGTGTGCCGGTCGGTGTCGGCAAGCATCTGCACCAGCATGCCGAGCTGCACCTGACCGATCGGGTACGCGTCGTCGAGCCCGCTGGGCAGGGCGGCCCGGTCCGCGTCGGCGAGCTGTGCGAAGCGGGCGACCGGCTGGAACTGCGGTTCGGCAGCCCCGGTCTGCGCAACCTGGATGTGCTCGGCGAGCGCGGCCACGGTGCGGTGCACGAAGATGTCCCGCACGGAGGCGGGGAACCCGGCCGTGCGCAGCGCCCCGACGAGGGCGATGGCGCTGATGGAGTGCCCGCCGAGGTCGAAGAAGTTGTCGACGACGCTGACGCTGTCCAGCTTGAGCACCCGCGCCCAGATGTCGGCGAGTTGGGCTTCTGTGTCGGTGCGGGGTGCCACGTGCACCCGCTCGGTCGCCGTCACCGATTCCAGCAGCGCGGCGCGGTCGACCTTGCCATTGGCGTTGAGCGGAATCGCCTCCACGGCGATCAGGTCGGCGGGCACCATGTAGTCCGGCAGCCGGTCGGCGCACTCGTCTCGGATGCGCTGGACCAGTCCCGCGTCCGGGGCGGTCGGCACGAAGAAGCCGATCAGCCGGGCCTCGCCGGCCGCACCCGTCTGCACGACCGTCACCGCGTCGCGTACACCGGCCACGGCGGTGAGCACGGACTCGATCTCACCCAACTCGATGCGGTAACCGCGCACCTTCACCTGATGGTCCACCCGACCCAGGAACTCCACCGCACCATCCGACAACCGACGCGTCAGGTCCCCGGTGCGGTACAACCGCGACCCCGCCGGCCCGAACGGATCCGGCACGAACCGATCCGCGGTCAACCCCGGCTGCCCCACATAACCCCAAGCCACCCCGACACCACCCACATACAACTCACCCGTCACACCCAGCGGCACCGGCTGCATCCACGCGTCCAACACATACATCCGCATGCCCGGCAACGCCCGACCGATCGGCACGATCGGCAACGTCTGCTCCACCCGCACCGGGAACACACACGTACCCACCGACGCCTCCGTCGGCCCGTACTCATTGATCAGG
>NZ_JCANNB010000091.1:0-2127 GCF_059553435.1 Micromonospora sp. PRAS1
TTTGATCAATGAGTACGGGCCGACGGAGGCGTCGGTGGGTACGTGTGTGTTTCCGGTGCGGGTGGAGCAGACGTTGCCGATCGTGCCGATCGGTCGGGCGTTGCCGGGCATGCGGATGTATGTGTTGGACGGGTGGATGCAGCCGGTGCCGTTGGGTGTGACGGGTGAGTTGTATGTGGGTGGTGTCGGGGTGGCCCGGGGTTATGTGGGGCAGCCGGGGTTGACTGCGGACCGATTCGTGCCGGATCCGTTCGGGCCGGCGGGGTCGCGGTTGTACCGCACCGGGGACCTGACCCGCCGACTGCCCGATGGTGCGGTGGAGTTCCTGGGTCGGGTGGACCATCAGGTGAAGGTGCGTGGTTACCGCATCGAGTTGGGCGAGATCGAGTCCGTGCTCACCGCCGTTGCCGGCGTACGCGACGCGGTGACGGTCGTGCAGACGGGTACGGCCGGCGAGGCACGGCTGATCGGCTTCTTCGTGCCGACCGCCCCGGACGCCGGACTGGTCCAGCGCATTCGAGACGAGTGCGCCGACCGGCTGCCGGACTACATGGTGCCCGCCGACTTGATCGCCGTGGAGGCGATTCCGCTCAACGCCAATGGCAAGGTCGACCGCGCCGCGCTGCTGGAATCGGTGACGGCGACCGAGCGGGTGCACGTGGCACCCCGCACCGACCTGGAAGCCCAACTCGCCGACATCTGGGCACGGGTGCTCAAGCTGGACAGCGTCAGCGTCGTCGACAACTTCTTCGACCTCGGTGGCGACTCGCTCCGAGCGGTGGCGCTTGTCGGCGCGCTCCGGGTGGCCAAGTTCCCGGTCGGCGTACGTGACGTGTTCGTGCACCGCACGGTCGCCGCGCTCGCCGGACACCTCGCCGCCAAGCAGAGCGAGGCCACCGCGCCGCAGTTCCAGCCGGTCGCCCGCTTCGCGCAACTCGCCGACGTCGACCGGGCCGCCCTGCCCACCGGCCTCGACGACGCGTACCCGATCGCCCAGGCTCAGCTCGGCATGCTTGTCGAGATGCAGAAGGCCCCGGAGCGGTCGCTGTACCACATCGTCCGCTGCTTCCGGGTGCACAGCCGCCAGCGGTTCTCTGCGGAAGCGCTGACCGGGGCGGTGCGGGACATTGTCGCCCGGCACGAGACCCTGCGTACCTCCTTCGCCCTGGACGGCTACTCGGTGCCGCTGCAACTCGTGCACACCGAGGCGCCCGTCGACGTCCGGGTCCTGCCCTTGGACCAGGAGCGGGCCGAGGCGCAGCTACGCGAGCACGTCGACGCCGAGCGGGCCCGGCCGTTCCACCCGGAGCACCCCGCGCCGCTGCTGCGGGTCAGCGCCCACGCCGATGCCGACGGCGGTTGGTGGCTCACCGTGGCGATCAGCCACCTGATTACCGGTGGCTGGGACCTGAACGCCCTCCTGGCCGAGCTGCTCAGCTGCTACGAGCGGCGCTGTGTCGGCATGGCGCCGGAGGCGGCGGAGCCGATCGCGGTCCGCTACGCCGACTTCGTCGCCGGGGAGCGGGTGGCGTTGGACTCGACGGAGGACCAGGCGTACTGGCACAAGATCATTTCCGGGTACGCCAAGTTCACTCCGCCCATCGGCTGGGGTGAACCGGCTGCGACGACTGGGACCGTCCGGCACCGACTCAGCTACCAGGATCTCGACCAGCGCATCCGTGCCCTGGCCTCGACGTACGAGGTGTCGCCGAAGGCGGTCCTGCACGCGGCGCACCTGAAGGTGATGAGCCAGCTCACCGACGAGCGGCGCTTCCACACCGGCCTGGTCTGCGACGCGCGGCCCGAGGTTCGGGGTGCGGAGCGGGTGCACGGCATGTACATCAACATCCTGCCGTTCGGCTACGAGCGGGGTGCGCGGACCTGGCGTGAGCTGGTGCGGGCGGTCTTCGACCGCGAGGCGGAGCTCTGGCCGCACCGGCGTTACCCGCTGCCGGCGGTACGCCGGCTGACCGGCGCGGACGCGCACCCGGTCGACGTCGTCTTCGACTACACGGAGTTCCGCCGCGCCAACACCGACAGCGAGGAACAGGTCGGCTTCGAGGCCGTCGCCGGTGAGGGTGGCACCGAGTTCACCCTCCAGGTCACCGCGGCCAGCGGCTTCCTCGA
>NZ_JCANNB010000092.1:0-1863 GCF_059553435.1 Micromonospora sp. PRAS1
GCTCCGACCGAGTGTTCGACCCGGAACCCCGAGGGAGCCGCGGCCTCGCGGGCGTGCTCTAGGATCGCGGTCTTTCCGATGCCCGCCTCCCCGCGCACCACAAACGCCCCGCTACGTCCGGTCTGTGCCTGAGCGAGAAGGTGTTCGACGGCGACGCGTTCTGCACGCCGGCCCAGAAGGTTCACAGCTCACACCCACCTGAATCCGTCGACACCGTAACCGGAAGTTAAAACTTAGGTAATTATTACCGATGCCGGCACGGCCACCGTCGACCCGCCGGCAGATCGACGAGGAAGGAGTCAGGGCAGCGGCAGGTCTTTGAGCTGTCGGCGGGAGGTGATCTCGAGTTTGCGGAAGATGTTGCGTAGGTGGGCTTCGATGGTGCGAGGGCTGAGGAACAGGTGTGTGCCGACCTCCCGGGAGGTTGCCCCGGTGGCGACAAGCCGCGCGATGTGGAGTTCATGGGCGGTGAGGGCGTCGGTCGGTTGTGGGGTGTGTTTGCGTGGGTGCTCGCCGGTGGCGCGCAGTTCGCGGGCGGCCCGTTCGGCGAATGCGTCCGCGCCCATTCCCGACAGCAGTTGGTGGGCGGTACGAAGTTGATCACGGGCATCCCGGCGACGGCCTTCGCGGCGTAGCCACTCGCCGTAGACAAGGTGGGCACGGGCCAGGTGGGTGGCTATCCGGCACTGCCCGAGCCGCTCGATTGCCTCGCGGTACTGCTCCTCAGCAGCTGGCCCGGTGCTGATCAGCGCTCGTGAGCGAGCTTTCAAACCGAGCGCCCACTGGGTGCCGCTGGCGAGGGCTCGCGATTCGAGTAGCTCCATTGCCGTGGCGGCGCGTTCGGTCTGGCCTGAGCGGACGGCCGCCTCGATCAACTCGGGCAGGGCGATACTGCTGTAGGTCAACTCGTCATACTCGACCGGCGGTGTCGCGGCGGCAAGCGCGTCGTCGTAGTTGCCCAGACCGTTGTGCAGCACTGCCAGAGAGACCTGGGCCAGGCCGATCGTTGCGCCCTCACCCCGCCCCCTCGCCTCCCTGACCATGGCCTCGTACTGCTCCGAGGTTTCGGGCTGGCGGCCGCGCCAGGAGGCCAGGGTGAGTCTGGCGTTGGGCAGCGGCGGGGCCCCCGTCGCCTGCGTGATCGCCTGTTCCTCCGCGGCCAGCTCGGTGGCGCGGGCCGTTTCGCCGGTCAGCACAAGCACGGAGGTGAGGGCGTTGAGCGCGGCCGGAAGCGTGGCCAGCGCGCCCGTTTCGCGGGCGAGCCTGACATTGCGGCTGGCCAGGACGTAGATCGCCTCGTCGTCCCACAGCATTGCCGCGATGTGGCAGGCCAACCAGAGCCAGCTGCGGTTGTCGTCGTCGGCGGGGGAATCGTGGTTGCACAACGACTCCAGGGCCTGCTGCAGGGTAGGAACACTCGTCTCGAAACCCTGTGTGAACCTGGTGGCCAGTCCGTCCAGCAGGAGATCGACTGGGCGGGGCGGTGTCGGCGGTGCGGGCGCGGCTCGGGCGGCCTCGGCCGCTTCCTGCAGCCATCGCCCATGGCCGAGGCGGCCGGCGTGGAAGGATGCCTGCAGCGCGTGCAGGTAGGTCTCGCGGGCCAGTGTCGGGTCCAGCGGGGTAAGTTTCTTGGCGGCGTCGAGCAGCATTTTCGGTGCCTCGCTGCCCCGCGTGATGTGGAACGTGATCCGGGCGCGCAGCAACTCCAGGCGGGCGCGTTGCAGGGCGTCGAGCGGTCCGGCCGCCGCCTCCGCCAGTAGCACCAGGCCGTCGTCGGGCGCGCCGGTCTCGTGCTTGGCGTATGCGGCTTTCAGTGCCCGGCTCGCGCGGACGGCGGGCTCAGGAGTCAGCTCGGCGGCCTGT
>NZ_JCANNB010000093.1:0-1788 GCF_059553435.1 Micromonospora sp. PRAS1
GCGGCCGCCGTCGTGGTGTTCGACCTGGCCACCGGCGTGGAGGTGGAGTCGGCTGTGGTGCCCGGCGAGGTGACGTTTCCGTACGTCCCAGGGTTGCTGGCGTTTCGCGAGGTGCCGATCCTGCTGACGGCGCTCGACCGGCTCGCGGCCCGGCCCGATCTGGTGGTCTGCGACGGTACGGCATTGCTCATCCGCGGCGCTTCGGGCTGGCCTGTCATCTGGGGGTGGTGACGGGCTGCCGACCTTCGGGGTGGCGAAGACCCTTGCCGGGGCACTGGGGCCGGTTGTGGCTTTGGCGTCGGTGGCGGGGTGGAGCGCATTCAGGAGCAGTTGCGGCAGCGGCTTGACCTGCACAATCATCTGGCCGCTGCGCCGAGGCTGGTGGCCGGCGGAGGAAACGGTCGGGTGAGGGTTATGCGATGGCGGCGATGTCGCCGTCGTCGAAGTAGATGGCTTGGTGCAGGCGTCCGCCGAGGGCGGCGGCGTAGCGGGCGACGATGTCTTGGCCGGAGATTTTGCCTTGTTCGATCTGGGAGACACGGCCTTTGGTGACGCCCATGCGGTCGGCGACCTGCTGTTGGGTGAGGCCGCGGGCGCGGCGTACCTCGGCGAGGCGGTGTCCGACCAGGGTGGCGAGTAGTTCCTGCTTGCCGTCTTCGACGGCCTGCTCGCCGCCGGCACGCTTGACGTGGGCGGCGCGGATGTCGCGCCAGCGTGCGTAGCTGCTCATGGCTGTCGACCCTCCTCCTCGGCGCGTTCCTTCAGATAGATCTCGTAGCGGTGCTCGGCCAGGGGGATCGCTTCGGTGTACCACCGCTGCCAGCGTCCGGCCTTGTCTCCGGCGACGAGCAGGATGCTGGAGCGCCACGGGTCGAAGGCGAACAGGATGCGTACGGTTCCGGGGCGCAGCTCTTTGAGGTTGGCGACCGACGAGCCGTGGATCGTGTCGACCAGCGGCCGGCCCAGCCCCGGGCCGGCTTCGGCGAGTAGGTCGATGGCTTGCACGACGCGGGCGTGGGTGAGTGGATCGAGGTTGTCGATCCACTCCTGTACCTCTTTGACGAGGTAGATCTCCCACTCGCCGGTAGCCATCCCCGGAGTATAGCGGACGCTATACCATGGGTGTTGACGTGAGCGGGATCGTTCAGGGGCTCGGCTGGGTGTGGTGAAGGGTCAGAGGCACTGTCATTTGCGGCGAGGTTGGTGGGTGGGTGGTGACGATCGCGGGTCATGGCGATCGTGGTGACTGAGCGGCTGGTTGTGCGGGATTAGCCGAGTTGGAGACCTTCGTCCTGGCTCGGCCGGCGGAGTCGATCAGTCGGCGCGGGTGAGTCGGCTGTCGATCCGGGTCTGTCGGTGTCGTTGACGCCGTCGGAGATGGCGGCGGCGCTGGCGGGTGCGGGTCTGTCGGCGGCGATGGTCGCCCAGGCGCAGGCCAACATGAACCGCTCCCTGGTGTCGGTGATCCTCGAATCGGCGTGGTATGTGCTGAAGGAGTTCATCGGCATCAACGATGCGATCAACTGCTTCGGCGGTGACATGTGGGCGTGCGGCAGCTTGATCATCGGTGCGATCCCTTGGGGCAAGATCGCCAAGATCCCGTCGGTGATCAAGGCGGTCAACCGGACCATCAGCGCGATTCAGGCGTGGCATGCCGCGAAGCGGGCCGCCGAGGCGGTGCTGGCGGCGGCGCGGGCCGCCGAGGCGGCGGCGTTGAACGCCAAGAAACTGGCGATCGAGCGGGCGAAGAGAGCCGCGCAGGCGGCGAAGAAGAAAGCCGCCGACAAG
>NZ_JCANNB010000094.1:0-1442 GCF_059553435.1 Micromonospora sp. PRAS1
AGTCGCACTTGACGGCGACGGTCAGTGGGTCCAGGCCGTCGCGAGGGTCACCGGACGCGAAGTAGTTGAACATCACCTGGTACAGCGGGGTCCGGGACCGGTCCTGGTCGGTGACGAGCGCGTCGACGAGCCGCTCGAACGGCAGGTCCTGATGCGCGTAGGCCTCCAGGGCGGTCCCCCGCACCCGGGCCACCAGCTCGCGGAACGTCGGATCGCCCGACAGGTCCGTCCTGAGCACGAGGACGTTGCCGAAGTAGCCGATGAGGTCCTCAGTGCCGTCGCGGTTGGCGACCGGGGTGCCGACCGCCACGTCGTCGGTGTCGGCGTACCTCCCGAGGAGCGCGGCGAACGCCGCCAGCACCGTCATGAACATCGTCGCGCCGGCCTCACGTGCCAGCGCCCGCAGGCCATCCACGGTGGATGGCGGCACTGCAAACGCGAGCACGGCACCCGCAGTCGGGCGCACCGGCGGCCGGGGCCGGTCGGTCGGCAGCTCCAGGATCGGGAGGCCGGCCAGCCGCGTGCGCCAATAGGCGAGTTGCTCGTCGAGCCGCGGGCCGGTGACCGACTCGCGCTGCCAGACCGCGAAGTCGGCGTACTGCAGCGGCAGCGGCGCGAGCGTCCCGCCGCGCAACAGCGTGGCCAGCTCGCGGCGCAGGATCCGGTCGGACCACTCGTCGAAGGCGGCGTGGTGCACGGCGAACACCAGCAGGTGCCGGTCGGCGGCGAGGCGGACGAGCACGGCCCGCATCAGCGGGCCGGCGGCCAGGTCGAACGGCGTGCGGGCCTCGGCGACCCCGGCGGCGCGGGCCGCGGCCTCCGGGTCGGGCGCGCCGGACACGTCCACGACGGGCAGGCGGAAGGGGTGCGGCGGGTCGATCACCTGGTGTGGCACGCCGTCCGGCCCGGCCACCAGCCGGGTCCGCAGCGCCTCGTGCCGGGTGACGATGGCGGTCAGGGCCCGGGTCAGCGCCGGTTCGTCGAGCGGGCCGTCGAGCCGCAGCGGTGAGATGACGTTGTACTCGACGGACCCGGGGTCGAGCCGGTCGAGGAACCAGAGCCGCTGCTGGCCGTACGAAAGCGGTATTGGCCGGTCGCGGGGCACGGCTGTGACGGCCGGGGCGGCGACGGTGGTGGTGGTGGTGCGGCCATCGATGACGGCCGCGAGGGCGCGGACGGTGGGATGGTCGAACAGGTCGGCGAGGGTGAGCGGCACGCCGAACTCCGACCGGATGCGGGCGACGGCTTGGGCCGCGGTCAGCGAGTGGCCGCCGAGGTCGAAGAAGTCGCTTGTGGCCCCGGCCCGCTCGGCGCCGAGCAGCCGCGCCCACAGCGCGGCGAGCGTCTCCTCCGTGGCTGTGCCGGGCGCGACGAAGGCCGCGACGGGTCGCGGCGGCGGCAGCGCGGCCCGGTCGAGCTTGCCGTTGGCGGTCAACGGGATC
>NZ_JCANNB010000095.1:0-1440 GCF_059553435.1 Micromonospora sp. PRAS1
GGTCGCTGCGACCGAGGAACTCCAGGACCCCGTCGGCCCGCCACCGCGCCCGGTCCCCGGACCGGTACAGCCGCGACCCGTCCGGGCCGGCGACGAACCGGGCCGCGGTCAGGGCGGGCCGGCGCAGGTACCCGCGGGCCAGGCCCAGCCCGCCGACAAACAGCTCCCCGGCAACCCCGACCGGCACCGGGCGCAGCTGCGGGTCGAGGACCTGCACGCTCCAGCCCGGTAGCGCCCGCCCGATCGCGACGTCGCCGGGCCCGACCCGGTGCCGGGTGGAGTGGACCGTGGTCTCGGTGATGCCGTACATGTTGATCAGCGCCGGGCCGTGGACGCGCCACTCGGCCAGGTGCGCAGCCTTCAGCACGTCGCCGCCGAACACCACCCGCCGCAGCCCGGCCAGGCCGGTCGCGGCCGCCGCGAAGCTGCGGAACAGCTCCGGGGTGGCACTCAGCGTCGTCACGCCCTGCGCCGCGACCAGACCGGCCAGCGCCTCGGGCGACCGGACCGTGTCCATCGGCACCAGCACGCACCGGGCGCCTCGGGTGAGCGCACCCCAGATCTCCCACACGGAGACGTCGAACGCGGCCGAGTGCACCACGCTCCAGATGTCGCCACCGCCGTCGCCGGCCGCAGCGGACAGGTCACAGACGCTGGCGTGGCTGACCATGACGCCCTTGGGGCGGCCCGTCGACCCGGAGGTGTAGATGATGTACGCCAACTGCCGCGGGTCGACCGCCACCGGCTCGAACTCGCCGTCGAACTCGCCGGTGGTGTCGGTGAGCACCAGGGCGGCCCCGGCGTCGGTCAGCATGAACTCGACCCGCTCGGCCGGATAGTCCGGGTCGATCGGCAGGTATGCGCCGCCGGCCTGCCACACCGCCAGCAGCGCCACCACCAGTTCGACGTCACGGCCCATCCGCACCCCGACCACGGTTTCCGGGCCCACGCCCATACCGCGCAGATGACCGGCCAGCCGCGACGAGCGTGCCAGCAGCCCGGCATAGGTCAGGCTCCGTCCACCGGCCACCACCGCGACCGAGTCCGGTGTCTCCACCGCCCACCGCGCCACCGCGTCGTGCACCCCACCGGTGGGGCGCGGCCACGAGGCGGGTTCGTTGTAGCCGTCGAGCCGGGCCAGTTCGGCCGCGCCCAGCATCGGCAGCCGGGACAGCGCGACGGCGGGGTCGGCGGCGGCCGCGGTCAGCACCGTCACCAGGTGCTCGCCCATCCGGTCGGCCGTCGCCTCGTCGAACAGTGCGGTGCTGTACTGCACCTGGCCCAGCAGCGCGTCGCCAGCGTCGGCCAGGGCCACCGACAGATCGAACTTCACGTCGGCCGGGCCGTCGAGCCGGCCGGGGGCGGCGTCGCCGACACCGTCGGTGTCGTAGCTGAAGAGCGCGTCGAACAGCGGGGTGCGGGAGCGGTCCCGGTCGGTGA
>NZ_JCANNB010000096.1:0-1432 GCF_059553435.1 Micromonospora sp. PRAS1
ACTGATTTGTTTGATTTGGTGACGGTTCGGCGGTTTGTTGATGATTTTGTGGGTGTGTTGGGGGTGGTGGCGGGGGATTGGGGTTGTCGGTTGGTGGGGTTGCCGTTGTCGGTGGTGGGTGTTCCGGTGCCGGTGGTGGGGGAGTTGCCGGGGGTTGGTGGGGTGCATGAGTTGTTTGTGGGTGGGTCGGATGTGGTGGCGGTGGTGTGTGGTGGGCGGTGTTTGACGTATGGGGGTTTGTGGTTGCGGGCGGAGCGGTTGGCGGTTCGGTTGCGGGTGGGTGGTGTGGGTGCGGAGTCGGTGGTGGGTTTGTGTTTGCCGCGTGGTGTTGATGTGGTGGTGGGGATGTTGGGGGTGTGGTTGGCGGGTGCGGCGTTTGTGTTTTTGGATCCGGATTATCCTTCGGAGCGTCGTGAGTTTATGGTTGTTGATTCTGGTGTGTCGGTGGTGTTGTTTGATGTGGATGGTGTGGATGGTGTGGATGGTGTGGAGCGGGTGGTGGTGGATTCGCGGCAGTTGGCGTATGTGGTTTATACGTCGGGTTCGACGGGTCGGCCGAAGGGTGTGCATTTGACGCATGGTGGTTTGGTGAATGTGGTGGTGGGGTTGGGTTCGTATTTTCGTGGTCGGGTTTTGCAGTTTGCGTCGTTTGGTTTTGATGCGTCGGTGTTGGATGTGGCGGCGACTTTGGCGCAGGGTGGGACGTTGGTGGTTGCGGGTGGTGGTGAGCGGTCGGATGTGGGTTGGTTGGTGCGGGTGGCGGGTGTGGAGGTGATGAGTGTGGTGCCGTCGTTGTTGCAGGTTGTGGAGCCGGTGGTGGGGTTGTCGAGGGTGTTGTCGGGTGCTGAGTTGTTGTCTGAGGCGGTGGCGGGGCGGTGGTTGGGGTGTGGGTTGGTGAATACGTATGGGCCGACTGAGGCGACGGTGATGACGACGGCGGCGCCGGTGGTGGTGGGTGATGGGGTGCCGCCGGTGGGGGTGCCGTTGCCGAATACGCGGGTGTATGTGTTGGATCGGTTTTTGCGGCCGGCGGTTGTGGGGGAGGTTTATATCGGGGGTGCTGGGGTTGGTCGGGGGTATGGGGGTCGGGCGGCGTTGACGGCGGAGCGGTTTGTGGGGGATCCGTTTGTTGGTGGTGGGTCGCGGATGTATCGGACGGGGGATCGGGGGCGGTGGGGTGTTGATGGGCGTTTGGTGTTTGTGGGGCGGTTGGATGCGCAGTTGAAGGTGCGTGGGTTTCGGGTTGAGCCTGGTGAGGTTGAGGCGGTGTTGGCGTCGTGTCCGGGTGTGACGGCGGCGGTGGTGGTGGCGTATGGGGATCAGGCGGATCGGCGGTTGGTTGCCTATGTTGTGGGGTCGTCGGACGTCAGGGAGTTGAAGGAGTTTGCGGCGCGGCGGTTGCCGGCGTTCATGGTGCCGTCTGTGTTCGTGG
>NZ_JCANNB010000097.1:0-1368 GCF_059553435.1 Micromonospora sp. PRAS1
CCAGGGTCATTGCGTGTTCGGATAGGCGCTGGTCACGGCTTGTATGAGATCGTTTGACCGGCGGTCAGCCCGCCGGTTGGCGCGGGCGATGTTGGTGGCGCCGTTGATGCGGTGCCAGCCGATCGCGGTGTTGCGTAGGGTGGCCATGATGGCGGGTCCGGTGCCGGTCCGGGCCTGGTGGTGGTCTTCACGGAACGTGACATCCCGGACGAAGTGGATCTTGTTCTCGATCAACCACTCTGCTCTGGCCCATTGCTGTAGTTCGGCGGGGTACGCGTCCGGGGCGGGGACGGAGGTGATCAGGTAGGCGGTCTCGCGGCTGGTCTTTGCCTCGATCGTGCGGGTCCGGGTTATCCGCACGGCCTGCTGGGCATGCGGGAAAGCGATCCCGCCGGGAGTGTGCAGGGTGACGGCCTTGACGGTCCGGGTCTCTGTGCGGCCGTGACCGGTGTCGCGGGTGCGGTCGCCGACCGGGATCTGCGCCCAGGGCAGGGACTTGAGCTGCGTGAACAGGGTGGGCTGGTTGCGTTTCGCCTGCAGGAGCAGGTGTGCTCCGCGGGCGGTGATCTGCCGGGCGTGTTCGGTCTGGGTGTGCAGGGCATCGGCGACGAACACGATTCCGGCCAGGTGACCGAGGACCCTCTCCACGGCGTCGAGCAGCGGCGTGAAGGAGGTGATCTCGTTGCTTTTCGTGTCGACGGTGACCTGGGCGAGGACGATGCCGGTGCTGGTGTCCAGCGCGGAGAGCAGGTGCACCTGGCGGCCGTCGGGCAGGCGGGCGCCCCGTAGCGTCTTGCCGTCGATGGCGATCACCGTCCGGTAGCGGCGCGGCCGCGTCACCGCCGGTGGCGTTCGGGCGCGCAGCCAGCCGGCCAGTACGGTGCTGACCAGGGTGGCGTCGAGGCGAATCAGTAGCCGCCAGAGGGTCGTGCCGGCCGGTACACCGCGGGTGAACCCGAGTCTGACCTGCGAGGGCTCGTCGAGGTCGTGAAGCCAGTCGGTGATCGCGGCGAACGACGAGGCGCCGCCGAGAACGGCGCATACCGCGACGGCGAGCACCGCGGCCAAGGGGTAGCGCACGCCGCGGGGATTGCGCGGGTCCGGGATCAGCCGCACCGCGGCCAGGAGTCCACCGTGTTCACCGTCGGTGACTGGTGATGGTGGCGTGTCGAGACCGGGGGCTGTCACGGTCAGTGCAGAGATCAGGGATGATGTCATCGGCGGGTGGAGTCCTCGGTGTCGTGAAGTCCTAGAGAAACTCCATGATCACCTTGAGGACTTCATCCGCTCCATCCGCCTCCACAAAGGCCCCTCACCTCGGGAAACCCCAGCTCAGGCACCCGGCCCGTGAGAACGCAATGCCCCTGG
>NZ_JCANNB010000098.1:0-1338 GCF_059553435.1 Micromonospora sp. PRAS1
GGCGTCCGGTCCCGGGATGAGTGGACCCATGAAGGTGCTGGAGAGGGCGACGGGGATGTGGTCGCGTTGCCAGAGCACCACGATCGGTGCCCACATCGACAGGTCGGTGACCAGCACGTCCGGCTGCCAGCGGTGCAGCAACGGTTCGAGGTCGGCCACCTGGTCGGGAATGGTCTCCACCAGCCAGCGCCGCAGGATGTCCCGGAGCAGGCCGGGCTTCGGGCGGCGGTCGGGCCAGCCCTGCTCCAGCGCCTCGACCAGCGAGTATGCCTGCCGCTCGTCGACGGCGGAGAACCCGAAGACCGGGAAGCCGGCCGTCTCGATCGTGGACCGGGCGGTCTCGCCTGTGTAGAAGGCCACCTCGTGACCCCGCTCGCGCAGCGCCACGGCGATGCTCAGCTGCGGCAACACGTGCCCGGTGAACGGCCAGCAGGTGACCAGGAACCGGCTCATCAGCCCGCACCCCCGTCGACTGCGCGCGCCCGCACCGTCAGGTAGTAGCTCGCCCGGCCGAGCGGAAGCAGGTCGTCCAGCACGTACGCGGCCAGGTGTCCCAACAGCAGCACCTGGTACACCCGGGGCCAGCGGAGCAGGCCCTTGAAGGCCACCAGAATGGCGAGGTGGTACAGCTCGGCCAGCCCCAGGCCGGTGCGCGCCACTCGGTCGACCGCGAACCGGGGTCCCAGGATCCGCCGTACCTCGTCGAGGGTGAAGTGCTGGTGATGGCCGGTGTCCGAGCCCTCCGCGGACTCCAGCGGCAGCCACGACGGTCTGCGGCGGCGCAGTGCCGGGTAGACGTTCATCGAGTCCAGCGGCGCCAGCAGGCCACGGTGCGGCACGCTCACCACCAGCCATCCGTCGGCACGGAGCACCCGGTGCGCCTCGGCCAGTACGGCCGGCGGGTCCGCGACGTGCTCGATGACGTCGAGCAGGACGACGGCGTCGACGGAGCCATCGGGAAACGGCAGCGCTGCGGCGTCCGCGCAGATCATCTCGATGTGCGGCAGGCGGCGGGCCGCCTCCACCACGTGCGTCGGGTCCCGTTCGACCCCGACGACCCGCCGGTGACGGCTGCGGCCCTGCAACGCGGCCGTGCCGTAGCCGAAGGCGGCGCCCACGTCCAGCACCAGGCGCGCCTCGGGCGGCAGCCAGCGTCGCGTCCGGCCCCACCGGGCGACGTACGAGAGCAGGCGGGGCCGGCCAGGCTCCGGCGCGGCGGGGTCGGTGCCGCCGCCCGTGACGTCCGGTCCGCCGGACCGGACACCCGTCGCTGCCTGCTCACGTGGTCGCGGTGCGGTCGTGCGGATCGGGTCCTGTGTGGTCATGGCCGGGGCACCT
>NZ_JCANNB010000099.1:0-1335 GCF_059553435.1 Micromonospora sp. PRAS1
GCGGAAAGCTCCACGAACGCCGACGGCACCATGTACTCGGGAAGCCACCCGGCCGCATACGCCCGCAACTCAGCGACCCCAGGCAAACCACCAGCAGGATCAGCCGGAACCAGATAGGCAACCAGACGCCGATCAGCACCCTCACCCCAAGCCCGGACCACAACCGCCCGAACCCCCGCATGCCCCACCAGAACCTGCTCCACCTCAGCCGGCTCAACCCGAAACCCACGAACCTTGACCTGCTCATCAACCCGACCCAAAAAATCAAGACACCCATCACCACGCCAACGAGCCCGATCACCCGTGCAATACATCCGCGAACCATCACCAGCAAACGGATCAGCCACAAAACGCTCAGCCGTCAACGCCGCCCGACCACCATAACCACGCGCAACCCCAACCCCCGACACAAACACCTCACCACCAACACCCACCGGCACCGGCACCAACCCCGCATCCAACACATACACCCGCATATTAGAAATCGGCACACCAATCGAAGGCCGACCCACCACCGAATCAACCACCCCAGCACAACAAATCACCGACGCCTCAGTCGGACCATAACCAACAAACAACGACCGACCCACAGCCCAATCCCGCACAACCTCCACACCCACCCGCTCCGAACCAACCAACAACCGCTCCACCCCCGACAACCCCACAGGATCAAGCACCGACAACAACGACGGCGACACATTCATCACCTGCACCCCACCCGCCCGCACCAACCCACCCAACGCCACCGGATCCACACGCTCCACACCCACCGCAACCACAAGCGTCCCACCCCCAGCCAACACCCCCGCAACATCCAACACCGACGCATCAAAACTAAACGACGCAAACTGCAACACCCGCCCCACCACCACCGACCCCAACGCATCCACCAAATTCGCCAAACCAGCATGCGACACCTGCACACCCTTAGGCCGCCCAGTCGACCCCGACGTATAAATCACATACGCCAACTGCCCCGACTCCACCACCACCGACTCAAAACCATCCACACCCTCCACATCAGACAACACCAACCCCACACCCGCATCAGCCACCATAAAATCCAAACGACCCACCGGATACTCCGGATCCAACGCCAAATACGCCCCCCCAGCCAGCCACACCCCCACAATCCCCACCACCATCTCAACCCCCCGAGACAACCGCAGCCCCACCACCGACTCCGCCCCAACACCCTCCACCCGCAACCGCGCCGCAAACCGCCTCGCCCGAGCCAACAAACCCCCATACGTCAACACCCGACCACCACACACCACCGCCACCACATCCGGCACCGCCACAGCCCACGCCACAAACCGCTCATGAACCGGGACG
>NZ_JCANNB010000100.1:0-1316 GCF_059553435.1 Micromonospora sp. PRAS1
CGGATCGTCGATCCGCTGGCGCCGACGGAGAGGACGAACTCGGTGGCGGCCCCGTCCGCAGCCACCTGGGGGGTGCCGTCGGTCGAGGCAGTCGCGTCGCCGGTCGCCGGCGCCTCGGCGGCATCCTCGGTCGAGGCCGTCGCGGGGCCGCTGCCCGGCGTGATCGTCGCCGCGGTGTCGGACTGGCCGGTGCTGGGTTCGGTGTAGTTGAAGACGACGTCGACCGGGTGCGCGTCCGCGCCGGTCAGCCGGCGTACCGCCGGCAGCGGGTAACGCCGGTGCGGCCAGAGTTCGACCTCCCGGTCGAAGACCGCGGTGACCAGGTCGCGCCAGGTGCGGGCGGTACGGTCGTGACCGAACGGCAGGGTGTTTATGTACATGCCGTGCACCCGCTCCGCGCCCCGAACCTCGGGCCGCGCGTCGCAGACCAGGCCGCTGTGGAAGGCGGGCTCGTTGGTGAGCTGGCTCATCACCTTCAGGTGCGCGGCGTGCAGGACCGCCTTGACGGGTACGCCGAGACTGCTGGCGAGCCGGCGCAGCGCGTCGTCCAGGTCGGCGATGTCCAACTCGGTGCGGCACACCCGCCGGGGGCCGGAGTCGCCGGCCGGGGTGCCCGGCAGGGTGAGCTTCGGCCGCCCGGTCACCACCTGCCGCCAGTAGTCGGCGTCCTCGGTCGAGTCGAGCGCCGCCAGCTCGGCGGCGACGAAGTCGGCGTACCGGACTGGCACCGGTTCGGTGGGGGCCGGCTGCTCGCCGCGCCGCCGCCGGTGGTAGCCGTCGAGCAGGTCGGCCAGGAGGAGGTTCAGGTCCCAGCCGCCGGTGACCAGGTGGCTGACGGAGACGGTGAGCCACCAGGAGTGGCCGTCCCCGGGGTGCACGGCGACCCGCAGCAGCGGCGGCGGCTGCGCCGGGTCGAAGGGCCGTTCCCGTTCGGCGGTGACGTACGCCGCCAGGCTGGTCGCGTCGGGGTGCACGGCGACCGGCACCCGGGCCTCGGCGTGCACGAGTTGCATGGGCACCGAGTAGCCGTCGAGGTCGAACGAGGTACGCAGCGTCTCGTGCCGGGCGACCAACTCGGCGAGGGTGGCGTGCAGCGGTTCGACGTCGAAGGGCAGTTCGTCGGGTACACGCATGGTGTGCACGATGTGGTACGGCGCGCCGGCCTCGTCCTTGGCGATCTCGACGGCCATGCCCACCTGGGCCTGGGTGGCCGGGTAGGCGTCGGTGAGCCCGTCGGGCAGCAACGCCCGGTCCGCCTCGCCGATCAACGCGAACGGCTCGACCGGCGTCCACTCCTGCCCGGCGCCACCGCTCAA
>NZ_JCANNB010000101.1:0-1270 GCF_059553435.1 Micromonospora sp. PRAS1
ACATCCCACGCATTTTGGTGTCAAGCTGCGGTGGGTAGCTGTTGTGGCTGGGGTGGGGTGAAGGCGGTTGTCTCCTGGTAGAGCTGTCGGGTTTGCAGGCAGTGGTGAAGGCAGCCAAGGAGCCGGTTGGACAGGTGGCGCAGGGCGGCGGTGTGGCCGTCGCCGGCGGTTCTTCGGCGTTGGTAATGAGCGTGGGCGCCGGGGGAGGCGGTGAGGGCGGAGAAGGCCCAGAGATGGCTGGCGTGGGCGAGGCGCTGATTTTTCACTCGTCGGTGCATGACGATCAGGCTCTTGCCGGAGGCGCGGGTGATCGGGGCGGAGCCGGCATACGATTTCAGTGCTCGTGTATCAGCGAAGCGGGATCGGTCATCTCCGATCTCGGCGAGTACCCGGGCGCCGATGAGTCGACCGAGGCCTGCGAAGCTGGTGATGATCTCGGCGTCCGGGTGTTGATCAAAAGACTGTTCTGCGGCCGTGGCCAGGTCTTCGGCGTTGAGGCAGGCGGTGTCCAAGGCGCGCAGTAGGGCCAGGGCTTGTTGTCCCATGGCCTGTTCGACCAGGGGTGGCTGGTGCAGGGTTGCGGTGGCCAGGGCCTGGTGCAGTCGGTCAGCTTCGGCGGTGACGCCTCGTTGCCGGCCGGCTCGTCGTAGGGCGTCGGCGAGGTCGTCTGGGGTCAGTGTCGCTGCCTGGGTGGGGGTGGGCGCTGTGGCGAGTACGGCGCGGGCTTCGGGGCGGGTGATCCCGCCGCGGGCGTCGCGGAAGGCCAGCAGGAAGGTCGGGTAGTACTCGCGCAGCAGTGAGCGCAGTTTGTTGTGGGCTTGGGTTCGATCCCATACGGCGTCTTGTTGCGCACGGGCGAGAACTGCGATCGCCTGGACGAGTTCGGAGTCGTTGGGCAGCGGCCGGTGCACGGCCATGTCGGTGCGCAGAATGTTGGCCAGGACCACCGCGTCGACATGGTCGGACTTGGTGCGTGAGACGGTATATCGGTCTCGGTAACGAGCGACCGCGACCGGGTTGATCGCATAGATCCGCCGGCCGGTCGCCCGCAGGCAAGCCACCAGCAGGCCCCGGGAGGTCTCGATCGCCACGGGGATCGGCTGTTGCGGGTTGTCACCGGCGTCGGCGAGCAGGTCGATCAGCTGCCGGTAACCGGCCGCGTCATCACCGATTCTCAGCCGTGCGACCAACCCGCCGCTGTCGTTGACGATCGCGACGTCGTGGTGTTCCTCGGCCCAGTCAATTCCGCAGTAAACAGTCATAGGCATCA
>NZ_JCANNB010000102.1:0-1250 GCF_059553435.1 Micromonospora sp. PRAS1
GAGGAGCTTCTGGCGGGGATCTTTGGGCGTGTGTTGGGTGTGGAGGGTGTTGGGGCGGGTGGGCATTTCTTTGAGCTTGGTGGTCATTCGTTGTTGGCTGCGCAGGTGGTGTCGCGGGTTCGTGAGGTGTTTGGGGTGGAGTTGGCGTTGGCGGAGGTTTTTGATCGGCCGGTGGTGCGGTCTTTGGCGGCGGTGGTGGATGGTTCGGTGGTGGGGGTGGTGGTGCCGCCGGTGGTGTCGGTGGGGCGTGATCGGGTGTTGCCGTTGTCGTTTGCGCAGCAGCGGTTGTGGTTTTTGGATCGTTTGGATCCGGGTTCGGTGGAGTACAACGTGCCGTTGGTGATTCGTTGGGATGGTTCGGTGTCGGTGGTGGCGTTGCAGGCGGCGTTGGAGGGGTTGGTTGCTCGGCATGAGGTGTTGCGGACTCGGTTGGTGGTGGGTGTGGATGGTGTGCCTGTGCAGGTGATTGATGGGCCGGGGCGGGTGTGGTTGCCGGTGGTGGATTTGTCTGATGTTGGTGTGGCTGGGGGTGTGGTTGCTCGGGCGGTGGCGGAGCCGTTTGATTTGGCGGTTGGGCCGTTGTTTCGGGTGGTGTTGTTGCGGTTGGCGTCGGGGGAGCAGGTGTTGTTGTTGGTGTTGCATCATGTGGTTTCTGATGAGTGGTCTGGTGGTGTTGTGCGTCGGGAGTTGGCGGCGTTGGTGCGGGGTGAGGTTCTTGCGCCGTTGCGGGTGCAGTATGCCGATTTTGCGGTGTGGCAGCGGGAGTGGTTGTCGGGTGCGGTGTTGGATGGGCAGTTGGCTTATTGGCGGGGTCGGTTGGCGGGGGTGCCGGTGCTTGAGTTGCCGGTTGATCGGCCGCGGCCGGCGGTGCGGTCGTCGGCGGGTGGGGTTGTTGAGTTTGTGGTGCCGGGGTCGACGGTGGATGGTTTGCGGGTGTTGGCGGGTGAGGCTGGGGCGACGATGTTTATGACGGTGTTGGCGGCGTTTGTGGCGTTGTTGGGTCGGTATTGCGATGCCGAGGATGTGGTGGTGGGTACGCCGGTGGCGAATCGGGGTCGGGCTGAGGTTGATGGTTTGGTTGGTTGTTTTGTCAATACCCTTGTGTTGCGTGTGGATCTGTCGGGTGATCCGACGTTTCGTGAGTTGGTGGGTCGGGTGCGGGGTGTGGCGTTGGAGGCGTATGCGCATCAGGATTTGCCGTTCGAGCAGTTGGTTGATGCCCTTGCTGTTGACCGGGACCGGTCCCGGAC
>NZ_JCANNB010000103.1:0-1149 GCF_059553435.1 Micromonospora sp. PRAS1
GGCGGTTTCTAGGCTTCAGTGCAACTGATCTTGGTTGGGCTGGAGGTGCTGGTGGCGAGGCCGGGTGTGTTGACGTTCGGGCATCGGCAGGTGTTGGAGCATCTGTGGGCTTCGGGGCGGACGATCTCGCAGATCGCGGGGAGCCTCGGGGTGCCGGTGTGCACGGTGTCGCGGGAGGTGGCGCGGAACAACAGTGCGCGGCACGGGACGAAGAATCCGCTCGGGCGGTCGTTGCCGCCCGGGCGGGCTCGTCGGCCGTATCGGTGGGGGTATCAGGCGCAGTGGGCGCAGCGGCGGGCTGACGCGGCCCGGCGGCGGTCGAAGGCGTCGAAGCTTCGGCCGGGCACGCGGCTGCGGCACACGGTGGCGGGGAAACTGGCGCGGAGGTGGTCTCCGAAGCAGATCGCCGCGTGGTTACGGGCCACGTACGCCGACCGTCCGGAGTTGCAGGTGTCCCACGAAACGATCTACCAGGCGATCTACGTGCAGTCGCGGGGCAACCTGCGGGCAGAGTTGACCCGGCAGGTGGCGCTACGGTCGGGTCGCACCCAGCGGCGCCCGCAGTCACGCGCCGCGGGCGCGGCCCGCAGCCGACGGCCCTGGATCGGGGATCTGCACATCAGCAACCGACCCGCCGAGGCCGCCGACCGGGCAGTGCCCGGGCACTGGGAAGGCGACCTGGTCATCGGCAAGGCCGGCGCCTCAGCGATCGTGACCCTGGTCGAACGCACCACCCGCTACGTCATGCTCGGCGCACTGCCCAACAGCCGCGACAGCCAAGCCGTCATCGGCGTGCTCACCACCCTGGCCACCCGAATGCCGGCACACCTACGCCGGTCACTGACCTGGGACCAAGGCGCCGAGATGGCCACCCACCCGGTGTTCACCGTCGCCACCGGCTGCCCGGTCTACTTCTGCGACCCCCACAGCCCCTGGCAACGCGGCAGCAACGAGAACACCAACGGCCTGCTACGCCAGTACTTCCCCAAGAACAGTTACGACTTCCGCACCATCGACCAGACCGGCCTCGACGAAGTCGCCCACGAACTCAACACCCGACCCCGCGAAACGCTGGGCTGGGACACCCCAGCCCAACGCCTCGCACAACTCATCACTACCTAACGATTGCACTCACCCCTTGACCGGGCC
>NZ_JCANNB010000104.1:0-1018 GCF_059553435.1 Micromonospora sp. PRAS1
CTGGCGCGGATGCAGTGGCGGTTCAATCCGACCTCCGGCACCCCGACCAACCCGCCAACCTCACCGCCGCCGAGCGGCAGGCCGACGGTGGCGGCGGACGGTAGCGGCACCTACCGCACGGTGCAGGCCGCGGTCGACGCGGTGCCGGTGAACAACACCCAGCGGGTCACCATCACGATCAAGGCCGGCAGCTACCGGGAAGTCGTCCGGGTGCCGAGGAACAAACCACACATCACGCTGCGCGGCCTCGGTGCCGGTCCGGCCGAGACCGTGCTGGTCTTCAACAACTCGGCCAACAGCCACGGCACCTCGGGCAGCGCCAGCATGTTCGTCGATGGCGCGAACTTCGTCGCGGAGAATCTGACCATCTCCAACGACTTCGACGAGAGGTCGACAAGCAGTGGGCACCAGGCGGTCGCCCTGAACCTCGGCGCGGACCGCGCGGTGCTCCGTAACGTCCGGCTCCTGGGTGACCAGGACACCTTCCTGGTAAACGACAACGCCCGCGCCTACATGGTCGACTCGTACGT
This sequence comes from Micromonospora sp. PRAS1, assembly GCF_059553435.1. NCBI lineage: Bacteria > Bacillati > Actinomycetota > Actinomycetes > Micromonosporales > Micromonosporaceae > Micromonospora > Micromonospora sp. PRAS1. The sequence goes on from NZ_JCANNB010000104.1 coordinate 531, forward strand.
CGAGGGCACTACCGACTTCATCTTCGGTGGCGGAACGATCGTCATCGACCGGACCAGGGTCCACGAGAAGCGTTCGACAGGCGGCACCATCACCGCCGCCAGCACCAACGCGGCCAAGACCTACGGGTTCCTGTTCTACCGGTCCACCATCACCGGCGCCGGCAGCAACAACACCACGCTCGGCCGTCCGTGGCGGCAGGGTGCCCAGGTCCTCTACCGCGAATCCAACCTGAGCGGCACCGTCCGCAACTCGCAGCCCTGGACGAACATGGGCGACGCCACCTGGCAGAACGCCCGGTTCCTCGAGTACCGCAACACCGGGGCCGGAGCGGCGGTGAACAGCAACCGGCCGCAGCTGAGCGACGCCCAGGCGGCCAACTACACCCCGCAGCGCTATCTCGCCGGCACCGACGGTTGGAACCCCCTGTAAGCCCACCACCACCCCCAATCAGTAGTAGTGAGGAGTCCCGTCCCATGAGAACAAACCT
>NZ_JCANNB010000105.1:0-985 GCF_059553435.1 Micromonospora sp. PRAS1
CTAGACGAGTAAGTCCTAACGGCCCCCGGGGTGTGGGTGTAGACGAAGGGTGTTGAAGATCCGTTTGTGACGACAGACCTCAACACCCTTCTGACCGCACTGTACGTGAAGATCGACGACTGGCTCGGGCGGCCTCGCAGGACCGGTAGGCCACCGAAGCTCTCCGATGCGGAGTTGCTCACTTTGGCGGTTGCGCAGGTGTTGCTCGGGGTGCGTTCCGAGGCCCGTTGGTTGCGGTTCGTGCCTGGGCATCTGCCTGGGGCGTTTCCGTATCTGCCGGGGCAGTCTGGTTACAACAAGCGTTTGCGGGCGGCGTTGCCGCTGCTCAAGCGCGCTATCCGGGCGGTCGCGGCGGACACCGACCTGTGGTCGGACACGACGTGGGTGGTGGACTCCACGCCAGTGGAGTGCGGTCGGTCGAGGCCGACGGTGAAACGCTCCGACCTGGCGGGGTGGGCCGGCTACGGCTACTGCTCTTCGCACTCGCGGTTCTTCTGGGGCCTGCGTCTGCATCTGGTCTGCACCCCCGCCGGTCTGCCGGTCACCTGGGCCCTCGCGACGCCGAAGGTTGACGAGCGGCAGGTGCTGACCGCGATCCTCGATCACGACCCGGACCTGATCGCTGACCGTCCGGGTCTGCTGATCGTGGCGGACAAGGGGTACGTCTCGGCCGAGTTGGACCGGTGGCTGGCCGAGCGTGGGGTGCGGTTGCTGCGACCGTCGTACCGCAACCGCACCCCACGCCGCGACGAGCACTTACTCAAGCCGGTTCGGCAGCTCATCGAGTCGGTCAACGACACGTTGAAGGGCCAACTCGACCTTGAGTTACACGGCGGCCGGAGTATCGAAGGTGTAGCCGTCCGCATCGCGCAGCGACTCCTCGCGATGACCGCCGCGATCTGGCACAACCGGGCGACCGGCCAGCCCTTGACCAGGTCCCTGATCGCCTACGACCACTGACCCGACTTCGGACTTACTCGTCTAG
>NZ_JCANNB010000106.1:0-940 GCF_059553435.1 Micromonospora sp. PRAS1
TGCCGAAGAAGGCTTTCACCGTGGCTGGCTGGTTCTGTCGTCGACGTAGGTGTCTGCTGGCCGCGGTAGTCAGGTCGGCGACGGTGGCTGGGTTCGCTTGTGCTACATGGTGTTTGACGTCGTGGTTGAGCAGTTCCACGGGGTTGAGTTCGGGGGCGTAGCCGGGCAGGAAGTGCATCTCGATCCGGTCGGTGCGGGTGGCCAGCCAGTCGCGCACCATGATCCGGCGGTGCACGGAGTGCCCGTCGACGATCAGGTGGATCTTCCGGTCGAGGTGGCGGGTGAGGCGGGCCAGGAACGTCAGCAGCACCTCGCCGTTGAACGAACCGGTGTAGCAGGTGAAGTACAACTCGCCCTTGTTGCTGATCGCGGCCATCACGTTGACGCCGAACCGGCGGCCGGTCTTGGCCACCACCGGGGTCTGCCCGACCGGCGCCCAGGTGGCGCCTACCGCGGCGTCCGAGCGCAGCCCGGTCTGGTCCAGCCACAACACCATCGCCTTGTCCCGCTTGGCGCGGGCCACGATCGCCGGGTACGTGACCTCCAGCCACTCGGTGACCGCCTGCGGATCCTGCTCATACGCGCGGCGGACCGGTTTCTGCGGCGACAGGCCCCACGACCGCAGGTACTTCCCGACCGTCACCAGCGACAGTTCCAGACCGAACCAGGACCGGATGAGCTGGCGGACCTGCGGACGGGTCCACACCAATCCCGGCAGAGCGAGCTGATCCGGGCACTTGTGAATGACGGCCCGCCGCACCCGGGCCTGCTGCCTGGGCGTCAACGCCTTCTGCTCGTTCGCACGCCGCCCCCGCCGACGGGCGTTCAGCCCTCGGTTTCCCTGACGGTCAAAGGCATCCACCCACCGCCACACCGTCTTCGGCGCCACCTGAAACACCCGCGCCGCCTCAGCCTGACTCATCCCGCCCTTGACCGCCGC
>NZ_JCANNB010000107.1:0-936 GCF_059553435.1 Micromonospora sp. PRAS1
AGTGAGTGTTTGAGAAGGGGCGTGTCGGACTCGGTGTGCGGCTGATGATCGTGGATGCCTGGTTGCCTTCAGCGTGCCTCGTAAGCGTCGGTACCCCTCCGATCTGACCACCGCTCAGTGGCGTCACATCGCTGGCCTGCTGCCACCACCTCGCCCGGGTGGCCGGCCGGAGAAGCACTCCCGGCGGGCCATCGTGGACGCGATCCTCTACGTCGTGCGTACCGGCTGCTCCTGGCGGCAACTCCCGGCGGACTTTCCGCCATGGCAGACCGTCTACTGGTACTTCGTCCGGTGGGAGCAGGAGAAAGTCACCCCACGCATCCTCGAGCACCTCCGGGAACAGGTCCGCCTCAGCCAGGGCCGCAACCCACAGCCCTCCGCCGGAATCATCGACTCCCAGAGCGTCAAAGCCGCCGACACCGTCGGCACCGACACCCGCGGCTACGACGCCGGCAAGAAGATCAACGGCCGGAAGAGGTTCATCGTCACCGACACCCTCGGCATGATCCTCGTGGTGATGGTCTGCGCCGCCAGCGTCCAGGACCGCGACGGCGCCAAGACCACCCTGCTCAGCCTCTACCTGGCCACACCGGTCCGATTCGTCCTCGCCGACGCAGGCTTCGCCGGACAACTCGTCGACTGGACCGCCCGCATCCTCCGAACCACCCTGCACATCGTGCGCAAACCCGCCGGCCAGAAAGGCTTCGTCCTCATCCCCAAACGATGGCCGGTCGAACGGACCTTCGCCTGGCTCACCGCCCACCGCCGCCTGGCCCGCGACTACGAACGCGACCCCGCCACCTCCGAAGCCATGATCCGCTGGGCCGCCATCAACACCATGACCCGCCGCCTCACCCGAGGCCAACCAGCCACCCGCCAACAACGCCGCACCTACCACCAACAACCGACGTCATAGCCCCTTCTCAAACACCCTCT
>NZ_JCANNB010000108.1:0-917 GCF_059553435.1 Micromonospora sp. PRAS1
TCCGGTGGATCGGGTGGAGTTTATGTTGGCTGATTCTGGTGCTGCTTTGGTGCTTTCGGATATTGGGGTTGGGGGTGGGTTTGGGGGTGGGTTTGAGCCGGTGGTGGTGGATCCGGAGCAGTTGGCGTATGTGATTTATACGTCGGGGTCGACGGGTCGGCCTAAGGGTGTGATGGTGCGGCATGGAAGTGTGTGTGATTTGTTGGAGGTGGCGGCGGATGGTGGTGGTGGGGTGTGGAGTGTGTTGCATTCGGTGGCGTTTGATTTTTCGGTGTGGGAGATCTGGGGTGCGTTGGCGACGGGTGGGCGGTGTGTGTTGGTGTCGATGGATGTGGTGCGGTCGCCGGAGGCGTTGGTGGGGGTGGTGGTGGCGGAGGGGGTGACGATGTTGAGTGTGACTCCGGAGGTGTTTCGTGGTTTTGCGTTGGTGGCTGGGGGTGTGGGGTCGTTGCGGCGGGTGGTGTTTGGTGGGGATGTGTTGACGGCGGGTCATTTGGCGGGGTGGGTTTTTGATGGTCCTGAGTTGGTGAATATGTATGGGATTACTGAGACGACGGTGCATGTGACGTCGTATCGGGTTGAGGGTGTGGAGGTTGCGATTGGTCGGCCGTTGTCTGGTTGGAGTGTGCGGGTTGTTGATGGGCAGCTTCGTTCGGTGCCGGTGGGGGTGGTGGGGGAGTTGTTGGTGGGTGGGTTGGGGTTGGCTCGTGGGTATGTTGGTCGGCCGGTGTTGACGGCGGAGCGGTTTGTTGCTGGTTCGGGTGGGTCGCGGTGGTATCGGTCTGGGGATCGGGTGAGGTGGCGGGCGGATGGGGTGTTGGAGTATTTGGGTCGTGTTGATCAGCAGGTGAAGGTGCGTGGGTATCGGATTGAGCCGGGGGAGATCGAGGCGGTTCTGGCCACCCACCCCGACGTGC
>NZ_JCANNB010000109.1:0-821 GCF_059553435.1 Micromonospora sp. PRAS1
CCCCCGGTTGGCGACCGGAGTGCCGACCACGATGTCCTCGGCGTTGCAGTACCGGCCGAGCAGTACCGCGAACGCGGACAGGGTCGTCATGAACATGGTGGCGCCGTGGTCCTGCGACAGCGCGCGCAGCCGGTCGGTGACGTCGGCCGGCACGGTGAAGCGGGTGACGGCGCCGGCGAGCTCCCGCAGCGGGGGCCGGCGGCGGTCGGTCGGCAGGTCGAGGGTGGGTAGGCCAGCGAGGCGGTGGCGCCAGTAGTCGAGCTGGCCGTCGAGGGCGGGGCCGGTCAGCTGGCGGCGTTGCCAGACGGCGTAGTCGGCGTACTGCACCGGCAGGGGCGGCAGCGGCTGCCCGGCGTACAGCGCGTCGAGCTCGCGGCGCAGGATCCGGTCGGACCACTCGTCGAACGCGACGTGGTGCACGGTGACGGCCAGGACGTGCTCGTGGGCGGCGATGCGGACGAGCATCGCGCGGAGCATCGGGCCGGTGGCCAGGTCGAACGGCGCCGCGGCGTCGGTCGCCAGGAGCCGCTGCACGGCGGCGTGCGGGTCGGCGGCGGGGCGGATGTCGACGACGGGAAGCGGCACCGGCCGGGGCGGGTCGACGATCTGGTACGCCACGCCGTCCGGACCGGCGACGAGCCGGGTGCGCAGCACCTCGTGGCGGGCCACGACACCGTCGAGGGCAGCGCCGAGCGCGGCGACGTCGAGGGGCCCGTGGAGCCGGCGTGGCGGTAGCGGCAGGTTGTACTCGGTGGATCCGGGGCTGAGCTGGTCGAGGAACCACAGCCGCTGCTGCGCGAACGACAACGGCAACGGCTCAT
>NZ_JCANNB010000110.1:0-815 GCF_059553435.1 Micromonospora sp. PRAS1
CTGAGCCGCTGCCGTTGTCGTTCGCGCAGCAGCGGCTGTGGTTCCTCGACCAGCTCAGCCCCGGATCCACCGAGTACCACGTGCCCATCCCGATCGGGCTGAGCGGAGACGTCGACGTGGCCGCGCTCGGCGCGGCCCTCGACGGCGTCGTGGCCCGCCACGAGGTGCTGCGCACCCGGCTCGTCACCGGCCCGGACGGCGTGCCGCGGCAGATCGCCGACCCGCCCGGCACGGTGCCACTGCCGGTCGTCGACGTCACCGGCGCCGCCGACCCGGTCCGCGTGACCGGATCGCTGCTCGCCGCCGCGGCCGCGCCGTTCGACCTGGCCGCCGGGCCGATGGTCCGGGCCGTCCTCGTCCGGCTCGCCGCCGGTGAGCAGGTGCTCGTCGTGTCCACGCACCACGCCGCCTTCGACGAGTGGTCCGACCGGATCCTGCGCCGCGACCTCGACGCCCTCTACCGCGGGCAGCCGCTGCCGCCCCTGCCGGTGCAGTACGCCGACTACGCCGTCTGGCAGCACGAGTGGCTCACCGGCGCCGTCCTCGACGGGCAGCTGGACTACTGGCGCCGGCAGCTCGCCGGGCGGCCCACCCTCGAGCTGCCGGTCGACCGGCCCCGCCCCGCGATCCGGTCGGCCGCAGGCGCGTCGACGTCGTTCATCGTCCCCGCCGCGACCGCGCTCCGGCTGCGGGCATTGGCCCGCGAGCACCGCGCGACGATGTTCATGACGGGCCTCGCCGCCTTCGCCGTCGTGCTCGGCCGGTACGGCGCCTCCGACGACGTCGTCGCCGGCACCCCGGTCGCCAACCGGGGC
>NZ_JCANNB010000111.1:0-752 GCF_059553435.1 Micromonospora sp. PRAS1
CTAGGGCCTGTGTCGAAGTCGGTGGCAGGGCTTGAGCTGCCGGCTTGAGGATCTTCGCGTGTCGGTGTTCGAGATGTAGCGAGGTCTCCGGTATCTGGTTCAGCGACCAAGCAGAACCCGAACACCGGAGACCTCGTGGACACCCTAGCGGTGGCGAGGCGGCACGACTTGACCGACGCACAGTGGGTGGCGCTGGAGCCGTTGCTGCCTGCGGGGCGTAGGCCAGGTCGGCCGTCGACATGGACGAAACGGCAGCTCATTGATGGGATTCGGTGGCGGACACGGGTCGGCGCCCCGTGGCGGGACGTCCCGGAGTGCTACGGATCCTGGGCCGCGGTGTACGCGCTGTTCCGGCGTTGGCAGCGGGATGGGACCTGGGCGAGGATCCTGACTGCGTTGCAGGCGGTGGCTGACAGGGCCGGACGCGTCGTCTGGGATGTGTCGGTGGACTCGACTGTTGCCCGGGCTCATCAGCACGCCGCCGGGGCGCGTAAAAGGGGGATCTGCAGGCCGAACCGCCGGGCGGCGTCACGGTCGAGCCGACCGATCACGCGCTCGGTCGGTCGCGGGGTGGGCTGACCACGAAGCTGCATCTGGCCTGCGAGCAAGGGCGCAAGCCGTTGTCGATCGTGTTGACCGCTGGGCAGCGTGGGGACAGCCCGCAGTTTGTGGCGGTGCTCGACGGGATCAGGGTGCCTCGCCTCGGCGGCGGCCGGCCCCGAACCCGCCCGGACCGAGTCTTGGCCGACAAG
>NZ_JCANNB010000112.1:0-745 GCF_059553435.1 Micromonospora sp. PRAS1
CGGTGCGTCGAATGGGTTGACGGCGCCTAATGGTCCGTCGCAGCAGCGGGTGATTCGGCGGGCGTTGGGTGTGGCGGGGTTGGGTGTGGGTGAGGTGGATGTGGTGGAGGCGCATGGGACGGGGACGCGGTTGGGGGATCCGATTGAGGCGCAGTCGTTGTTGGCGACGTATGGGCAGCGTTCGGGTGAGCCGTTGTGGTTGGGGTCGGTGAAGTCGAACATCGGCCACACCCAGGCCGCTGCGGGCGTGGCCGGTGTGATCAAGATGGTGCAGGCGATGTCGCATGGTGTGTTGCCGGCGACGTTGCATGTGGATGAGCCGACTCCGCATGTGGATTGGGAGTCGGGGAATGTGCGGTTGTTGACCGAGGCCCGACCCTGGCCGGAAACCAACCGACCCCGCCGCGCCGCAGTCTCCTCGTTCGGGGTCAGTGGCACCAATGCCCACCTGATTCTCGAACAGCCGGAGGCCGTTCCGGACGAACCACGCGAGGGTCTTCCGCCCGCCGTCATCCCCTGGGTGTTGACCGCCCGCAGCCCCGAGGCGCTTACCGCCGCCGCGGCCCGGATCGCCACCGCCGTACGCGAGCGGCCCGCCCTCGACCCGGTGGACGTCGGCTGGTCCCTGGCCCACCGGTCCGTCCTCGAATACCGGGCCGTGGTGGTCGGCGCGAACCGCGACGAACTCCTCGCCGGCCTCGACACCGTGGCCACCGACGCCAGCACCACCCATGGTCGGCTTGCT
>NZ_JCANNB010000113.1:0-698 GCF_059553435.1 Micromonospora sp. PRAS1
GACCTGCGCACCGAGGCGCGCATGACGCTCGACGCGGTGGCCGAGGCGATGCAGTTCAGCCGGCAGAAGCTGTGGCGCATCGAGAGCGGCCTCGGCCCGGCCCGCGCCGTCGACGTCCGGGCCATGTGTGAGCTGTACGCCGTAACGCCCGAGCTGACCGGCGCGCTCATCGCCCTGGCCGGCGAGACCAAGGCCAAAGGCTGGTGGCATTCGTACGGCGACGCCATCCCCGAGTGGTTCGAACTCTACGTCGGCCTGGAATCCGCCGCCTCCCGCCTCCGCGAGCACGAGGACACCCTGATACCCGGGTTGCTCCAAACCAGGAACTATGCCCGTGGTGTCTATCAGAACCGCTCGCGCATCTCGGAGGAGGAACGGGAGCGGCTGGTGGAGGTCCGGTTGCAACGCCAATCGCTGCTGGAACGTCGCCTTCCACCCGCACCGCAGTTCGAGGCGATCCTCTCCGAGGCCGTTCTCCTCCGGGTCGTTGGCAGCCCCGTCACCATGGCCGAACAGCTACGACACCTGTTGGACGTGAGCAAGCGTCCGCAGGTCTCAGTCCGGGTGTTGCCGCTCAACGTCGGTCTGCACTTCGGCGCGGTCGCTGGTCCCTTCGTGTTGTTGGATTTTCCACTCCGCAACCGCGTCGAGCCTGAACCTTCCGTCGTCTACAGCGAATCGCTGACCGGGGCCCTCTA
>NZ_JCANNB010000114.1:0-632 GCF_059553435.1 Micromonospora sp. PRAS1
GTCGAGCTGGTCGAGGAACCACAACCGCTGCTGCCCGAACGACAACGGCAACGGCCGCTCGCGCGGAACCGCCACAACCGACGGCACCACACTCCCCGGCACAAGCCCATCGATCACCGCAGCCAACCCACGCACCGTCGGCCGATCAAACACCACCGCCAACTCCACCTCAACCCCGAACACATCCCGAACCCGAGACATCACCTGCGTAGCCAACAACGAATGCCCACCCAGCTCAAAAAAGTCATCCACCACCCCCACCCGCTCAACCCGCAACAACCCCGCCCACACCCCAGCCAGAATCTCCTCCGTCGCCGTAACCGGCGCCAACCACTCCCCAACCACCCGCGGAACAGGCAAACCAGCCCGATCAAGCTTGCCGTTGACCGTCAACGGCATCGCCTCCAAAGGCACAAACACCGCAGGCACCATGAACGCCGGCAACTCCGCCACCACACACTCACGCAACTCAACCAAATCAAGACCGACATCACCCACCACATAGGCAACGAGCCGCCGCTCGAGCCCCTCGCCGAGCGCGACAACGGCCGCCGCGCTGACCTGCGGATGCCGGGCCAGTACGGCCTCGATCTCCCCCGGTTCGATCCGGTACCCACGGAGCTTGACCTGGT
>NZ_JCANNB010000115.1:0-613 GCF_059553435.1 Micromonospora sp. PRAS1
GGCCGGCCCGAACGGATCCGGCACAAACCGATCCGCCGTCAAACCGGCAGCATTCAGATAACCCCGACCAACACCGACCCCCGCCACACACAACTCACCAGGCACCCCCACCGGCACCAACTCCAACCGGTCGTCGAGCACCCGCAGGGTGAGGTTCGGGAAGGGGCGGCCCAGCGGCACCCGTGCGACGCCGGCCAGCTCGTCGGCGGTGCAGCGCCAGCTGGTGACGTCGACGGTGGTCTCCGCCGGCCCGTACGTGTTGTGCAGCTCGCAGCCGGGCAGCGCGGCCAGGAAGGCCCGCGCCAGGTCCACCGGCAGTTCCTCGCCACCGACCGCGACCGATCGCAGCGAGACGCAGCCGGTGATGTCCTCGGCGAGCAGGGCGGCCAACATGCTGGGCACCAGCTCGATAGCGGTGACCGACTCGGCGATGATCAGGTCACGCAGGTACGCGGGGTCACGGTGCCCGCCGGGCCGGGCGATGACGAGCCGCGCTCCGGTGGAGAGGCCCGCGTAGATCTCGGCCGGTGAAACGTCGAAGCCGATCTCGGTCTTCTGGAGGATCACGCCGTCACGGCCGAGACGGTTGACGGTGGGTGCGACGTGAGCGGTC
>NZ_JCANNB010000116.1:0-613 GCF_059553435.1 Micromonospora sp. PRAS1
CACCGACCCGAACGGATCCGGCACAAACCGATCCGCCGTCAAACCGGCAGCATTCAGATAACCCCGACCAACACCGACCCCCGCCACACACAACTCACCAGGCACACCGATCGGCACCAACTCCAACCGGTCGTCGAGGACGTGCAGGCGCAGGTTGGGGTGGGGTCCGCCGAGCGGTACCCGGGTCAGCTCGGCCAGGGCCTGCGGGTCGCAGCGCCACGCGGTGACGTCGACCGCCGCCTCGGCGGGCCCGTACGTGTTGTGCAGCTCGCAGCCGGGCAGCGCGGCCAGGAAGGCCCGCGCCACGTCGACCGGCAGTTCCTCGCCGCCGACGCCGACGGAGCGCAGCGAGGTGCAGTCGTCGAGTCCTTCGGCGAGCAACGCGGCCAGCATGGTCGGTACGAAGTGGACCGTCGTCACCCGCTCGGAGATGATCAGCTCGCGGAGGTACGCGGGGTCGCGGTGCCCGCCCGGGCGGGCCACGACGAGCCGCGCGCCGGCCGACAGCGCGGCGTAGATCTCGGCCGGTGAGACGTCGAAGCCGATCTCGGTCTTCTGGAGCACGACCCCCTCCGCGCCCAGGCGGTAGACCTCCGGCAGGACGTGTTGGGTG
>NZ_JCANNB010000117.1:0-502 GCF_059553435.1 Micromonospora sp. PRAS1
GAAGCGGCGTCGTGTCGCTCTGCTCGGCGCGGTGTTGATGGCGGCGCCGGTGGCGGTTGTCGGTGTAGTGATGTCGGCGTCGCCGTCGGTGGCGGCGGTGCCGGTGGATGCTGGTGTCTACACGTTGGCGAGTGCGTCCAGTGGCAAGTGTGTGAATGTGGCGGGTGCGTCGACCGGTAACGCGGGGGTGTTGACGCAGGTCTCGTGTGATGCGGGTGCCGGCGGTCAGCAGTTTCGGGTGACGGCTCAGGGTGGTGGGTTCGGTCTGGTCAACGTCAACAGTGGGCGTTGTGTGGATGTGCCGAACTATTCGTCTGAGTCGGGTGTGCAGTTGTGGCAGTGGACGTGTGGGGCGAGTAGCAACCAGACGTGGTCGTTCACGGCGTCGGGGAGTTCGAGTGATCGGTATCTGATCCGTAGTGCGTTCAACGGTTTGTGTGTGAGCAACCGGGACGGTTCGACTGCGGGGAACAACCCGATCGTGCAGGAGCCGTGTGCTGAT
>NZ_JCANNB010000118.1:0-473 GCF_059553435.1 Micromonospora sp. PRAS1
CGCCGCGGGTGCCGTTGTGGTCGACGGTGACGGGTACCTGGTTGAGTCCTGACGATGTGCTGGATGGGGGGTACTGGTTCCGGAATCTGCGGCAGGAGGTGTTGTTCGCCGACGCGGTGCAGGGCCTGCTCACCGACGGGTTCGGCGTGTTCGTCGAGTGCAGCCCGCACCCCGTGTTGGCGATGGCGGTGCAGGATGCTGCCGAGTCTGCGGTGGTGGCGGGCACGCTGCGTCGTGACGAAGGCGGCTGGGACCGGGTGCTGCGATCCGCAGGCGAGTTGTGGACCCGTGGTGTGCCGATCGACTGGCCGGTACCGGGCGGCCGGATCGCCGACCTGCCCACCTACCCGTTCCAACGCGACCGCTACTGGCTCGACGCGGGCGTCCGCTCCGATCCGGCCGGGCTGGGACTCACCGACACCGGCCACCCGCTGCTGGGCGCCGCCACGACCGTGGCCGGCCCGCAGACCGTC
>NZ_JCANNB010000119.1:0-430 GCF_059553435.1 Micromonospora sp. PRAS1
CCGTCCGGTGGTGGGTGGTGAGGTTTTCGAGGAGGTGGGCGGCGTGGGTGGGTCCGTTGGTGGTGGCGAGTTGTTTGGCGATGGTGTGGGCGTTGTGTTGGTAGGTGGGGTTGGTGAGGAGTTCTTGGACGGCGGTGCGGAGGGTGTGGGGGGTGCAGTGTTTGGGGTTGAGGTGGAGGCCGAGGCCGGCGTTGGTGATGCGGCGGGCGTTGTCGGGTTTGTCCCAGGTGGTGGGGGTGATGATGAGGGGTTTGCCGTGTTGGAGGGCGGCCATGATGGTGGCGGGTCCGCCGGTGGTGATGACGGCGGCGCAGCGGGGGAGGAGGTGGGTGTGGCTGAGCCATTGGGTGATGTGGATGTTGGGGGCGGGTGGGCCGAGGTTGAGGGTGTGTGGGTGGCGTTGGGTGCCGGTGGTGGCGATGACCTCGAC
>NZ_JCANNB010000120.1:0-425 GCF_059553435.1 Micromonospora sp. PRAS1
ACCACCGCCCACACCCGACGCCCCGCCGCCACCGCATCCGACAACCGCTCCAACACCAACACCCCCACACCCTCCGACCAACCCGTACCATCCGCCGCACCCGCAAACGACTTACACCGACCATCGGCGGCCAACCCACCCTGACGCGAAAACTCCACAAACGTCTCCGGCGTCGCCATCACCGTCACCCCACCCGCCAACGCCAACGAACAATCCCCCGCCAACAACCCCCGCACCGCCCAATGCACCGCCACCAACGACGACGAACACGCCGTATCCACCGACACCGCCGGACCCTCCAACCCCAACGCATACGCCACCCGACCCGACACCACCGAACCCGTCGAACCCGAACCCAAATAATCGTGATACATCACCCCCGCAAACACACCAGTCGACGAACCCCGCAACCCCAACGGATCAAA
>NZ_JCANNB010000121.1:0-412 GCF_059553435.1 Micromonospora sp. PRAS1
CGCGGGTGTGTCGCGGGTGGTGACGTCGGCTCGTTATGCGGATCGTTTCCCGGCCGGAATTGAGGTCCTGGCAGTGGAGCGCGCTGAGCCGGGGCATCCGGTGACGGGCCTGCCCGGCGTGGCTGATCTGGATGATTTGGCGTATGTGATTTTCACGTCGGGTTCGACGGGTCGGCCGAAGGGTGTGCAGGTTACGCATCGGGGTTTGGCGAATCATGTTCGGTGGGCGGCGGTGGAGTTGGCGGGTCGTGGTGCGGCTGGTTGTGCGGTGTTTTCGTCGGTGGCTTTTGATTTGCAGGTGCCGAATGTGTGGGCGCCGTTGGTGTCGGGTCAGCGGGTGTTGATGGTGGATCAGGATGTGGATCTGGCGGAGTTGGGTGCGGTGCTGGATGGGGCGGGGCCGTTCAGTTTT
>NZ_JCANNB010000122.1:0-409 GCF_059553435.1 Micromonospora sp. PRAS1
TGCGGGTGTGTCGTGGGTGGTGACGTCGGCTGGTTATGCGGATCGTTTCCCGGCTGGGGTTGAGGTGCTGGCTGTGGAGAACGTGGTGCCGCAGGAGTCGGTGGTGTTGCCGGGTGTGGTGGATTTGGATGATTTGGCGTATGTGATTTTCACGTCGGGTTCGACGGGTCGGCCGAAGGGTGTGCAGGTTACGCATCGGGGTTTGGCGAATCATGTTCGGTGGGCAGCGGACGAGTTGGCGGGTCGTGGTTCGGCCGGCTGTGCGGTGTTCTCGTCGGTGGCTTTTGATTTGCAGGTGCCGAATGTCTGGGCGCCGTTGGTGTCGGGCCAGCGGGTGTTGATGGTGGATCAGGATGTGGACCTGGCGGAGCTGGGGTCTGTGTTGGCGGCGGCGGGGCCGTTCAGTTTC
>NZ_JCANNB010000123.1:0-392 GCF_059553435.1 Micromonospora sp. PRAS1
CGGGGTGCGATGGCGTCGGTGGGGTTGCCGGTGGAGGTGGTGCGGGGGCGGTTGATGTCGGGTGTGTCGGTGGCGGCGGTGAATGGGCCGGCGTCGACGGTGGTTTCTGGTGATGTGGATGCGGTGGTGTCGTTGTTGGCGGTGTTGGAGGGTGAGGGGGTGCGGGTTCGCCGGATCGCGGTGGACTACGCCTCGCACTCACCGCACGTGGAGGTGTTGCGGGAGCGTCTGGCCCGGGATCTGGCGGGGTTGTCGCCGCGGGCGCCGCGGGTGCCGTTGTGGTCGACGGTGACGGGTACCTGGTTGAGTCCTGACGACGTGCTGGATGCGGGGTACTGGTTCCGGAATCTGCGGCAGGAGGTGTTGTTCGCCGACGCGGTGCAGGGCCTGCT
>NZ_JCANNB010000124.1:0-378 GCF_059553435.1 Micromonospora sp. PRAS1
AAGCGGGTGTTGGTGTTCCCGGGTCAGGGGGCGCAGTGGGTGGGTATGGGTGTGGAGTTGTTGGGTTGTTCGTCGGTGTTTGCGGAGCGGTTTGGTGAGTGTGTGGCGGCGTTGGAGTTGTTTGTGGATTGGGATGTGCGGGCGGCGTTGTCGGATGAGGTGTTGTTGGCGCGGGTGGATGTGGTGCAGCCGTTGTCGTGGGCGGTGATGGTGTCGTTGGCGGCGGTGTGGGAGTCGTTGGGTGTGGTGGGGGATGCGGTGGTGGGGCATTCGCAGGGGGAGATTGCGGCGGCGGTGGTGTCGGGTGGGTTGTCGGTGGTTGATGGTGCGCGGGTGGTGGTGTTGCGCAGTGTGGCGGTGGGTGAGGTGTTGTCGGGT
>NZ_JCANNB010000125.1:0-366 GCF_059553435.1 Micromonospora sp. PRAS1
ACCTGGTCGATTTGTTGGCGGTGGTGGCGGTTGAGTCGGGGCGGCGGTTGTCGGTGTTGCCGGTGTCGGTGCCGGGTTGGGGGGTGTCGGTGCCGGTTGTGTCGTCGGCGGTTGGTGGGGTGCATGAGTTGGTGTTGCGGTGGGTGGTGGAGACGCCGGATGTGGTGGCGGTGGTGGGTGGTGGGCGGTGTTTGACGTATGGGGGTTTGTGGGTGCGGGCGTCGCGGTTGGCGGGTTATTTGCGTGGTGTGGGTGTGGGTCCGGAGGTGGTGGTGGGTGTGCGGTTGGGTCGGGGTCCGGATTTGGTGGTGGCGTTGTTTGGTGTGTGGTTGGCGGGTGGTGCGTATTTGCCGATTGATCCGGATT
>NZ_JCANNB010000126.1:0-360 GCF_059553435.1 Micromonospora sp. PRAS1
GGTGCGTCGAATGGGTTGACGGCGCCTAATGGTCCGTCGCAGCAGCGGGTGATTCGGCGGGCGTTGAGTGTGGCGGGGTTGGGTGTGGGTGAGGTGGATGTGGTGGAGGCGCATGGGACGGGGACCCGGTTGGGGGATCCGATCGAGGCGCAGTCGTTGTTGGCGACGTATGGGCAGCGTTCGGGTGAGCCGTTGTGGTTGGGGTCGGTGAAGTCGAACATCGGCCACACCCAGGCCGCTGCGGGCGTGGCCGGTGTGATCAAGATGGTCCAGGCGATGACCCACGGCGTGCTGCCGGCAACACTGCACGTCGACGAACCGACCCCACACGTGGACTGGCAATCAGGAAACGTGCGGTTG
>NZ_JCANNB010000127.1:0-343 GCF_059553435.1 Micromonospora sp. PRAS1
CAGGCGGTGTGTGCCGGCGACGGTGGTGGCCGCGCCGAGCAGGGGGTGGTCGGCGTCGGTCAGGCCCAGCCCGGTCGGGTCACCGGCGTCGGTGGCGTCGATCCAGTAGCGCTCCCGCTGGAACGGGTAGGTGGGCAGGTCGACGACCCGACCGCCGACGTCGGGCCAGTCGATCGGCACGCCGTTGGTCCAGAGTTCGGCGGCCGAGGTGAGCACCCGGTCCCAACCGCCCTCGTCACGGCGCAGCGTGCCCGCCACCACCGCAGACTCGGCAGCATCCTGCACGGCCATCGCCAACACGGGGTGCGGGCTGCACTCCACGAACACCCCGAACCCGTCGGTG
>NZ_JCANNB010000128.1:0-340 GCF_059553435.1 Micromonospora sp. PRAS1
GCGGCCGGGTGCGGTGGCGGTTTCTGGTGGTGGGGTGTCGTTGTCGTATGGGGAGTTGAGTGCGGCGGCGAATCGGTTGGCCCGCCATCTGTGCTCGGTGGGTGTGGGTCCTGAGGTGTTGGTGGGGGTGTGTCTGGATCGGTCGGTGGAGCAGGTGGTGGTGATGTTGGCGGTGCATCGGGCGGGTGGTGTGTATGTGCCGTTGGATCCGTCGTATCCGTCGGAGCGGTTGGGTGTGATGGTGGGGGATGCGGGGGTGTCGGTGGTGGTGACGTCGTCGTCGTGTGTGTCGGTGTTGCCGGGGTTGTCGGCGCCTGTGGTGTTGGTGGATGGTCCGCAG
>NZ_JCANNB010000129.1:0-338 GCF_059553435.1 Micromonospora sp. PRAS1
TGCCGGAGGTGATGGTGCCGGCGGCGTTCGTGGTGGTCGGTGCGGTGCCGGTGGATGTGAACGGGAAGGTGGATCGGCGGCGGTTGCCGGTGCCGGGGGTCGCTGATCTGCCGGTGGGTGTGTTCGTGGCGCCGGTGTCTGCGGTGGAGCGGGCGGTGGCGCAGGTGTGGGCTCGGGTGTTGGGTCGGGAGTCGGTGAGTGTGGAGGAGAGTTTCTTCGACCTTGGTGGGGACTCGATGTTGGCGGTGACGTTGGTCGGGTCGTTGCGGGCGGCGGGTTATCCGACGAGCGTGCGGGACGTGTTCGCGTACCGGACGGTGCGTGGGTTGGCCGCGTCG
>NZ_JCANNB010000130.1:0-329 GCF_059553435.1 Micromonospora sp. PRAS1
CTAATGAGCATGCAAGGGCTGGTCTTGCCCGGGCTCGTTCGGAGATCTCGCGTTGTAGCCCGCGCGGTGAGCGCTTCGACAAGACCGATCCGACACGGCGGGTCCTGGCAGGACCGGCCCTTGTGCAGTGGTAGTCACTTGCTTGAGCCGCTCGCGTGGGACACCTCTGGACAGGCCTGGATCATCGAATCCTTCGACAACGATGGAGGGCCACGCGGGCGTCCACGGTCACTTCA
The DNA here is from genome assembly GCF_059553435.1 of Micromonospora sp. PRAS1. NCBI lineage: Bacteria > Bacillati > Actinomycetota > Actinomycetes > Micromonosporales > Micromonosporaceae > Micromonospora > Micromonospora sp. PRAS1. The sequence continues at coordinate 237 of NZ_JCANNB010000130.1, forward strand.
ACGCTGGTGGGATGGTGGACCGAGAGTCCTTTCATTAGGTCGCGGCGTGATCGTGGCGGGCCCGCCCGAATCTCAGATATCACCTACGAGGGG
>NZ_JCANNB010000131.1:0-307 GCF_059553435.1 Micromonospora sp. PRAS1
GGAGGCCGAGACGCAGTTCGCGTTCGCCGGCTTGCACCAGTTGTGTGCGCCGCTGCTTGGGCACGCGGATGCGCTGCCCGAGCCGCAGCAGGGTGCCCTCGGCGTAGCGTTCGGCTTACGTGCCGGACCTGCACCGGACCGGTTCCTGGTCGGGCTGGCCATTCTCAACCTGCTGGCCGAGATCGCCGAGGAGCAGCCGCTGTTGTGCCTCGTCGACGACGCCCAGTGGCTGGACGAGGCCTCCGCGCAAGTCCTGGCGTTCGTGGCACGCCGGGTCGCCGCCGAGCGGATCGCCCTACTCTTCGCG
>NZ_JCANNB010000132.1:0-298 GCF_059553435.1 Micromonospora sp. PRAS1
CTGACCGAGGCCCGACCCTGGCCGGAAACCGACCGACCCCGCCGCGCCGCAGTCTCCTCATTCGGCATCAGTGGCACGAATGCGCACGTGATTTTGGAGCAGGCTCCTGAGGTTGAGGTGGTGGAGCGGGCGGAGTCTGTGCCGGCGTTGGCGTGGGTGTTGTCGGGGAAGTCTGCGGGTGCGGTGCGGGAGCAGGCGGTTCGTCTTTCGCGGGTGTCTGGTGTGGATGCGGTTGATGTGGCGTTCACGTTGGCGCGGGGTCGTGCGGTGTTGGAGTCGCGTGCGGTGGTGGTGGGGT
>NZ_JCANNB010000133.1:0-298 GCF_059553435.1 Micromonospora sp. PRAS1
CTAGGGCCTGTGTCGAAGTCGGTCACAGCCACTCATTGATCGCGGCGATGTGAACGGTGGCTTCGTAGCGGACGGCGAGTTTGTCGAAGCGAGTCGCTATGGCTCGGTAGCGTTTGAGCTGGTTGATGCCGCATTCCACGGCGTGACGCTGCTTGTACCGCTCGGGATCGAAGGCCGGTGGCCGGCCGCCCTTGGACCCCTTCTTGCGCCGGTTGGCGTCTTGGTCGGCCTTTGACGGGATCGTCGCGGCGATGCCGCGTCGGCGCAGGTAGCGGCGGTTAGCTCGGGACGTGTACGC
>NZ_JCANNB010000134.1:0-262 GCF_059553435.1 Micromonospora sp. PRAS1
GGGGGTGCGATGGCGTCGGTGGGGTTGCCGGTGGAGGTGGTGCGGGCGCGGTTGATGTCGGGTGTGTCGGTGGCGGCGGTGAATGGGCCGGCGTCGACGGTGGTTTCTGGTGATGTGGATGCGGTGGTGTCGTTGTTGGCGGTGTTGGAGGGTGAGGGGGTGCGGGTTCGTCGGATCGCGGTGGATTACGCGTCGCATTCTGCGCATGTGGAGGTGTTGCGGGAGCGTTTGGTTCGGGATCTGGCGGGGTTGTCGCCGCGGG
>NZ_JCANNB010000135.1:0-259 GCF_059553435.1 Micromonospora sp. PRAS1
GGGCGATGCCGAGTTGCGCGGTGGCGTGCCACAGCAGGGCCACGTCGCCGGTTGGCTCAGCGGCGGCGACCAGCAGGAGCAGTTGGGTGTCGGGAGGCAGGCTGCTGGAGCGGCGCCGGAATTCGTCCTCGATGCGGTGCGGGACGCTGAGGGTGTCGGGCAGCTCGAACCCGCCGGCCAGGTGCGTCGGCGGCGTGCCCCGTGGCAGTTCCAGCAACGCCAGCGGGTTGCCGCGTGCCTCGGCGATGATCCGGTCACG
>NZ_JCANNB010000136.1:0-234 GCF_059553435.1 Micromonospora sp. PRAS1
CGCGAGGTGCGGACCCGGCTGATCGCCGAGGAGTCAACCGCCCGTGGCGGCCGCCGCGAGTTCAACGCGCTCGGTGGCCCGGTCGGCAGCAGGTACGCCAGCGGCGGCGAGATCGACGGCCCGCACGGATACGACGCCGTCCCGGTGTGGGCGACCCGTGGCGAGTGGATCAGCACCGTCGACGCGACCAGGCGCAACCGGGCTGCGCTGGAGGCGGCCAACGCGGGCGCGAAG
>NZ_JCANNB010000137.1:0-228 GCF_059553435.1 Micromonospora sp. PRAS1
GGTCGTTCAGCCGGATACGGCTGAGTATTGGGTGCGGCATGTGCGGGAGACGGTTCGTTTCGCCGACGGCGTGACCACCCTGACCGGTGCCGGTGTGACCCGGTTTTTGGAACTCGGTCCGGATGGTGTGTTGACGGCGATGGCGCAGGACAGCGCCCCCGACGCGCTCCTCGTCGCCGCCCTGCGCAAGGACCGCGGGGAGAGTGTGTCCCTGCTGACCGCCGTCGG
>NZ_JCANNB010000138.1:0-225 GCF_059553435.1 Micromonospora sp. PRAS1
CCGTCGAGCGCGACCGGTCCCGCACCCCGCTCGTCCAGGTCGTGCTGAACTACGCGGCGCTCGACCGTGGCGAGAGCGCGCCGACTCCCGACGCGCTCGACGACGCCGTCCAGGTGAAGTTCGACCTGATCGTGACGCTCGGCGAGACCCGCGACGGGCTGACCGGCGAGATCCAGTACAGCACCGCGCTGTTCGACGCGACGACAGCCGCCCGGTTGGGCCAAC
>NZ_JCANNB010000139.1:0-218 GCF_059553435.1 Micromonospora sp. PRAS1
CCTGGTCGGGGATGTGCGGGTGTTCGGTGGTGTGGGGTTGTCGCGGTTGGCGGGGATGTTCCGGTTGGTGTTGGAGGCGATGGTTGCGGATCCGGATGGGGATGCGCGGGTGGTGTGTGTGCCTGCGGGTGAGGCGCAGTGGTTGTCGGAGGTTGGTGCTGGTGTTTCGGTGCCGGTGTCGGGGGTGGCGTTCTCGGCGTTCGAGGCGCAGGTGGCGT
>NZ_JCANNB010000140.1:0-213 GCF_059553435.1 Micromonospora sp. PRAS1
AGTCGTCGTACTGCACGATGTTGCCGCCGTCGGCGGTCGAGGCGCCCTGCACCTCCAGCACCTTGTTGCTGTTCCGGTTGATCAACCGGACGTGACCACCATCGGAATCAGCCAACCGGAACTGCTGGTTCGTCCCGTTGTGATCAGCCCACTGCACGATCGCCGCACCGTTGGCCGTCGAGAAGTTGTGCACATCCAGCACCTTGTTCGACA